>DDWF01000248.1 GCA_002345845.1 Betaproteobacteria bacterium UBA2293 | reverse complement strand
GCATCGCCATCGGCGCCGGCATCCACGGCTACGTGCCGCAGGAACTGATGGCGACGCTGATGGGCAAGGAAGCCTGGTGGGCCGTGCCGGCCGCCGTCGCCATCGGGGTGCCGATGTACACCAACACGGCGGGCGTAATTCCCATCGTCGAGGCGCTATACGGCAAGGGCGCCGCGATGGGCACGCTGCTGGCTTTCATGATGAGCGTCGTCGCCCTGTNNCCGAGATGATCATCCTGCGCAAGGCGCTGAAGCTGCGCCTGATCGCCATCTACGTCGCCATCGTCGCCAGCGGCATCGTCATCGTCGGCTATCTGTTCAACGCGATCCTGTGAGTAATGCGAAAGAGTTTGTGGTTGCTCTTGCTGGCGGCGGGGCTGTCCGGTTGCGGTACGAATGCGCCCGTTTCGCCATCACCCGGCCCGAATTGACACCGCCGGTCGTCACGATGCGTGGTTGAATTCGCTGAAACGCCGTCCCGCCAGCGCCGACTTTTGATAGGAACGCGACGATGACCAAACCCGCCCAAAAAATGGAATTCAACGTCGCCGCCAGGCGTATCGACGCGCATGGCAGCCTCGTCTACTGCAAGGACGCCGAACTCGTGCTCGACACCGATCTGGCCGGCCGGCGCGATGCCTTCAATCCGGCTGAATTGCTGCTCGCCGCGCTGCGGCGCAAATCCGGCTGAAGCATCGATGGCCCGCAAGTGGCTGCTGCCCCTTCTGCCCCTTCTGGTGCTTCTGTGCGCGGTGTTCGGTGCGCGCGCCGAGGACGATCCGTGGACTGTCCCCGACGCCACCGGCCAGCCGCAGATCCAGCTTTACTTCTTCTGGTCGCTGACCTGCCCGCACTGTCCGGCGGCACATTCGCATGTCGTCGCGATTCCCGAACAGCGGCCGTGGGTCAGGGTACATGAGCTGGAACTGTCGCGCAGCGATGCCAACGTCGCGCGTTACGCAGCGCTCGCGCGCCGAATCGGCGGCGAAGCCGCGGCGGTACCGGCCTTCGTCTTCTGCGGCGAGATGCAGGTCGGCTGGGACAGTCCCGACGGCATGGGCACGCTGCTGGCAGACCGGCTCGATGCCTGCCGCGCGCGGGTGGCGGCGGGAGCATCCATCATCGACGCAGCGCGGGCGGCCGAACGCATCGACCTCCCGCTGATCGGCGGCGTCGACGCCGCGAGCCTCTCGCTGCCGGCGCTGACGCTGGTGCTGGCCGGGCTGGATGCCTTCAACCCTTGCGCCTTCTTCGTGCTGCTGTTCCTGCTGTCGATGATGGCGCACCAGAAAAGCCGGTGGCGCATGCTGCTCATCGGCGGCGTCTTTGTAGCCATCTCCGGCCTGATGTACTTCGCCTTCATGGCCGCGTGGCTCAACGTCTTCCAGCTCTTCGGCCATCTCGCCTGGGTGACGCTGGCGGCTGGCCTGCTGGCCGTCCTCGTCGGCGTCGTCAACGTCAAGGACTTCTTCTGGTTCGAACAGGGCGTATCGCTGTCGATCCCGGAATCGAAGAAGCCCGACATCTTCCGCCGCGCCCGCGCCATCCTCGTGGCCGAAAGCCTGCCGACGATGCTCGCCGCCACAATCGTCCTCGCCGTCGCAGCGAACTTTTACGAGCTGCTCTGCACGGCCGGCTTCCCGATGGTCTATACGCGCCTGCTGACGCTGGCCGACCTGCCGGTTGGCGCGCGTTACGCCTGGCTTGCCGCCTACAACCTGATCTACGTGCTGCCGCTCGCCGCCATCGTCGTCGTCTTCGCACGCACGCTCGGCGCGCGCAAGCTCACCGAGCGCGAAGGCCGCCTGCTCAAGCTGCTCTCCGGCCTGATGATGCTCCAGCTCGGCGGGCTGCTGCTGATTGCCCCCGAGCGGATCAGCCAGGTCGGTATCGCCTTCGCGCTGATGGCGGTCGCCGTGGCGATCACCTGGCTCGCCGCGCGGGTGACACGCTGAGCGTTATTGCGCGCACCACTGGGCGGTGGCGATGCCTTCGGCCTGTTCCAGCTCGCGCTGGCACGCGGCGCCCTTCTCGAACCTCTGGGTCTGGTTCGGCGCCGGCACCATGCTGCTGCTGCAACTCGCCTTCACCTATCTTGACGCTTTCCAGCAGGTTTTCGGCACGGCCCCCATCAGCCTGGCTGCCTGGGGGGAAATCGCCGCCGTCGCCCTCGGGGTCATGGCGATCATGGAAGGCGAAAAGGCCTGGCAACAGCAGCATCGGTCGAAGGCATAGCATCCTTATGACTCGGTCATCGTCTCCACGAATAAGGGTGGCGAAAGTGTCGCTGCGGGGTCTATATTCACCTGTATGTAAAGCGTGATCGAGGGAGAGATCATGATCATCGAACTTCTCGAAGCGGGTGGCTTGGCGTTGTGGGACTATGTTGCCCTGCATGTGCTGACCTGTCTGATTCCGGCCTTCCTGTTGGCCGGTGCGATGGTGACTTTCGTTTCGAAGGAAGCCATCATCCATTACCTCGGCGCGGCGACCAGCAAGTTGCGCTCTTTCCCGACCGCCGCGGGTGGCAGCTTCTTCATCGCCGCCTGTTCCTGCACGGTCATCCCGGTCGGCAGCGGGCTCTATTACGGCGGCGCGGCCATCGGCGCCGCCTTCATCCTGCTGTGGGTCGCGCCGGCGGCCAACATCCTCGCGCTCACCTACACCGGCACCATCCTCGGCACCGAGATGCTGGTCGTGCGCGTCGTCACGGCGCTCCTGATGGCCTTCATCGTCGGCTGGGTGATGAGCTTCGTCTTCCGCCGCGAAGAGGCGGAACGGCTGGCGACGATGCAGGCGGCCGCGCCCGCCGACGCTGCGCCGCGACTGGTGGGCCGTTCCGACCTGATTCTGCTGGGCCTGCTGATCGTTTCGCTGCTGGCGCCGAATTATCTGATCCAGCACGGCCCCTACTGGCACAAGGTCGTGGTCTGGCTGGTGTCGTCGGTCGCGGTGTTCGGCTACGCCTGGCATGCGAAATCGAAGGACGAACTCAAGGACTGGCTCAACGAATCGTGGTGGTTCGTGCGCACGATTTTCCCCTACCTGCTGATCGGCGTCTTCGTCGTCGGCGTCATCACCAGGCTGATTCCGCAAGCCTGGGTGCAGGAATGGCTTGGCGGCTCGTCGCTGTCCGCGTCCTTCCTCGCCACGCTGCTCGGCAGCGTCAGCTACTTCGCCACGATGACCGAAGCGCCTTTTGTCGATTCGCTGATGAAGATGGGCATGGGCAAAGGGCCGGCCCTGACCCTGCTGCTCACCGGGCCGGGGCTAAGTCTGCCGAACTGGCTTGCCATCGCGCGCATCTTTGGCCCAAAGAAAGCCGTCGTCTATGTGCTGACCATCATCGTCCTCGGCACCTTCGCCGGCTGGTTCGCCGGCAATTTCGTCTTCTCCGCCTGATCGAAAGGAGCGCATCATGAAAATCGAAATCCTCGGCAGTGGCTGTGCCAAGTGCCACGAAACCGAACGTCGCGTGCAGGCCGCGCTGGTGCAAACCGGCAAGAGCGCGGAAGTCGAGCATCTTTACGACATGAAAGCGATTGCCCAGCGCGGCGTGATGTTCACCCCGGCGGTGGCGATCGATGGCCAGGTGAAGATCGCGGGCAAGGTGCCGGCGGTCGAGGACATCATCAAGCTGCTCGGCTGAGACGAATGGCGTCGCCGTACCCGCTTCGGGGCATTTNNTCCCGCCAGCGCCGACTTTTGCGCTATTCCCGCACGAAGCCTGTCGCTGCGCCGACGCAGGTCAGCGTCAGCCGGTGCATGGCGCGGGTGCAGGCGACATAGAGCAGATTGCGGTCGAGCGCCGAGATGTAATTTTCGGCGCTCGCCTGCGGCACGATCACTTCGTCGAACTCCAGACCCTTGGCCAGGTGCGCGGAACACAGCACGACGCCCGGCGCAAAGGCGGCGCTCGCGGCCGTCAGCAGATGGATGTCGTGCGCCGCGCCGCCTAAGGTCAACAAGTTTTCGCCTGCGCTCAGGGCCGCATTGAGCGCCATGTAGAGTTGCTCGGCCTGTTTCTGCGTCTTGCAGACGATACCGAGCGTGTGGTGTTGCCGCTGGTCGTGGAAAGCGACGACGGCATTCCTGATCCCGGCGATTTCCGCCTTGCGTGTCTTGAAAGAGAGCACCCGCGGTTTCTCGCCGTGACGCTCGACCGGGTCGAGGTCCGGATTCGGCGCGATGCGCTGCGAGAAGCGTGCGATCTCGTAGCTCGACCGGTAACTTTTGTTGAGGCGCACGACCTCGCCGCCGCCGACCGCATCCCGGATGGTTTCCGCCGTCGCAGCGCTCATGGGATTCACGGACTGGTTGGCGTCGCCCAGAATGGTTTTGTTGCAGCGGAACAGCCTGGAGAGCACGGCATATTGCGCCGGCGTGTAGTCCTGCATCTCGTCGATGACCAGATGCTTGATATTGCGATGCACCGGGCGCAGGCCTTCGAGGCGGAACTTGAGGTGGATCAGCGGAAACACGTCCGCATGTTCGAGCATGGCGTGCTTCGCCGGCTTGAACAGTTCCGGTCGGCCGAGCCAGGCGTAGAAATTCTTGTAGGTCTCGCGCAGGCTGCTTTGCTTGACCATTGTCTTGAGCGCCACCTTGATCGCGGCGCGCTGTTCGGGCATCACGTCCATGTTGTAGTAGATGCCGAGGTTGAGCTCGATGGCGTGGACGAGTTGTGCCATCCGTTCCTTGAGCGACATGCCGCGATGCTTGCGGAAGGTTTCGTCGATGAACCAGTCGGGCACGATGCGCCGGCCGACACGGATTTCGCGCGCCTGAAAGCAGGTCTGGTCGACATGCTCGGCGTAGGCGTCGATCTGCTTGAGGAAGGCGAGCGTGGATTTTTCGCGGATGCGCGCCTGCAATTCCGGGTCATCCTTCTCCGCCAGCAGCGCGGTCTGTTCGAAGAAGGTCTGACAGCGGTACTGGTGCTCAAGCAGTTCGGCGGCCAGCGCATCCATTTCCGTCTCGGCGATCTGCTCCTCGCCCAGTTCGGGCAGCACGCGCGAGATGTAGTCGGCGAACACCTTGTTCGGCGAGATGATGAGGATGTCCTGCGAGGACAGCGTGTCCTTGAACCGGTAGAGCAGAAAGGCAATGCGGTGCAGGGCGATGGAGGTCTTGCCCGAGCCGGCCACGCCCTGGATGATGATGGTCTGCGCCTCCTCGTTGCGGACGATGGCGTTCTGGTCGCGCTGGATGGTGGCGACGATGTGCTTCATCTTGTCGTCGGCGGCGCGCGAGAGCGTCTCCTGCAAGACCTCGTCGTGGATGTTCAGCCCGCTTTCCAGCACAAAATCCAGCTCGCCGTCGCGGATGCGGAACTGGCGCTTGAGCGTCACCTCGCCACGCATCGTGCCGCCCGGTGCGACATACTGCGCCGGGCCGGTTTCGACATCGTAGAACAGCGTGGAAATCGGCGCGCGCCAGTCGTAAACCAGTTGCGCCTTCTTCTCCTCGTCAGTGAAGGAATGCACGCCGACATACACCGGCAGCACCTGCGCTTCGCCCGCGCGCAGAAAATCGACGCGGCCGAAATAGGGCGAGTGGAGCAACTTCTGCAAACGCCGCCGCTCGTCCAGCGCCACGTCGGCGGACGTGCCGGACTGCTCGATGGATTGCCGCGCGGCGATCTTCTCGATGTGGTCCATGTCGCGACGGGCATCCCACATGTGTTCCTTCTGCTGCTTGATCTCGGCGTCGTAATGGTCCAGCCGCGCGTCGAGTTTCCAGAGGGCGTGGCGCAGCGCCGTCTTGACGGTTTCGAGCCGGGCGCGTTCTTCGTGTTCTGCGGTGGTTGTCATGCGGGCCTCGTTGCAAAGACGGAGTATCCGAAATCGGATGGCAGCGGTCAAACCGGCGAGCCTCTCCAGACACTCCGCCGTACCGTCAGCGCCGACTTTCCAGAGATCGAGGGAGGCCAAGATATGGGGTCTGTTAAAATCCGCATATGCTGCAAACTTCCCGAATCACTTCCCCCGCGCGTCCCTGCCTGGCCCATAGCCAGCCGACACCGCCCTAGTTCCCCGACTCAAGCACCTTGACGGCGGCATCCCCGGCCGCCGCCACGCGCGCCCAATGCTTGGCGCCCGCTTCGTCTTTTGCTTTCCCCCCGACATGCTCAACATAAAAACCCTCCGCCAGGACTGGCTATCCAATGTCCGCAACGATCTGCTNNAGGCCATCGCCTTTTCCATCATCGCTGGCGTCGATCCCAAAGTGGGCTTGTATGCCTCTTTCTGCATCGCCGCCGTGATGGCCTTTACAGGCGGCCGACCGGGCATGATCTCCGCCGCCACCGGTGCGATGGCGCTGCTGATGGTGATGCTCGTCAAGGAACACGGCCTGCAATACCTGCTCGCCGCGACCATCCTGACTGGTGTGCTGCAAATCCTCGCCGGCTGGC
>DDWF01000244.1:2577-2832 GCA_002345845.1 Betaproteobacteria bacterium UBA2293 | reverse complement strand
TGTTCACCGCCAATTCGATGAACTGTCTGACCGAGGCATTGGGCCTCAGTTTGCCGGGCAACGGCACGGTCGTCGCCACGCATGCCGATCGCAAGCAATTGTTCCTGCGTGCCGGCCGGCAGATCGTCGAGTTGTGCAAGCGCTACTACGAACAGGACGATGCCTCGGTGCTGCCGCGTTCGATCGCCACCAAGGCGGCCTTCGAAAACGCCATGACGCTGGACGTGGCCATGGGCGGTTCGACCAATACCGTGC
>DDWF01000244.1:0-2494 GCA_002345845.1 Betaproteobacteria bacterium UBA2293 | reverse complement strand
GTGCATCGCGCCGGCGGCATCATGGGCATCCTTGGCGAGCTGGATCGCGCCGGTCTCCTGAATCGCGATCAGCCGACGGTGCATGCGAAGAACCTCGGCGAAGCCATTGACCGCTGGGATGTCGTCCGCGAGCACGACATCAACGTTCATGATTTCTTCAAGGCGGCGCCGGGCGGTGTGCCGACCCAGGTGGCGTTTTCGCAGGACCGCCGCTTCAATGAACTCGATCTCGACCGCACCCACGGCTGCATTCGCAACAAGGCCAATGCCTATTCGCAGGACGGCGGCCTGGCCGTGCTCTACGGCAACATCGCTGCCGATGGCTGCATCGTCAAGACGGCTGGCGTTGACGAGTCAATCTGGAAATTCACCGGCCGCGCCCGGGTTTTCGAGAGCCAGGATGCGGCGGTTGAGGGCATCCTGGCCGGCAACATCATCGCCGGTGACGTCGTCGTCATCCGATATGAAGGCCCCAAGGGAGGCCCGGGTATGCAGGAAATGCTCTATCCGACCTCCTACCTGAAGTCGATGGGGCTGGGTAAGGAATGCGCGCTGCTGACTGACGGCCGTTTCTCCGGCGGCACCTCCGGCCTGTCGATCGGTCACGCCTCGCCGGAAGCAGCCGATGGTGGCGCCATCGGCCTGGTCGAAGAGGGGGATACGATCGAGATCGATATTCCCAATCGGCGCATCCATCTGGCGGTGACGGACGAGGAACTGGCACGCCGCCGTGCAGCGATGGAAACTCGCGGTGACGAAGCCTGGCAGCCGGTTGGTCGCCAGCGTGTCGTCTCGGCAGCCCTGCAGGCCTACGCGCTGATGGCTACCTCGGCCGACAAGGGCGCCGTGCGCGACGTGAAGCAGATTCAGCGGCGCAAATGAGTCTTGCCGTCTGGCTCGCCTTCCTGGCAGCGGCGATAGTTATCGCCGTCTCCCCGGGGCCGGGCGCCGTGCTCAGCATGAGTACCGGCATGCGTCATGGCTACCGCGCGGCCTTCATCGCCATACTCGGTCTGCAGGCGGCGTTGCTGATTCAGCTGAGCGTCGTCGCCTTGGGCTTCGGTGCGCTGCTGGCGACATCGGAAACGGCTTTTGCCATCCTCAAGCTGTCCGGTGCTGCCTATCTCGTCTGGCTCGGTATCCAGCGCTGGCGGGCGCCACCACAACCCTTGGCGGCGAATCAGCCGGTCCGTGGCCGAGGCTTGTTCGCGCAGGGGCTGCTGGTAAATCTGGGCAATCCCAAAGCCATCATCTTCATCGGCGCTTTGGTCCCGCAATTCATCACGCCGTCGGCTCCGTTGCTGCCCCAGTACCTTGCCATCGCGGCGACCCTCTGTCTGACAGATTTGCTGGTGATGTCCTGCTATGCCTTAGCGGCACTCCGCCTTGGCGGCTGGCTGCGCAATCCCTCTGCCCTCCGCTTGCAGAATCGGTTGTTCGGCAGTCTCTTCGTATCGGCTGGGGTGGCGCTTGCCGTGTCGGCGCGTAACTGAATGTAAAAGCGGTCAACTCCCGATGCCTCGCGTCGTTATAAAGGGGGCGGATGTTGTGATCGCAAACGGCCCGGTCAGTCAATTCGGCGTGCGGTTTAGCTGAAGAGCCTGGTTTGCACGGGAGTGAAAAGGGTTTTATCATCCGAGATTGATTTATCCCCACCAACCCGATTTACGGAGCGAGAGAATGAAATCTGTGTATATCGCCATGATGGCTGCGGCCGGTATCGTAATGGCCGGTCAGGCGCACGCTGACGAAGCCCTGGCCAAGGCCAAGAACTGCATGTCCTGCCACGCCCTCGACAAGAAGCTGGTTGGTCCTTCGTATCATGACGTTGCTGCCAAGTACAAGGGCGACAAGGCTGCTCCGGCCATGCTGGCTGGTAAGGTCAAGGCGGGCGGCAAGGGCACTTGGGGTCAGATCCCGATGCCGCCGAACAACGTTACGGAAGAAGAAGCCAAGAAGCTGGTTGCCTGGGTGCTGTCCACCAAGTAAGCGGCTGCCTGTCTTGCCAAAAAGCCGGCGCTGCCGGCTTTTTTGTTGTCTGGGGTGTTGACACGATGTTGTGGCATGCGGATAATCCTGCGTTCTTCTGGAGGGGTACCCAAGCGGTCAACGGGAACAGACTGTAAATCTGTCGGCTCTGCCTTCGAAGGTTCGAATCCTTCCCCCTCCACCAGGTTGATGCTGTAGCTGTTTGTGCTGCGGGTGTGGGTTTTGCGGGTGTAGCTCAATGGTAGAGCTGAAGCCTTCCAAGCTTAAGACGAGGGTTCGATTCCCTTCACCCGCTCCACGATGCGGCACGGTTGGTGTTTCAAGGTAGGCCCATGTGGCTCAGTGGTAGAGCACTCCCTTGGTAAGGGAGAGGTCGGCAGTTCGATCCTGCCCATGGGCACCACCGATTAGCTTGGCTTCTGGATTTTTTGCATATTTGACGATTGGGGAACTGGAATGGCTAAGGAAAAATTCGAGCGTACTAAGCCGCACGTAAACGTTGGCA
>DDWF01000151.1 GCA_002345845.1 Betaproteobacteria bacterium UBA2293 | reverse complement strand
ACTATCGCGACCTGGGCGCCGACGAGATCGATGCGCTGATCGGCAATCATGATGCGCACGCCAAGAATTTGTCACTGCTGTACTTGGGTAAAGAACCAGACAAGACACCCGTTCTGGCGCCGTTCTACGACGCGCTATCGACAGCGGTGTATCCCACACTGACGCCGAAGATGGCGATGAAAATCGGCAGCAAGTACCAGTTCAGCGAAGTCCAGGCGCGGCACTGGGAGCAGTTTGCAGAAGGCGTAGGCCTTGCCAGGGCACCGGCCAAACGGCGCATCCTGGCGTTGGCAAAGTCACTGCCGCCCACCGCGCTCGAACTCCGATCTGACTCTGGACACGGCTTTGCCGGCAATACCGTGGCTGAGCGAATCATCGCCTTGATTGAACAGCGCTGCGCCCTGACGATTCGGCGGCTCACCGACCCCACTGCCGATTCGGCAGCGGCCACCGAACCCTCTGCCTGAACCATCGGAAGAAACCCTTGCTTTAGTAGACGCTTTTGAACCTTGAAAAGGAGACATCGATGGAAGGTTTCACCCCCTGGGCGGCGACCCCCGTCTGGCGCTGGTGTTCTTCGTCGCCATGATCGCCGGCATGTACGCCTACGACACGCTGCACGTGATCGGCAGCCACGAACCGGACGGTGGCGCGAGCGCGCTCGACCAGCCGCGCGGCAAGCCCTGAACGCATTTCAATCCGACGTTACCAAGGAGGCAACATGATCTTCAGGCAATTCATCGAACCGGTATCCAGCACCTATACCTATCTGCTCGGCTGCGAGGAGACCGGCCAGGCGGTGCTGGTCGACGCGGTGCTGCCGACCTGGCAGCGCGACCTCGAGGCGCTGAACAAGCTCGGCTTGAAGCTCGTTTATACGCTCGACTCCCATATCCACGCCGATCACATCACCGCCGCGCGCAAGTTGAAGACGGAGGCCGGCAGCCGCATCGCACACCCGGCGTTTGATAATCTCGCCTGCGCCGACGTCGGGCTGGAGGAGGGCAAGCCGTTCGAGTTCGGCAGCATCCGCATCGACCCGTTGTTCACGCCGGGCCACACCGACGGGCACCACGCCTATCGCGTCGGCGAGCGCGTGCTGACCGGCGACGCACTGTTGATCGACGGCTGCGGGCGCACCGACTTCCAGAACGGTGATGCTCCGGCGCTATACCGCAGTGTGCACGACAAGCTGTTCTCGTTGCCGGACGACACGCTGGTGTACCCGGCGCACGACTACAAGGGCCGGTGCGTGTCCAGCATCGCCCAGGAAAAGACCCGCAACCCGCGCCTGGGCGGCGACAAGCCGCTCGCCGAGTTTGTGAAGATCATGAAGGAGCTGAACCTCGCCTATCCCAAATTCATCGACTACGCGGTGCCGGGAAACCGCGAGTGCGGCAAGTGCCCGGATGGTGTGCCCGATGATCTGAAGCAATACTGTGATCAAATCGCCCAAAGCCTGCAAGGCGATTGACACCGCTTCGCGAACGGGTCCGGACGGGCGCGTTGCGCTTCGACGTGGATCGCAGGCTGGGTGACATCTGGTTGCGCAGCACCAATGACACGGCAATTACGCGGGGAGAGATACGCATGATCTTCAGACAACTGACCGAGCTCCAGCACCTATACCTATTTCATCGGCTGGGAGGATGCCCGCGCATGACCGCATGCATGCGCATAAAGGGGGCGTCGCCATGAGCAAGAAAGAAGACGGGCAAGAGTCCATCAAAATCGACGAATACCAGGTCAAAGCCGGCAGCAAGGTCCGACTGGCCAAGTGGCCGACGCGTGTCGAGCCCTTGTACGCATCGAAAAAGTCCTACCGCAAGCTGCTGTCCGCCGACACCGGCCGGCTCATCGAGTTGCAGCGTATGCTCTACGCGCACAACCGCTACGCCCTGCTGCTGATCTTCCAGGCCATGGACGCGGCCGGCAAGGACGGCGCCATCCGTCACGTCATGTCCGGCGTCAATCCGCAGGGCTGCCAGGTGTTCAGCTTCAAGCGCCCGAGCGCCGAGGAGCTCGACCACGACTTCCTCTGGCGCACCCAACGTGCCCTGCCCGAGCGCGGGCGCATCGGCATCTTCAACCGCTCGTACTACGAGGAAGTGCTGATCGTGCGCGTGCGTCCCGACATCCTCGCGGCCCAGCGCCTGCCGGACTCGGCCATGGAGGGCGAGGCGCTGTGGAAAGGCCGCTACCATTCCATCGTCGAATCAGAGCGGCACCTGCACCGCAACGGCACCCGCATCGTCAAGTTCTTCCTGCACCTGTCGAAGGAAGAGCAGCGCGAGCGGCTGCTCGCCCGCATCGACGACCCGGACAAGAACTGGAAGTTCAGCGACGACGACCTCACCCAGCGCAGCCACTGGGACGACTACATGCACGCCTACGAGGCCTGCCTCGCCGCCACCAGCACGGCCGAGGCGCCCTGGTACGTGGTGCCGGCCGACGACAAGAAGAACGCCCGGCTGATCGTCTCGCAGGTCATCCTCGACACCCTGTCCGGCCTGGACCTGGCCTATCCGCAGCCGGACGCGACCAGGCTCGAACGACTGCAGGAGATGCGCGAGATACTGGAGCGCGACGCGTAAGCCATTTCCACCCCTTCAAGGCCGCAAACATGCCCAACGACGACAAACTGTCCATCGACAACCCCCATGCCCTGCCCGCGGACGAAGTCCTGCGGGAGTTGCAGGCCAATGCCGCGGGCCTGAGCGCCGCCGAGGCGGCCAGCCGACTGGAGGCGGTCGGTCCCAACCGTCTGCCGGCGCCGCCCAGAGAAGGGCTGCTGAAGCGCTTCTTCAAGCACTTCCACGATCTCCTGATCTACATCCTGATCGCCGCCGCGGCGGTGACCGCCGTGCTCGGCCACTGGATCGACACCGGTGTGATCCTCGCCGTGGTGCTGGTCAACGCGGTCATCGGCTTCATCCAGGAAGGCAAGGCCGAGCAGGCCCTGGAGGGCATCCGCAAGATGCTCTCGGCGCATGCGCACGTGCGCCGCGACGGCGCCTGGAGCGAGATCGAGGCCGAGGCGCTGGTGCCCGGCGACATCGTGCGACTGAAGTCGGGCGACCGCGTGCCGGCCGACCTGCGGCTGATCGAGACCACCGAGCTGCGCATCGAGGAGTCGGCGCTGACCGGGGAGTCGGTGCCCAGCGACAAAAACACCGAGGCCGCGGCGGCGGACGCCGGCGTCGGCGACCGCCATGGCATGGCCTATTCCGGCACCATGGTGGCCGCCGGGCGCGGCGTGGGCGTGGTCATCGCCACCGGCGCGGCCACGGAGATCGGCCGCATCAGCAAGATGATCGGCGAGGTGGAGACCCTGGCCACGCCGCTCACCCGGCAGATGACCCGCTTCGGCAAGGTGCTCTCGGTGGTGATCGTCGGCCTGGCGGCGCTGATGTTCGCCATCGGCTGGCTGCTGCACGACTTCACTCTCGATGAGCTGTTCCTGTCGGCCATCGGCTTCGCCGTCGCCGCCATTCCCGAGGGCCTGCCGGCCATTCTCACCATCACCCTGGCCCTGGGCGTGCAGCGCATGGCCGGGCGCAACGCCATCACCCGCCGGCTCAACGCGGTGGAGACCCTGGGCTCGGTGACGGTGATCTGCTCGGACAAGACCGGCACGCTGACCAGGAACGAAATGACCGCGCGCCATGTCGTCACCTGCGCCGGGCGTTACGACGTGAGCGGCACCGGCTACGCGCCGGTAGGCAAGATCGCGCGCGACAGCCATGACGCCACGCTCGACCGGCATGACGACCTGCGCGCGCTGATCGAGGTGATGGCGGTCGCCAACGACACGCATATCGCCGAGGACGAAGGCGAATGGAAGGTCACCGGCGAGCCGACCGAGGCCGCCCTGCGTACGCTGGCGCACAAGGCGGGCTTCGAGATTGAGGGCTACGAGCGTCTGGCGGCAATCCCGTTCGAGTCGGAAAACAAGCTCATGGCCACCCTCGAGCGCCTGCCCGGCGGCGGCGCGCGCATCCTGCTGAAGGGCGCGCCGGACCGCCTGCTGGAACGCTGCGGCCAGCAGCGAGGCGCGGACGGCGCGAGTGAGCCGCTCGACACCGGCTTCTGGGAAGGGCAGATCGAGGCCCTGAGCAGCGAGGGCCTGCGCGTACTCGCCGCCGCCGCGCGCGACGTGGACGAAGGCAAGGGGGAACTGACCTTGGACGACCTGGGTGAGGATCTGGTGTTCCTCGGGCTGGTCGGCATCATCGACCCGCCCCGTCCCGAGGCAATCGCGGCCATCAAGGCCTGCCACACGGCCGGCATCCGGGTGAAGATGATCACCGGTGACCACGCCGGCACGGCCAGGGCCATCGGCCGCGAGATGGGCATCGGTGACGGCGAGAACGCCACTACCGGCGCCGAGATCGAGGCGGCCAGCGACGAGGAACTGCAGCAGATTGCCCACGACAACGACATCTTTGCCCGCACCAGTCCTGAGCATAAATTGCGTCTGGTCAAGGCCCTGCAGGCGCGCGGCGAGGTGGTGGCGATGACCGGTGACGGGGTCAACGACGCCCCGGCGCTCAAGCGCGCCAACGTCGGGGTGGCGATGGGCATCAAGGGCACCGAAGCCACCAAGGAGGCGGCCGACATCGTGCTGGCCGACGACAACTTCAGCTCCATCGAACGCGCCGTGGAGGAAGGCCGCACCATCTACGACAACCTGAAGAAGGCGATCCTGTTCATCCTGCCGACCAACGGCGCGCAGGGCCTGGTCATCCTCGCCGCCGTGGTGTTCGGCCTGGTGCTGCCCTTGACGCCAGTGCAGATCCTGTGGGTCAACATGGTCGTCGCCGTCACTCTGGCGCTGGCGCTTGCCTTCGAGCCTGCCGAGCCGGGCGTCATGAGCCGGCCGCCGCGCGATCCGAATGCCGCTCTCCTCGACCGTGCGTTCCTTTGGCGCATCACCTTCGTTTCGCTGCTGATCGGTGGCGCGACGCTCGCGGTGTTCGAGGTGGAACTGGCCCTCGACATGCCGCTGGACGTGGCCCGCACCCTGGCCGTCAATACCCTGGTGATCGCTCAGGCCTTTTACCTGTTCAACTGCCGTTTCCTGAACGCGTCCAGCTTGCGCGTGGGGCTGCTGTTCAGCAACCGCGCGGCCTGGCTCGCCGTGGCGGTGCTGGTTGGGTTGCAGGGCCTGTTCGTCTACGCTCCCTTCATGCACCGCTGGTTCGGCACCGCACCGCTGGAGGCGCGCCACTGGCTGGTACCGCTCGCTATCGGACTGGCGGTGTTCCTGCTGGTTGAAGCGGAGAAGGCCCTGCTGCGTCGTTACGGTCGAACGCCACACCGGCAGCCCGCCCCACGCGAGGCCATCGCCGAACGCGCCCATGCGCTGTGGGAAGAAGCCGGCCGGCCGGCGGGGCGCAGCGAGGAATTCTGGCTGCGGGCCGAGGCCGAGCTGCCCCGGGCCGCGCGTGGCGACAAGCCGGGCGAATGATGACGGCGCACCCTGGACAGGCGGTTGCACGCCAGATGCGGCGAGATCGGCCATGACCGGGATAGTCTTTCAGCTGCTGGGCGGCATCGGCCTGTTCCTGATGGGCATGGTGCTGCTCACCGACGGGCTCAAGGCATTTGCCGGCGACGCGTTGCGCGCTGCCCTGGTGCGGTTTACCGGCACGCCGACCAAGGCCTTTGTCTCTGGCACCCTGGTCACGCTCATGGTGCAATCCTCCAGCGCCACCACCGTCACCCTGATCGGCTTCGTCAGCGCCGGGCTGCTGACCTTTCCGCAAGCCATCGGCGTGGTGCTGGGAGCGAGCCTGGGCACCACCGGCACCGGATGGGTGATCTCGGTACTGGGCCTGAAGGTCAGCCTGGGCTATTACGCGATGCCACTGGTGGGTATCGGCGCGCTGATGCGCTTACTCGCCCATGGCCGGTGGCGAGCGCTCGGGCTGGCGTTGGCAGGATTCGCGCTGATTTTCATCGGCATCGATGCCCTTCAGGCCGGGATGAAGGGGCTGGCCAGCGTCTTCGATCTGGCGCGGCTGCCGGCGGCGGGCTGGCAAGGGCATCTCGCGGCGATGGCCATCGGCGCGCTGATGACGGTGGTGATGCAGTCCTCGAGTGCGGCCGTGGCCACCACGCTGACCGCGCTGCACACCGGGGCGGTGAACTTCGACCAGGCTGCGGCTCTGGTTATCGGCGCGGCGATCGGTACGACCGTGACCGGCGCGCTGGCGGCCATCGGCGGCAGCGTGGCGGCGCGACGTACGGCGCTGACGCACGTGCTGTTCAACCTCGCCACCGGCATCATCGCGATTGTCTTGCTGCCTGCCTTTCTGTGGGGTATCGGCCTTGCGCAGCGTCATGCCGGACTCGAAGCCGGCGCGGTGAGCCTGGCCGCGTTCCACACCGTGTTCATCGCGCTGGGCGTGGCGATCTTTCTGCCGTTCACCCGGCAGTTCGCGCAGCAAATCGAGCGCCTGCTGCCGGAACGCGGGCCGCGCCTGACGCGGCACCTGGACGACACCCTGCTCGCCGCCCCGCCGGTGGCGCTGGAAGCCTGCCGCCGCACGCTGTCCGACATCGCGCTCGAACTCATCGACCTGACGCAGCCCGTGCTGACGAATGCCGCGGCACCCGTCGACGAGCTCCGCCGCGTCGAGGCGGGGACCGCCCTCCNNTGCTGCACACGCAGCAATTCTTTTCGCGCATTCCGCCGGTCGGCGAAGACGAGCCGCTGTCGCATCAGCGTGTGGCGCAGTTGCATGCCGTCGATCACCTCGCGCGGCTTCACGCCCGCCTGACCCTGCCCGCAGAGACTCGGCGGGCGCTGGTCCAGCCAGCGCTGGAGCAGGCGGCAAGCCAGTGTCGCAAGGTGCTGGACCTGGCCCGCAAGGCGCTTCAGGGTCGCGCGCCGACGGACTGGGAGGCGGTCATGACACAGCGTGCGCAGGCCATCGCCGAACTGCACCGCGAGGAAAGGCTGGCGATTCTGCAACAGACCGCCAACGGCCGCCACAATCCTCCGGAGGCGATAGCGGCGCTCGACGCCATCCGGTGGATCGAGCGGACCGTCCAGCATGTCTGGCGCATGTGTCATTATCTTGTGGACGCCGAACGCGGCATCGCTGCGGAAGATGGCGAGTTGCCCGCTCCGTTCGACGAATGAACCTCGATCGATGACGAGAACCGCCGCATGAACGATTGGCTGATCTGGGTTGGCATCGCACTGTGCCTGACGCAGTCGGGAATGTTCTCCGGCCTCAATCTCGCGGTGTTCAGCCTGAGCCGGCTGCACCTCGAGGCGGCGGCTGGGGAAGGTGATGCCGACGCGCGTACCGTATTGGCGCTGCGACGCGACGCCAACCGTACCCTCGCCACCATCCTGTGGGGTAACGTGGGCATCAACGTGCTGCTCACCCTGCTGGCCGATTCGGTGCTGGCAGGGGCGGCGGCCTTCCTGTTCTCCACCGTGGTGATCACCATCGCCGGCGAGATCATCCCCCAGGCCTGGTTCTCGCGCCACGCCCTGGCGGTGGCCGCGCGTCTGGCGCCGCTGCTGCGCTTCTACCGCCTGCTGCTGTGGCCGTTGGCCTGGCCCTCGGGCCGCTTGCTGGACGCCTGGATCGGCCCCGAGGGCATGCCCTGGCTGCGCGAGCGCGAACTGCGTCAAATGCTCGAGCATCACGCCCGCGGCGAGGGCACCGAGATCGGCCGGGTGGAGGCCGCCGGCGCGATCAACTTCCTCGCCCTGGACGACCTGCCGGTGGGCCAGGAGGGGGAATCGCTGGACCCGGAGAGTGTGATCCGCCTGCCGTTCCGGGACGGCAGGCCCGTCTTTCCCGAGATCAGACCCCGCACTGACGACCCCTTCCTGCGCCAGGTGGCGGCCGCCGACCGCAAGTGGGTCGTGCTGGTGGACGCGGACGACGCGCCGCGCCTGGTGGCCAACGCCCCCGCCCTGCTGCGCGCCGCCCTGTTCGCACCGGAGCGCTTCGATCCCGCCGCCCTCTGCCACCATCCCCTGGTGGTCCGGGACGCCACCCTCCCCCTTGGCCGTGTGCTCACGCGCCTCACCGTGCGGCCGGAACGGCCTGGAGACGATGTGGTCGATCAGGACCTGATCCTGGTCTGGACCGATGCCGAGCGGCGCATCATCACCGGCGCGGATTTGCTCGGCCGGCTTCTCCGGCGCATCGCCCGGACGGCGGATACCCGGGAGGCAACACCGGCGCCGCACATGCCATGAAGATGCCCGCCTGGCGTCGCCGTCATTTCTTAGCAGCTTTCCTGTTCGTCGCGCATGCGCTGGGCATCGCCTCGTCGCTGGACGCGCTGATGTCGGTGCGCA
>DDWF01000230.1 GCA_002345845.1 Betaproteobacteria bacterium UBA2293 | reverse complement strand
TGGTGGCCAACATGCTGCAGGCCGCCGGTGTGCAGCGCCTGCTGACCGTCGATCTGCATGCCGACCAGATCCAGGGTTTCTTCGATATCCCGGTCGATAATATCTACGCCACACCGATCCTGCTGGGCGACATCTGGAAGCAGCGTCACGAAGACCTGCTGGTTGTTTCGCCAGACGTCGGCGGCGTGCTGCGTGCCCGTGCCGCCGCCAAGCGACTCGAAACCGATCTGGCGATCATCGACAAGCGCCGCCCGCGTGCCAACGTTTCCGAGGTGATGCACATCATCGGTGATGTCGAGGGCCGCAGCTGCGTGATCATGGACGACATCGTCGACACCGCCGGCACGCTGTGCAAGGCCGCTACCGCGCTGAAAGCCAACGGCGCCCTGAAGGTCGTCGCTTACTGTACGCACCCGGTGTTGTCCGGCCCGGCCATCGAGCGCCTGAACGACTCCGATCTCGACTCGCTGGTCGTCACCGACACCATTCCGCTGCGCGATGATGCCGCTGCCTGCAGCCGCATCCGCCAGCTCTCCGTGGCCGAAATCATGGCCGAAACCATTCGCCGCATCAGTAACGACGACTCCGTCTCGTCACTGTTCATCGACTAAGTTTTTTAACCTTCCCTTTCTGGTCGCGGATCGGGAAACACTCTGGAGTATCAACATGAACTTTGAAGTTATCGCCAATGCGCGTACGTTGCAGGGAACGGGTGCGAGCCGCCGCCTGCGTCGCGCTGGCACGGTGCCCGGCATCGTTTATGGTGGCGACGCTGCGCCGATCGCCATCGAAACCAACCACAACGACCTGCTGCTGAAGCTGAAGAAGGAAGCTTTCCATTCTTCGATCATCAATCTGGTCATCGATGGCAAGAAGGAACAGGTTCTGCTGCGCGACACGCAAGTGCACGCCTACAAGCCGCTGGTCCTGCACATCGACTTCCAGCGCGTTGATGCGACCCACGAACTGCACGTCAAGGTGCCGCTGCACTTCGTCAATGAAGAAATCGCTCCGGGCGTCAAGCTCAACGGCGGCCTGGTCAACCACGTCACGACCGAAGTCGATGTTCAGTGCCTGGCCAAGGATCTGCCGGAATTCATCGAAGTCGACCTGGCTGCCCTGAAGATTGGCGACAGTATCCACCTCGGCCAGCTGAAGCTGCCGAAGGGTGTCAAGCTTGGCCACCACGCCAACGTTGATGCCGTCGTCGTCGGCGTCGTCGGCAAGGGTGGCTCGGCTGAAGCCGCCGAAGAAGGCGAAGCTGCTGCCGAGTAAGCTCGCGCTGCTCGCTGCACGGGCCGCCGCCGGCAATCTGCCGCCGGCGGCTTTTTCGCGCTTATGGCCATGAACCCTCCCCGCCTCATCGTCGGCCTCGGCAATCCCGGCGCTGAATACGAAAACACCCGGCACAACGTCGGTTTCTGGTTCGTCGACCAGTTGGCCGACAAGCTGAAGGTAACGCTCGCCCCGCAGGCCAAGTTCTTCGGCCGGGCGGCTCGCGTCGGCGAACTGTGGCTGCTGCAGCCGACCACCTTCATGAACCGCTCCGGTCAGGCGGTCGCCGCGCTGGCCAATTTCTACAAGATTCCCGCCGCCGAAATTCTCGTCATCCATGATGAACTCGACCTGCCGCCTGGCGGCATCCGCTTGAAGCAGGGCGGCGGCAACGGCGGCCACAACGGCCTCAAGGACATCCAGGCCAAACTCGGCACGCCGGACTTCTGGCGCCTGCGCCTCGGCATCGGCCACCCGCGCACGCTGAACCTGGCCCAGCAGGTCGTCGATTTTGTCCTGCACCAGCCGCGCAAGGAAGAATTGCCGGATATCGAACACGCCCTGGCCCGCAGCCTGCTGGCCTGGCCCAAGCTAGCGACCGGCGATTTTGCCGGCGCCCAACAACAGTTGCACGGTAAAGCTGTATAAGGAATAACCATGTCTCTCAAATGCGGCATCGTCGGCCTGCCCAACGTCGGCAAATCCACCCTCTTCAATGCCCTGACCAAGTCCGGCATCGCGGCGGAGAACTATCCGTTCTGCACCATTGAGCCGAATGTCGGCATCGTCGAAGTGCCGGACAAGCGCATGGCGCAGCTGGCCGAAATCGTCAAGCCGCAGCGCATGCAGCCGGCCATCGTCGAATTCGTCGACATCGCCGGTCTGGTTGCCGGCGCTTCCAAGGGCGAAGGCCTGGGCAACCAGTTCCTCGCCAACATCCGTGAAACCGATGCCATCGTCCATGTCGTGCGCTGCTTCGCCGACGACAACGTGATCCACGTTTCCGGCGGCGTCGATCCGCTGCGCGACATCGAAGTCATCGATACCGAACTGGCCCTAGCCGACATGGCCTCCGTGGAAAAGGCGCTCAACCGCTACCGTCGCCCGGCCAGCTCCGGCGACAAGGAAGCGAAGATCCTGGTCGCCGTGCTGGAAAAGTGCTTTGCCCAGCTTGATCAGGCCAAGGCCATCCGCGCCCTCGATTTTTCCAAGGAAGAACTGGCGCTGCTCAAGCCGTTCTGCCTGATCACCGCCAAGCCGGTGCTCTACGTCGCCAACGTCGCCGAAAACGGTTTCGAGAACAACCCCTACCTTGACGCCGTGCGCGCCCACGCCGCTACGGAAAAGGCCGAAGTCGTCTCCGTCTGCGCCGCCATCGAAGCCGAGATCGCCGACCTCGACGACGAGGAAAAGCAGATGTTCCTGGCCGACCTCGGCCTCGAGGAACCCGGCCTCGACCGCCTGATCCACGCCGGCTACAAGCTGCTCGGCCTGGCCACCTATTTCACCGCCGGCGTCAAGGAAGTGCGCGCTTGGACCATCCATCAGGGCGACACCGCCCCGCAGGCGGCCGGCGTCATCCACACCGACTTCGAGCGCGGCTTCATCCGCGCCGAGGTGATCCGCTGGGAGGATCTGGTGGCGCTCAAGAGCGAGGCGAAGTGCCGCGAGGCCGGCAAGCTGCGGCTCGAGGGCAAGGANNCGGCTTCATCCGCGCCCAGACCATCGCCTTCGACGACTTCATTCAGTACAAGGGCGAAGCCGGCGCCAAGGAAGCCGGCAAGATGCGCGCCGAAGGCAAGGAATACGTGGTCAAGGACGGCGACGTGCTCAACTTCCTGTTCAACGTCTGATCCTCCGCCAGGCAAGCACAGCCCATGGCACAGGCAGCCCCTCCCAGCCACGACGGACGGCAACTACTGTCGTCAGCAGTGCTGTGGTGCGCCTATGAGCACAGCCACGAGGCGGTGTTGGTCTCCGATGGCAACAACCGCATCATCGCCGTCAATGCCGCCTTCACCCGGCTGACCGGGTACACCGCCGCCGAAGTGCTTGGCCAGAATCCGCGCATCCTGTCCTCGGGCAATGCCGGACCGGAGTTCTACGCGGCGATGTGGGAAGCCATCTCGCAGTACGACTTCTGGGAAGGCGAGATCTGGGACAAGCGCAAGGACGGCAGCCTGTATCCAAAATGGCTGTGCATCTCGGTGGTGCGCAATGATGCCGGCCAGGTCGTCAACTACGTCGCCAACTTCACTGACATCAGCGCCAGCAAACAGGCCGCCGACCGCCTGGCCCAGCTGGCCTACCACGATGCCCTGACCCATCTGCCCAACCGTCTGGCCTTCGAATCGCAACTGGAACACGCCCTGCGTGTCTGCGGCCGGGAAAACCGCCAGCTGGCGCTGATGCTGATCGATCTCGACAACTTCAAGAACATCAACGACACGCTCGGCCATCATGTCGGCGACAGCCTGCTGCAGCAGGTCGCCAGCCGCCTGCGCGAGTCGGTGCGGGCCAGCGACCTGGTCGCCCGCCTCGGCGGCGACGAATTCGTCGTCGTCCTGCCGGAAATCGAGGGGCCGCTGACCGCCGCCCGCGTCGCCGACAAGATCCAGATGGCCTTGTCGGAAAATTACCGGGTCGACGAACACCTGCTGTACACCACGCCGAGCATTGGTATCAGCCTCTTTCCCGGCGATGGCACCGATGCCGGCATTCTGCTGCGTAACGCCGATTCGGCGATGTATCACGCCAAGAGCGTCGGTCGCAACAATCACCAGTTCTACGCCAGCCGGATGAACGAGGCAGCCGGCGAGCGCCTGCAGATGGAGAACGCCCTGCGCCAGGCGATCGCCAACATCAGCTTGCAGGAAAGCAGCCAGTTCTGCCTGCACTTCCAACCGCAGATCGCCGCCAAAAGCGGCCGCGTCATCGGTCTTGAAGCCTTGTTGCGCTGGAACTCACCTATTTTCGGCGCCGTCTCGCCGCTGCGCTTCATCCCCATTGCCGAAGAAACCGGCCTGATCCAGCCGCTCGGCGACTGGGTGGTCTGGGAAAGCTGTCGGCTGCTCCACCAGATGCGCCAGCTCGGCTTTGCCGACATCCGCGTCGCCATCAACATTTCCGCCCAGCAATTGCGTCACGAAAACCTGCTGCTTCTGGTCCGCGGGGCGCTCGCCTGCTATGAACTGCCCCCCAGCACCATCGAGCTGGAAATCACCGAAACGACGGCGATGCAGAACCCGGAAATGACGCTGAACATCCTCGACCAGCTGGCCGCCATGGGCGTCAAGCTGGCCATCGACGATTTCGGCACCGGCCACTCCTCGCTGGCCTATCTGAAGCATCTGCCGATCAAGTGCCTGAAGCTCGACCGCTCCTTCGTCAGCGATATCGAGACCGATGCCAACGATGCTTCGATCTGCGCCGCCATCATCGCCCTCGGCCACAACCTCGGCCTCGAACTGGTCGCCGAAGGTGTCGAGACCGAGATGCAGAGCGAGTTCCTCACCCGCCTCGGCTGCGATTACCTGCAGGGCTACCTGTTCAGCAAGCCCAAGCCCTTCGACGAGATCGTCGCCTACCTGAGCGCCCAGCGGCTGCTCAACGGATGACCGAGCCCCACTCGGCCTCGAAGTAACGTACCAGCACCTGATTGTTCAACCGGTTCACCTCGGCCGGCAGGCGGGCCATGTCGGCCGGAAAATGAAATAGCGCGGCCGTCGTCTCCGGCGTCAGGAAGCGGGTTTTCTGCGCCTCGATGGTGGGCGGCGTAAAGCTGTCACGACCGGCGATGATGAAGCCCCACTCGCCGAAGGAAGGCACCAGTGCGTGATACGGCGCCGTCCGGAAACCGGCATCCTCGAGCGTCGTCACCACGCACCAGAAGGATTGCCGGGCATAGAGCGGCGATGTCGATTGGACGACGATGCGCCCGCGTGCCGACAGGCGCTTTGCCAGCAAGCGGTAGAAGGCCGAGCTATAGAGCTTGCCGAGCGTGAAATTGGCCGGATCGGGAAAGTCCACGACGACGAAATCGAAGAACTCGTCACTCTCCTCCAGCCAGCTCAGGGCGTCGGCATTGACCACCTTCACCTTCGGCGACTGCAGCGCTCCACCATTCAGCGCCACCAGCGGCGGCGCCGTCGAGAACAGGCGGGTCATCGCCGGGTCGAGATCAACCAGGGTCACCGCTTCGATCTGCGGATATTTCAGTATCTCGCGCACCGCCAGCCCGTCGCCACCACCCAGCACCAGCACACGCCGCGCCCCGGGCAGGCTGGCCAGCCCGGGATGGACCAACGCCTCGTGGTAACGGTATTCGTCCTGCGAGGAGAACTGCAGGTTGCCGTTCAGGTGCAGGCGCAGGTCGTCGCGCCAGCGGGTGACGACGATGCGCTGGTAAGGCGAACTCTCGGCGTAAACGATGTCGTCAGCGTAGACCGAGGCCTCGGCCAGGGTCGTCAGCTGGCCGGCACCGGCAAAGCCGGCAACGAGAATGGCGAACACCATCCAGCATTGCGCCGCCAACCAGCGGCGAGACGGCAGATGCTCGCGAAACAGATGCAGCGCCCACAAGGCGATGGCGACATTGAGCAGGCCGAAGAGCAGCGCCGTGCGCACCATGCCGAGGTGCGGCGCGAGCAGCAGCGGAAAGAGGATGGATACTGCCAGGGCGCCGAGATAGTCGAAAGTAAGTACTTGCGACACCAGCTCACGGAAGGCCAGCTCGCGCTTCAGGATGCGCATCACCAGCGGGATTTCCAGGCCGACCAGCAGGCCGACCACGAACACCATCACGTAGAGCAGCAGACGAAACGGCCCGGGCAGCCAGGTGAAGACGAGAAACAGACCGACCGCCGAGAAGCCGCCGAGCAGCCCGACCAGCAGTTCGATGCGGATGAAGCGGCCGATCAGGTCGCGGGTGATGTATTTGGACAACCAGGAGCCGACGCCCATGGCGAACAGGTAGGTGCCGATGACCGTCGAAAACTGGGTGATCGAATCACCGAGCAGGTAAGAGGCCAGGGCTGCGGCGACCAGTTCGTAGGCCAGCCCGCAGGAAGCGATGATGAAGACGGAGAACAGGAGGGCGTGGCGCATGAGGGGCGATGCTACCGCGAAACGCCGGTCCGGTATGCCGTCGGGAACATCCGCCCGGCCGACCGGTCAGACGGCAACACTCGACCGGAGCCCGCCTTGTCCCTGCGCTGCCTGCCCCTGCTCATCGCGCTGCTCGCCCTGCCGGCAGCCGCCGACGAATACATCGTCGATCCCGAGCACACCTACGCCAGCTTCGAGATCGACCATCTCGGCTTCTCCACCCAGCGCGGCCGCTTCAACGGCAGTTCCGGCAGCATCGCCTTCGACCCGGTGGCGCAGCAGGGCAGCCTCGACATCCGCATCGATGCCGCCTCGCTCGATACCGGTCTCGACCTGCGCGACGACATCCTGCGCGGCGAAAACTGGTTCAATGTGCGCGATTTCCCCGACATCCTCTTCCGTAGCCCGAGCATCACCTTCACCGGCGGACAACCCCAGGCCGTCGACGGCACGCTGGTCATGCTCGGCGAGATGCGACCGCTGCGCCTCGAAATCACCCGCTTCAAGTGCGGCTTCAACCTCGCCAAGCGCCAGCGCGGCTGCGGCGCCGATGCCGAAGGCGTGCTCAAGCGCAGCGACTTTGGCCTGAACAATGGCATCCCTTTCGTCGGTGACGAAGTCCGCCTGCGCATCCAGGTCGAGGCCTACCGGCCATGAGCGGAGGGCGCGCAAAGACGCGCGCCAAACGCTGCTTTCTGCGAAAATAGCAGCCCTTTTTGCTGTTCCCGGAAGACCCCATGCCCCCCCATCCCGCCATCGCCAGCACCGCCGAGATCGTCACCGAACTCAAGGCCGGCCGCATGGTCATCCTGGTCGACGAAGAAGACCGCGAAAACGAAGGCGACCTGGTCATGGCCGCCGAGCACATCACGCCGGAAGCGATCAATTTCATGGCCAAATACGGCCGCGGGCTGGTCTGCCTGACGCTGACCGAAGCCCGCTGCAAGAAGCTCGGCCTGACGCAGATGGCGCGCAACAACGGCACCGTTTACGGCACCGCCTTCACCGTTTCCATCGAAGCCGCCGAAGGCGTCACCACCGGCATCTCCGCCGCCGACCGCGCACGCACCATCCAGGTCGCCGTCGCCCGCAACGCCACCGTCGACGACATCGTCCAGCCCGGCCATGTGTTCCCGATCATGGCCCGCCCCGGCGGCGTCCTGGTCCGTGCCGGCCACACCGAAGCCGGCTGCGACCT
>DDWF01000095.1 GCA_002345845.1 Betaproteobacteria bacterium UBA2293 | reverse complement strand
TTGCCGCCGTTCTGACGGGCATAGAGATAATTGAAAAGGGCGGTGCGGGCGCCGCCGATATGCAGGTAACCGGTGGGGCTGGGGGCGAAACGGGTGCGGACGGGCTTCATTGGCTGCAAAATCCAGGCGGAAACAAAGTCCGCTATTCTAGCCGACGGCGGTTTGACCGACCGCCTGTCTTGTGTTTAAATGCGCGCCTCGCGAATGGGCGGTTAGCTCAGCGGTAGAGCACTGCCTTCACACGGCAGGGGTCACTGGTTCGATCCCAGTACCGCCCACCATTCTCGAGAAAATACAAAACCCGCTCAGCGTAAGGCTAAGCGGGTTTTTTGTTTGCGTACCATCTGGGTTGTTCCGTTTTTCGCACGGAATCCCTATGCAATAGGTGGGACGGGGTGGGTTGCAACGTGTTAGTACGCCTCGTCCGTGGCCGGGGAGCAAGGACCAACCGGAGACAGGCCGGCTACCTTGCCAAAGTTCGCCGTTCGTCGTGCGATTGACATGGCATCTTTGGCTATGATCGGCGCTCCGCGGTGGATATGGATCAGCACGTTGCTGCCCGAGCGCGAACGTACCTGGGCCACCCAGTGATTGCAGGCAATGTTGGTCTGATTCTGCGAAGTCATTGAAATCTCCCGTCGGAAGCAGGCATTGTTGCGCACAACGAAATGACAGTCTGTATGGCTGCGTAACCGTCGGTAACGCCGACGAGTCCGCCGGTTTAATGGCTTCCGCCGGATTGTTCATCGCACCTCCCTGATGTGTCCGGTTGGGGCGATTATTGCTTTCGCCCTGATGTGCGGTTGTTTTCCGCAGGCTTGCATGGGGAGGTCCGCGATGTCTGTCCGACTCAATGAAGAAGCGCTGTTTTGGATGCGTCTGGCAGCTTTCGCCAGCCTGTCAGAGCATGTCCTGACTTCCGGGGCGCCGCTGGCCGATGCCGAGGAGTTGTTGTTCGGCTGGAGCCTTCCCGGCGCACTGCCTTCACGCTATGCGTGTTTAGGCGGTGGTGTGGCAAATGTGACAGTCCTCGGTATTTGAGTCGATGCCTAACGGCAGTGCGTGCGGGCACCGTTCCGGTGCTTGCACTTTGTCCTTGCCCAAGTCCACAGGGCTTCCGCGGCGTACGGGAAGACAGCGCCTGCGCCAAGCCAGGCCTGCATTTCTTCGGAAAGCATGATGGGCACCTCGGGTTCGGTGGTGTTCGGATGCTCTATTGATGCACGTTGCATGCCTACCGCCTGTTGGTATGGTTTCGTCGCGCTGGAATATTTCGCCGAATGGTGTAGAGTCAAAACGGAATGTTGATTTGTCAGGAGTCGATCATGGATATCCAATCAGTTAGTTCAGCGGCCAACGCCTTTAATTCGACGGCTAGTGCTACTCAGGCGCAGCAATCGCAACAGGCGCAGCAGTCACAGCAGGCACGCCAGACCCAACAGGCCGAGCAGCAGGAGCAACCGCGTCCCGAGCAGCGTGTCGAACGCGCCGAAGAGGCGCCGAAGCCGGTGACCAATACGCAAGGGCAGCGAACCGGCACGTTGATCAACGTCATCGCCTGAGTGGGCGGACGGTAACGGAATCGCTGGAGGCGGATCATGGCAGTTTCCGCAAGTTCCGGATTGCAGTCGCCCGGTAGCGGAATCTGGGGACAGATTCAGCAGCAACAGGCGCAGCGCAATGCCGATCAGGCCGAGCAGCAGGCGCGTGCCCTGCAGGCACGGGCGCGGCAAGCGCAGGTGGTGGCTGATCAGGCTCAGGAGAATGCGAGTTCCCTGAAGGTCCAGTCAAGTCAGGCGCAAGGTACGGCGGAAAGTGCGCGGCGCGGCCTGGTGGCGATGAAATCTCAAGATGACATGCTGGTGCAGCTGAATAAGCAGGTTGGTCAGGTCGTTGATGCGGTGGCAACGCAGGCTCCTGTAGCTCAGGTCGAAGCGGCGGCACCACAGCCGGTTACCAATACCCTCGGTCAGACGACGGGTACCTTGGTGAATGTGACAGCCTGAGCGATTTGGTGTGATGGACATGGAGGGCGCTGCGGCGCCCTTTTTTGCGGCCGTTCGTCTGGTATCGTTGCGCCATCGCCAACAAGCAAGGGAGTTTCTTGTGCTAGACGACCATTGGTGTGCTTCCGTTGATGCCACCATCCAATTGCGCACCGGCTGCAATCCGCTGGAGCAACACGGGCCGCAGGCCGTGATCGTTCATGCCGATGCCTGGGCGCCGGTGGCGGCGATTGCCGACCCGCACGACATTCGCCAGGTGGTCGATTATGAAGTGATCTTCCTGGCTATCCGCAAGTTGGAGCAGAACGAACACTGTATCTGCCTGGAGTCGAGCATTCTTGAGGTGATGGAGGCGATTTTCTCGATGGCTATCGTCACCGAGGCCTTTGTATCAATGCACAAACCGCATGTTTACAATGGCCAGGGAACGCCAGCCATATCCCTGAAGCTGACGCGCCAACAATGGCAGACGCTGAGCCGCTGATCGCCGCCATCGGTGCCGTCGCCAGCAATGGCATGCTTGGACTGGATGGCTGGCTGCCCTGGGATATTCCGGAGGAACTGGCCTATTTCGAGGCGACCGTCGCCGGCGCGGCTCTGGTCATCGGGAGATTGACCTACGAGTCGATGGAGGTGGTGCCGGAGGATTCCTTTATTGTCAGTCGCCGCTCCGACTTGCGACTGCGTCCAGGATGCCGGCGAGTCGAATCGGTCGAGCAGGGCTTGCAGGCGGCGCTGGCCACTGGCAAGCCGGTATTCGTCATTGGCGGCGCATCGATCTATGCCGCCGCCTGGCCGTATTGCCGGCGCTTCTACCTGACCCGTATCGAGATGCCGTTTGCCGGCGATACGCTGTTTCCCATGGACATACCGCTGGCCTCGTGGGACTTGATCAGCGAGGTGGCAAAGCCATATCGCGAACGGAAGAGCGGGCAGGAGGTTGTCTGCCGTTTCCTGCAATACGAACAGCGTCAACCGCGCCTATTGCCACTGGCAAAGAAAGTTTCTGCTGGCGCTTGAGAAAACGCTTGCCTTGTCCTGGCCTTTTTCCTATGATTCAAACGAACGTATGAATCATTTGGGGGCCCCATGGCTGAAGTTCGATCTGTTGATACTCGCGAGCGCATTCTCGATGCTGCCGAGCGCCTGTTCATGGCGCACGGCTACGACGGCACCTCGATGCGCCATATCACTGGCGAGGCCAGCGTCAATCTGGCGGCGGTGAATTACCACTTCGGCTCGAAGGAGTCGCTGATGCAGGAGGTGTTCCGCCGCCGCCTCGACTGGCTCAACGACGAGCGCATGCGCGTGCTCGACGCCCTCGAGGCCGAGGCCGGGGCTCAGCCGGTCAAGCCGTCGGCCATCGTCGATGCCTTTTTCGGCACGTTGTTGCGCATGGCCGACGACGAGAAGCGCGGCGGGGTGACTTTCCTGCGCCTGCTCGGGCGGACGCTGACCGAGCCTTCGGAGTTCATCCGCGCCTTCCTCGCCCACGAATACAAGACAGTGATGGATCGCTACAAGGAGGCGCTGTTTCGCGCACTGCCGGAAGTGCCCAAGGCCGAGATCGTCTGGCGCTTCCATTTCATGCTCGGCGCCACCTCCTACGCCATTGCCGGCACCGACGCGCTGCGCCTGGTCACCGACTGGCAGATCGAGGACGAGGATTCGACCGATCGCCTCGACCGCCTGGTGCCGCGCCTGATGTCCTTCCTGCTCGGCGGACTGCGCGCGCCGCTGCCGCAATTCACCGATGCCGCAGGGGCCGGCTGACGGCGCCCGCCAAGACAAAAAAACACAAAACCATAAATGGAGACAAACAGCATGTTCAACAGCCTCATCCCTCTGCTCGGGTTAGCCGCCCTGGTGGCTTTGGCCGGGTTGCTCTTCGTCCGGCCGCTGCGCCGGGCGGTGATCACCCGGCCCATTTTTTCCACATACCGCAAGGTCTTGCCGCAGATGTCGGATACCGAGCGCGACGCGCTGGAAGCCGGCAGCGTCTGGTGGGAAGGCGAGCTGTTCCGCGGCAAGCCGGATTGGCAGAAGCTGCACGCCTACCCGGTGCCGAAGCTGACGCCGGAAGAGCAGTCCTTCCTCGACAACGAATGCGCCGAAGCTTGCCGCTTGGTTGATGACTGGAAGGTCACACACGAACTTTACGACCTGCCGCAGGAGGCCTGGCGCTACATCAAGGACAAGGGCTTCCTCGGCATGATCATCCCGAAGAAGTACGGTGGCCTGGAGTTCTCGGCCTACGCCCATTCGCAGGTGGTGACCAAGCTGTCGACGCGCTCGTCCGCCTTGTCGGTGTCGGTGATGGTGCCCAATTCGCTTGGCCCGGCCGAACTGCTGCTGCATTACGGCACCGAGGAACAGAAGAACCATTACCTGCCGCGCCTGGCCAAGGGCATCGAAGTGCCGG
>DDWF01000080.1:16540-20720 GCA_002345845.1 Betaproteobacteria bacterium UBA2293 | reverse complement strand
GGCGCACATGCCCTGGAGCACGGCGATGTGGGCGGCATCCTCGGGGTCGTCGATGAAGGTGCCGAGGAAGACCTGATGATTTTTCAACAGGTGCTTGAGCAGGTTGTAGGAGCGCACCTTGTCGCCCTTGTTGGGCGGGTAGGGCAGGCGATGGACAAGGTAGAGGATGTTGGCCACAGTGCCTCCCTAGCCCAAGTTGCGCACGATGTGCGGCCCGAGCCAGTTGGCCAACCCGATCGGCATACGCCGCCAGGCTTCGATGAATAGCTTGTATTTGGCGTTGTTGGGGTTGTTCTGCGGAATGCTGTCGCGCTTGTAGAGACGGTATTCGTAATGCAGCGGCTGCGGCTCGAAACCCCAGTTTTTCTTGAAGGAATAGGGGCCGGTGCCGACCTTGCTGCGCCCGTAATCGAAGAGGCGCAGGCCGCGCTCGCAGGAGCGGCGCATCAGTTCCCAGTACTTGAAGTCGTTGGCGGCCAGGTCGCGCGCTGCTTCATCGTCGCCGGCGTAATAGGGCAGTACTTCGTCGCGGAAATAGAAGGAGAGGACGCTGCTCAGCAGGCGGCCGTCGGCGGTGGTGACGGTGAGAATTTCGCAATCCTTGCCGAAGACGCGCAGCAGTGTCTCGAAATAGCGCTTGGGCATGGCTGGTGTGCCATGGCGATGGACGTTGTCGGCGAAGACGGCAAAGAAGCGGTCGGCGTTGTCGTCAATGTGGCTGATCAGGCCGTTCTTGATGCCCTTGCGTACCATCGCCCGCTGCTTGCGCGGGATGGCCAGCATGTTGGCCTCAACCTCGGGCAGGATTTCCTTGCGGAAAGTGACGTAGAGGTCCTGGGTCGGCCAGTCGGCATGGCGCGGTGCGACGTTGCGGAATTCCAGATGGTCGACGCCGAGCTGGACGGCTAGTTTCTGCGCTTCTTCTTCGAGCGCAGCAGCAGCTGCTGGCGTCGTCGCCGCAACACCGCCATAGACGGCAAAGGGCAGGGCGACCAGGGCGTTGCCGAAGAGCAGGCTGCTGACGTGGGCGAGCGGCAGGACGCCGCGGATTTCGCCGTCCTCATGAGCGTAGAGGAAGTAGGTGGCGTGGCGGAAGACGTCGCCGATGATGCCCTGCCAGGCGGCGCGGTGGAAGAAGGTGGCTTCCGGGCAGGCGTGGACGAATTCGTCCCAGCGGGTCGCCCCCTTGGTGTCGGCAGGGTCCAGTCGGTCGACGATCATCGGAGTCAGGCCTTGCCGAGGAACAGGTCGTCCATCCGGCCCCAGGGAAAGTCGGCCAGCAGACGATGGAGGCGTTGCTCCATGCGCTCGATGTTGATGTAGTGACGGAAGCGCGTCTTGGCGCTGATGCCTTCGATGCGCGGTTGCCCGGTATCTATTTCCCAGGGATGGAAGTAGAAGACAGCGGAAAGCTGGTCGACGTCATTGACGCGCTGGATCATCCAGCGCGACAGGCTGTAGGGCATTAGCCGGAAATAGCCGCCGCCGCTGGCCGGCCAGTTGCGATTGAGCAGGCGCAGGGTGGTCGGCGGAATTTCCAGCAGCTTGCCGATCCGGTGGGCATGGCGCGGCGCATCCGGCATGCCGTAGTGGTCGTGGCGGACGGGGTAGACGCTGGAGCTGTAGTGATAGCCGGCGCGTTCCAGGCAATCGAAGGCCCACAGGTTCTTCTCGCCGATCGAGAAGCTCGGTGCCCGGTAGCCGCGCACTTCGTTGCCGGTCAGGTCTTCGAGAATCAGCTTGGCAATATTGATGTCGGAATAGAAGGCTTCCGGCGTCTGGTCGCAGGCCCGCTCATGGCCGTAGCCGTGGCTGGCGATCTCGTGGCCATCGGCGGCAATGCGGCGGATCAGTTCCGGGTAGCGCTCGGCAATCCAGCCGAGGGTGAAGAAGGTGGCCTTGGTGTCGTGCTCGTCGAGCATGGCGAGGATGCAGTCGACGTTGCGTTCGACGCGGCATTCACGCACCGGCCATTCGCTGCGCGGGATGTGCGGCGCGAAGGCGGAGACCTGGAAATAGTCTTCCACGTCGATGGTGAAGGCGTTGCGCGGCGAACGGCTGGCCATGTCCCGGATCTCAGTTGGCAATGGTGCGGCGGGAAAGCAGCCAGCTGGCGAGGTCGGCAGCGATGCGCTCGGCGGCGTGGCCATCCCAGAGTTCCGGCACGCGGCCGCTCTTGCCATGACCAGCCAGGGTTTCCGCCGTTTGCTTGCGGATGGCGGCAACGTCGCGGCCGACCATGGTGTTGGTGCCTTGGTCGACGGTGATCGGCCGTTCGGTGTTTTCGCGCATGGTCAGGCAGGGGACGCCAAGCGCCGTGGTTTCCTCCTGCAGACCACCGGAGTCGGTGAGCACGATGCGGGCGCCGGCCATCAGACCGAGCATTTCCAGGTAGCCCTGCGGCGGCAGCATGATCATGCGCGGCGAGTCGATCAGGTGCTGCAGGCCAAAGCGCTCGATGTTGTTGCGTGTGCGCGGGTGCAGGGCGAATACCAGGGGCAGGGCTTCGGAGATTTCACGCAGGACGCCAAGCAGTGAAGTGAGCACGCCGGGATCGTCGACGTTCGACGGCCGGTGCATGGTGACGATGCCGTAGCCCTGCGGGCCGGTGATCAGCGCCGGGTCACCGCCACCGGCGGCAACACTGTCGGTTGGCGCGCGGGCAAACTGGCGGTTGCTGAGCAGCGAGTCGATCATCACGTTGCCGACGAAGCGCACGCGCTCGGCGGCAATGCCTTCACGGGCCAGGTTGTCGGCGGCGCTGCGTTCGGTGGTGTAGAGCAGGTCGGCAATCTGGTCGGTGAGGACGCGGTTGATTTCTTCCGGCATGGCGCGGTCGTAACTGCGCAGACCGGCTTCCACATGCACCACCGGAATCCCTTTCTTGACGGCAACCAGGGTGCAGGCAAGGGTCGAATTGACGTCGCCGACGACCAGTACGCAGGAGGGCTTTTTTTCGTCGAGGACAGGCTCGAAGAGCTTCATGACTTCGGCGGTCTGTACGGCATGCGAGCCGGAACCGACGCCGAGGTTGATGTCCGGCTGCGGCAGGCGCAAATCCTCGAACAGGCGGTCGTTCATGTCGCGGTCGTAGTGCTGGCCGGTATGCAGCAGCAGGGTCGGGATAGCCGGCACATGGGCGGCGAAGGCGCGCAGGATCGGCGCCATCTTCATGAAATTGGGGCGGGCGCCGACGACACAGATGACGGGGCCGAGGTCGGCAGGCCAGGTTTCAGGCATCGTTTTTTTCGCTTTCGTTGTCGGGTGGTGAGAGACGCTGGCCACCCGCAACCAGTTGCTGCAGCAGGCTCAAGGTGGTGCTGTTGATCTTTTCCAGTTGCAGCAGGCTGCGTTCGAGGCGGGCCAGGCGTTCGCCGAATTGATGGGCATTCAGACCGGCAAGTACGGCGGAGGGGCTGCCCGACAGGTCGACATCGCCTGCCGCTTGCGGACTGCCCGGCTGGTAGGGTGAGTTGGCCGGGGAGTAGCTGATTCCAACCTGGGTATTGCCACCCATGGTTTCTTCATGGATTTCGCGGGCAACTTCCTCGACGTCCGCTTCGTCGAACTCCTTCTTGCCACTGAGAAAACCGAACAGCAGCAGGCGGTCGCAGACCGAATTGATGCGCCGGGGAATGCCGCTGCTGGCCTTGAAGATGGATTCGTGGGCGGCCGGGCTGATCATCGGCGAACCGGTGGAGCCGGCACATTTCAGGCGGTGTTCGATGTAGGCGCGGGTTTCCGCAACATCGAGCGGCCCGATGTGGCAGGCAGCGATGACGCGTTGGCGGAACTGCATCATGTGCGGGCTTTGCAGGATCTGGCGGAACTCCGGCTGGCCGATCAGGTAGCTCTGCAGCAGGGCATGGTTGCCGAACTGGAAATTGGAGAGCATGCGCAGTTCCTCGACCGCGCGGGCGGTCAGATTCTGCGCTTCGTCGACGATCAGCAGGCAGCGCTTGCCCTTGCCGGTGGCGCTGATCAGGAAAGCTTCCAGCGACATCAGCACATCGGCCTTGGAAACATCCTTGGTGCGCAGGCCGAAGGCGGCGCCGACCAGACGCAGCGTGTCGTCGGCATCAAGTTGGGTGCTGACCAGATGGGCGGCGACGACTTTTTTCTGATCCAGCGCATCGAGCATGCCGCGAACAATGGTGGTCTTGCCGGCCCCGACTTCACC
>DDWF01000080.1:0-16515 GCA_002345845.1 Betaproteobacteria bacterium UBA2293 | reverse complement strand
GTGCTGCTTGCTGCCGAAATAGAAGGAAGGGTCAGGGTTGAGCTGGAAGGGCTTGTTGGTCAGGCCGTAGAAAGCTTCGTACATGCGTCAGTAGGTGTAGGTGATCGTGCCGACCAAGGCATTTTCGGTGTAGGGATTGGTCGTGGTGTCGAAGTCCGTATGGCGCAGGCTGAGCGAACCGGTTGTCTTGGCACCCAGCTTGGTCGAGGCACTGACCACGTAGGCGGTAGTTGTTGTTTTCAAGTTGCTGCCATTGCCTTGGCCAGTGCTTTGCTGCCGGTTGATCGAGGCGTTGAGATTGGACATCGCGCTGAGGCGATGCGAGAGGCTGAGACTGATGCCACGCTGGCGGATGATCGAACTCTCTGCGAAATCGTCGGCGACAGAGGCCGTGAGGAGGGATGAGTTTTCGCTGCGATTGAGTTGCAGCGTTAGCGAATTACGCGCGCCGTAAAGGACAAACGCGAGTTGCTGCTGACGCTGGAGACTGGCTTGCGATGCTAGGAATCCGCTAACCACCTGCTGATTCGGATTGATGCCGCTTGCCGCTAGCAGGGCATTGACGACGGCAGCGCGAAGGATGGGGTCGGGAAACTGGGTAGCATAATGATCGAAGTACAGGTCATAGATGCTGCCCATGCCGGCGGTGGCGAACTGGTTCGGGTTCACCGAGACATCTTTGGTGTCGCTGTAACGGATGCTGCTCATCGGGAAGCGATGATTGAACGAAAACCGGTGACCATCACCGAAAAATCGGCTTTCCTTGAAAGCGGATATCTGCGTACGCGTGGTCGGGTTCCAGTCAAAGCCGTAACCGTGCATGCTGCGGCTTTCCTGCTCCAGAGAAGCGTAATTGTTGCGCTCCCAGCCGCCGCTGGCGGAAATGCGGAATTGCGGCGTAATGGCGTAGGTGGCAATGGCGCGAAGCAGGTCGGCGTCAGTCTTGCGGCCGTTACTGTAGTCGGTTGTCTGGCGGTTGGCGTCGACGCTCCAGCGCAGGTTTTTGAACGGCGTGCTACCGCCCAGGCGGCCTACCCACTGGCCGATATCAACATCCGAGGCGTTGCTGGAGTCGGCACGGGTGGTCGAGGCGTTGTAGCGCAGCTGATAGTCGACGGCGTTGCCCAGCTTGCCGCGAATGTAGGGCGACAGCCGGTAGGTGGCGGTTTCCGTGCTGTTGCTGTTTTGCAGGCTGTCGTTGGACTGGGTGCCGAAAGCGGATATGGATTGCTGCGCGATATTGCCGCTGACATCGATAAACAGCCAGTCTTCAACGGCTTCGAAGGTGCCGAATGCATTCAGGGCGTTCTGGGTACGGCTGCTGCTGTCGTTCAGGTAATGTTGGCCACGCAGTGAGTAATCGAAGTAACCGCGGAGCCTGGCTGTCCGAGCATCGATGCGGATGCCGGGGGCCAATTCGGTGATCAGGTCGCTGTCGCTGTTGGCATTGCCGCCGACTTGGCCATTGTCGGTGGCAGTCATGGTCATGCCGATGCGCGGTCGGATTGACCATGCCCGGCCGCCGCCCGGGCCGGAGCCACCGCCCTCAGCCTGCGAGGCATTGGCTGTAGAGACGGCACCCATGGCTGGGGTCGGTAGCGCACCGCCGCCAGCTTGCTGTGCCCAAGCACCCAAACCGGTAGTCAGGAGCAGTACTGCGGCTAGCGGAAGGCGGACGGGAATCCTACTTCTCATTGCCATATCCGTAGCCGTAACCGTAGCCATATCCGTAGCCGTCAGTTGAAGCCTGTCTTGCCTGATTGAGCACCATCATCTTCACCGGGCAGGCAGCGATCGCATCGACCGCCTGTTTGACCGCTGCCTGAGCCGTGTTTTCGGCATTGACGACGATGACGATTTGGCCCATGTGAGTGGCCAGGGCGCGCGATTCGGTGGTCAGCAACAGGGGCGGGGAATCGAAAATGATGATGCGGTCGTTGTAACGGCTGGACATGTCGTCGAGCAGGCGGACCATGGCATCGCTGGCGAGCAGTTCGGTGGCGCGTGGGTGTTGCGTGCCGCTGGGCAGGATCGACAGCTTCTCGATGTTGGTGCGCAAGAGGACGCCGGAAATGTCGACCGAGTTCTTGTCCACCACATCCAGCAGACCGGGGGCAGGCGGCAGGCCGAGCATGTTGAGGACGGACGGGCGGGCGACGTCGGCATCAACCAGCATCACCGTGTTGTCGAGTTCCATGGCGATGCTGATGGCCAGGTTGATGGCGGTGAAGCTCTTGCCTTCGCCGGGCAGGGCGCTGGTGACCATGATCAGATTGCCATTGGCCAGTTGTTCGCCGCCCTTGCCCATGGCATTGGCGATGAGCGGCCGCTTGATGACGCGATATTCGTCGGCCAGCTGGCTGCGGGTGGCTTGCGGGACGAGCAGGCCGGAGGCGGAGATGGCCTCCAGATTGAGTTCGACGCGCTTGCTGACCTGGGTTGCCGTCTTCCTTTGTTCGCCAACGGTGGCGCTTGGCTGGATGATTGGCGTTTCGTAGGGATCGGGGGCCGTCGCCGCCGCATGAGATTTCTGTGCCGGCGTCCGTGCAGCCGGCTCCTCGGGTAGCTCGACGCCAGCCTGGCGAAGTTGTTCCAGGCGCTTGGCTGCTTGTTCAATCAGACTCATCGATCACTCTCAGGCAGCACGTTGGGAAAGGAAGAGGAGGGCGGCGATGCCGGCGCCATAGGCGACGAACAGTCCGGCCGTGGCTGCCAGGAAACGCCGCAAGCTGGCTCTCTCCTTGAGGCGACGCGCTTCGTTGGGTATCAGCGAGACGGTGCCGAGCAGCGGCAGGCCGGTCACTTCACGCAAATTTTTGCCGTCGAAGAAGACCGGGCGGATCTGGCTGGCGGCGAAGGCAACGAACAGGCCGGCGGCGAGGCCGAGCAGGAGGCCGAGCGGGAAGAGCAGGGTGCGGTTCGGTGCGACTGGGGTGTTCGACGCACGTGGCGGGTCGATCAGGCGGAAGTCGGCAACCGAACCGGCAGCTTCCAGGTCGCCGGAAAGTTCTGCTGATTCGCGACGGCTGACCAGTTGCTCGTAGTTTTTCTTATGGATCTCGTAGTCGCGGTTGAGCTGAGTAAACTCGGCCTCCAGTTGCGGCTGCGTCTTCATCAGGTCGGTGAGGCGCTTATAGCGCATTTCATATTCGGCAACCCGGGCCTGCAGCGAAGCGACGTTGGCCTCGGCCTCGGCAAGGGAAACCTTTAGTTGCTGGTAGACCGGATTGTTGCTGATCGCCGAACCTGGGTTGGCCGCGGCAAATTTCTTGCGGGACACCAATTCCTGGCGTTTCTGTTCTTCCAGGTCCTTGATCAGGCGGCGGGTGCCAACGACATCCGGATGTTGTTCCGTGTAGCGCTGGAGCAGAGCATCGAGATTGCGCTTCTGGGTATCGATGCGACCATCGATTTCAGGTAGGGAGATACTGGAATCGGCACCGGGAGACTCGGGCAGCAACACTGGTTCTTCACCGGCGATCTGGCGGCGCAGGGCGTCGCGGGAATTGACCGCTTCGCTCAAGGCCAGACGCGACGTACCGAGCTGGATCGAAAGATCCGAAAGGCGGTCAAAACTGGTCCGGCCTTCGCCGGTCTGGAGATCAATGTTGCGTAGCTTGAATTCCTTGAGGCGGTTTTCGGCTTCCTGCAGTTTGGTTTCGTAATTGCGGATCTGCTCGTCAATGAACTTGCGGGCAGAGTCCGAGTCCTGGCGCTTGTTGCCGAGGCTGGACTCGACGAAGATCGAAACCAGTGCCTGGACCACCCTCTGGGCCTTGGCTGGTTCAGTGTCGCGATAGGAGAGGGTGTAAAGATTGTCGCGACCGACACTCTGGATTTTCAGGCTTTTGCTTACTTGGTCGATCAGGGCTTCCTGTTCGGCCTTGCCCTTGATGTTGAGGTCGAGATCGGCCATGCGGATCAGTTTCTCGACATTCGGCCGGCTGATCAACGTCCGACTCAGCATCATGACTTGCTGTTCAATGTTCGGCTGGACAGTTAGCCCCGACATCAGCGGCTTGAGGATCGACTGGGTATCGACAAAAATACGGGCCGAGGCCTCGTAACGATCGGGCATGCGCAGGATGACGCCAGCGGCGATGGCGCCGACGATCCAGGCGACCAGCATGCCGAGACGGCGATGTTTCCAGGTGGCGCGCAGGAGAGTCTGGGCCTGGCGGAGAATCTCTTCCATTAGGAATCCAAGCTAGTTGCCGCTCCGCCATTTGGCAGCGCGGCATACGTTGAGACGGGACAGGTCAGAACCAGCTTTGCGGGATGATCAGCACGTCACCCGGCTTCATTTCGACGTTGGCGGAAACGTCGCCCCCCTTGACCAGATCCTTCAGGCGTACGTTGTACTGGGCGTTGTTTTCGCTGGTGCGCAGTATGGTGGCCCGGTTGCCGTCGGCAAAGTCGGTGATGCCACCGACAGCGATCATCACGTCAAGCACGGTCATCTTCTGCTTGTAGGCGAGGATCTGCGGCTTGGCAGCTTCGCCGATGACGCGGATCTGCTCGCTGTAGGGGCCGACGAAACCGGTGACGATGACGGTGACGACCGGGTCGCGGATGAACTTGGCGAGTTCCTTCTCGATATCGCGGGCCAGGCTGGTCGAATCCTTGCCCATGGCATTCAGGTCATCAATCAGCGGAGCGGAAATTTTGCCGTCCGGGCGAACGGGAACCGACATCGAAAGTTCGGGGTTGCGCCAGACGACGATGTTGAGGTTGTCGCCGGGGCCGATCTTGTAGCTGTAGTCGGCCGATGCGGCGGCAGCCGGTGCCGGCGGATTGCTGCTGGCGCAGCCCGAGATGACCAGCGCAGCTACGGCAATCGCCAGCCAGTTCACAGTGTTTTTGATGATATTGCCATTCATTGAATTTCCCCTCTGTCTGGTCGCTGGTCGAGCCCGCCGGGCCCGGTCAATAGGGCGTAATCATAACGGAAAGCAGCCTGAAAAGGCGTCGCCAACGCATTGTCCCTGCGCAGTATTTCACGATTTCGCTCAGACGCCGTGGCGCAGCGCATCGACGACATCGAGGCGCGAGGCCCGGCGCGCCGGCATGATGGTGGCAAGGATGGCGGCGACAAAACCAATGGCCCCGGCAGTGAATACGGTTTCCGGCACGATGCGGACCAGGGCGGTATAGCCGAGATTCGCGTTGGGCGGCGGCGGCATCGGGATGCCGATGGCGGAAATGCCCAGGGCAGCCAGGCAGCCGATGGCCATGCCGAGCAGAGCGCCGAGCGCCCCCAGGCAGACGCTTTCCATCATGATCAGGCGAAATACAGTGCTCGAGCGATCGCCGACCGCCAACATGGTGCCGAATTCGCGGGTGCGCTCGAAGAGGGTCATGTTGACGCTGTTGACCACACTGAGCAGCACCATGACCAGGATGATCAGGCGTAGGACACCGAATTGGCGATCGTAGAGATCGACGGTTTTTTCGTAGAAATCGGAAAGCTCATTCCAGGCGGTAATTTCGTAACCTTGGCCGGCCAGTTGTTGTTTGAGGGTGGTGCTGGCAGTAACGGTGTTTTCAGTCTGGTCGAGCATGACGACGACCAGATGGGCGGATGGTGTGTCCATCAAGGTGCGTGCTGATTCGAGCGAAATTCGCACGGCGCGGGCGTCGAATTCCCGGGAAAAGCTCTGGAAGACGCCGACCAGTTCGAAATCTAGCGTATTGACGGCGCCCGCCGACAGCGTCATCAGCAGGGTGACGCGATCGCCGACCTGCAGGCCGAGCGAGCGGGCAACTCCCTGGCCGACGACGATACCGTCGACATCGTCGTCTTTCAGGCCGCGTCCTTCGACATAGCGGAGATAGGTGCCGATGTCTGCTTCAGCATCCGGTTCAATGCCTTCGCCAATGATGCCGAGATCGCGCCGGCCATTGTTCAGCGTGCCGGAAAAACCAAGGCGGGTCATGATTGTCGTCGCGGATGGCACAGCCTTGGCAACGGTAGCCTTGAGCACCTCGGGTTCGGCGATCAGGTAGTTTTCCGGGGCTCGGATGCGTCCTTCGCGATAGCCCTCCCGGGTGATTTGTATATGCCCGGTCTGCGAGTGGATGATGGCTTCGCCAAGCTGGATGAAAATGTCCTTGACGAAGCCGCCAGCGAGGATCAGGCCGGCAACGCCGATGGCGATGGCGGTCAGCGTGGCCGCTGAGCGGGCGCGCTGGCGAAAGATGTTGCGCAGGGCGAGGGAGAGCAGATTGGTAGCCATCTATTGGTTGCAGCGCAGGGCGTCGACGATGTTCATGCGACTGGCTCTCCAGGCCGGCATGATGCTGGCTGCCAGCGTGGTGACCAGGGCCAGCACCATGGCGTCCACCGCCAGCGAGGCGCTGATCAGGATCTGGCCGGTGTAGCCACGAGCCATGCCGGGCGGTGGTGGCATCGGGATGCCAATGGCCGAGATCAGCGCACCGAAAAGGTAACCCAGGAGGATGCCGATGAGGCCACCAACAATGCCGATCAGCGCTCCTTCGAGCAGAAAAAGGCGGAGTACATCGCTGCCGCGCAAGCCGATGGCCAGGCTGGTGCCAATTTCCGTGGTGCGCTCGAGTACGCTCATGGTCTGGGTGTTGGAGATGGTCAGGATGATGATCAGACCGATGATGATCTTGACGACATCCACCTGTTTCGAGAACAGCACCACCACCTTGTTATAGAAATCGGCCAGTTCGCTCCACGGAACAATCTGGAATTCCTTGATCGGCAGGTGTGGTCGCATCGTCTCGATGGTTGCGGTCGTCGTCTCGGTTTTGTCGAGCAGGGCCACCCAGGAGGTTGCACCCTCGACGCGCATCAGCTTGCGGGCGAGCGGGATCGGTAGGCGCAATGCGGTGTCGTCATATTCCTTGTAGATGGTGAAGAAGGTACCGGCTACCGTCACTTCAATGGCGTTCGGGCTGCCGTTGGCGGCCGTGCCGAGGAGGACGATGGAGTCGCCGGGCTTGACACCGAGGGTTCTCGCCAGGCCCTCGCCGAGGATGGCGGCGGCCTCGTCGATATTCTCGAGGTCGCGGCCATCCTTGATGGTGATGCGGCTGCTGATCGGTCGTTCGCGTACCGGGTCGATGCCTTCGCCAGCGAAACCGATGGTGACATCACCGAAACTGACTAGTCCGCTGAAGGCAAGCCGCGGGGTGAGCGTCGACAGGCCGGGAGTTTCCCGTATGGACGCCTCGGCGGTCGACTTGCCGGGGAGCAGGAAGGCGTAAGGATCGGCGATCCCCTTTTCGAAATAACCAGGGCGAACGATCTGGATATGACCGAGTTGTGAGCGGATCGTCGCTTCCCGCATGTCATCGAACATCCAGTTGATGAATCCACCCGCCAGCAGGAAGGCAATGACCCCACCAGCGACGGTCAGCATGGCGACCAGCGTCCGGTTGCGGTTGCGCGCCAGATTGCGCAGGGCCAGCCGGAATGAGGTGGAAATCATGGAGGCGCCGTCAAGATCAGGTCGGCAGATTGTACCTGCCGGGGGCAATGATGTTGTCGGGATCAAACACCTCCTTGAGGCGCCGGATCGTCCGCCAGTACTCGTTGTCGGTGACCACATCCTTCATCATGTCGGCGCGGGCGCGGTAGGGTTCCAGGCCGTGTCGCCGGATACAGGCCAGCATGTCGTCAGCGCAGCGGTGAGCGCGCTCGGTTTCACCGGGCTGCGAGCGATCGAACAGCAGGTTGATTACCGCTACCATCGACGTCGATGTCTCGATGTTCAAGGTCATGTAAAGCTTGTGTCCATGGCCTTCGGCGACCGCTTCCAGTTCATTGACGACGGCGACGACGGCCTTGCCGTCCAGTGGCAGGGCCGGGTTGACGAAGAGCAGGCCGCAGGGCGATTCGTCCAGCGCCTTGGTCGGCAGATCGGCGCGCCCGTACTTCCACAACAGATTGTCGATCGGCACGTCGGTCGGCACACCGAGCGCCAGCGCATGCAGCGGCCGGATGGAGTGGATGGCCGCGGCGTTGGCGCGGGCGAAGGGGATGAAACGGAAGGCGTGAGTGACGGCATAACCGACATCAAGCAGGGTGTCGGTTATGACCATGACCCGGGCTATGCGACCGACGCGTTGCCTGATTTCCCGAATCGCCGCCCGCACCTGGCCAGCATTGCCAGTAACCGCCGCCAGGCTGGCCCACTCGTCCGGGGCAACCAGGGCAATGGCCTTGTCGGCCTCTGCGACGGCACGTTCCGGCGTATAGCCGCATTCCTTTTCCAGGTAGCGGGTGACGCCGAAAGCCAGGGTGGACTGAGTGCGCGCCTTATTGCCGATGTGTGTGACCGAGGTCAGCAGACCATCGCGTTTGAGGCGAGCCAATTGATCGATGAATTCGGCCAGGAAACGGACGTCACGCAAGGCCATAGAGACGGCGACCTCCTTTGGGCGGCGTGGAATCAGGCGGAAACAGGCACTGGTCACGATGCCAAAATTTCCCTGGAAGAATAGCCCGTCCAGCATCGGACCGAGGCCGTAGGGGTGGCAATGCGCCAGCGGCGATTCATCGCCCAGGCGGCGGAATCCAGTACGCAGAATTTCGCCGGTACCTGTAACAATTTCCAGGCCGAACAAGTCTTCCTTGCGGGGACCGAAATAGCCGACGCCACGATCGAGGGCATTGCCGAGGATGCTGGTGTCGCAGCCTGCACCCGTAACATTGAAGGTTAATTCCGGGTGGTGTTCTGTCAGAAAAGCCGACAGCTGCGCCTGCGTCACGCCGGGCTCAATGACAGCAATTGGATTGTCCAGCGAAATCTCGTTGGCATTGAGGATGCGGTTCATCCGCGACAAATTGACAACGATGTTGTCGGCGGTCACCGGTGACGCCGATCCGTAGCCCCAGTTCAGCCCACAGGAAACTGGATAGAGCGCCTGCCTGGTTTTGCGCGATTCGATAACCAGGGCGCGAACCTCGTCGGTGGATTCCGGATGGGCGGTCTGCCTCGCGTCATTTTGGCAGCCAGTAACGTTTAAGTTTTTGTCCGGCATGCTGGGATCCATCCTGTTGTTGGCCGTGACAGAAATGATAGGTGAAAAAAAAGGGCCCGGAGGCCCTTTTTTGGAATTGCCAGAAGATCAGGCTTGCTTGCGGCGACGCAGGCCAGCCAGACCCAGCAGGCCGAGGCCGAGCAGGGCAACACTGGAAGGTTCCGGAATTTCGGCAACCAAGGTGCCAGACCACGTATTGTTGGGAAGAGGGTTTCCACTCAGCAACAGTGCAGTAAGCGCATCCACGGTCGTGTTTGCATATTGGGTGGAGACGGCAAGTGTGAACTTGGTGACATCGTCCGTCAGGTCGCAAATCCCATCGCCTTCGGTGTCGCAGATGGTGCCCAGCACCGAGAACGACGCAAAGACGTTGGCGCCATTTTGCTCAACGAAATAAGGGGCGCCGGGGTAAGCGTCGCCCGGGGTCAGATAGGTGCCCGTGAACAACCAGCCCGGCTGTGCAGCGAATTCCAGGAACTTCGACACCGATGTCATGATGCCGACCGGGAAAGTGGCAGGACTCATGTCATTGATCGAGCCGAAGGTCGGCGCGAATATGCTTCCGAAGCCAGCATCAGCAAACGATCCGGTGTTAGCCCCAGCCTGAGTGGAGAAAATACCATCCGTCGGGTTATCGGCCGGAATGGCCGGTGATAGAGCTTGATCAGGATTGAAGTTGATATTGTTCAGCGTGACTTGAACCTGGCCGAGGGAAAGATTTGCGGTGCCAATGATAGGGGCTGCATGTGCTGCTGATGCCGCGCCAAATACGAGCCCGGCAGCCAGCAGCTTTGCGGCGATTGTGGTTTTGTTCATTCCAATACTCCTTCATGGAATTGGTTTATCAGATTGGGGCTGGCCCCGGTTGCGAGTTCTACTAAGCAGCTACCGTGCCACACCATTTGTTTGTTTTCGTTTTATCCAATAAATCAATTGCTTGACGTTGTTTTTATTCATCATCCGAAGAATGTCGCCGAGCCTTTATTTGCTGGGTGTAAAGAAAACCGACAGCCTGCTCAGAAGCTGTAACGCACTTCTGAATACACCCGATCCTGCTGGTCATAGCGCCCAAACATACCAAGATCCGGCCCCTTGAATACGTCGGCGCCGATCAGCCAGCGCCAGTTGCGTTCGAAGTTCCAGGTCAGGCGTGGGCGGAATAGCCAATCGGTACGGTTGGTGCTGGCGATGAGCAGGGCCTGAGCTTCCCAGTTGTTGAGGAACTTGCTGTTGACCAGGACGCTGTAGCCGTTTTCGCTCTTGTCAGCGATCAGGTTGGGGTTGTGGTCGAAGAAGTGGCGCTGGAAGAGTTGCAGGTTGAGACGGGTGTCGGTGCCCAGAGTGAAGTCGAGGCCGGCGGCCCAGTCGAGGGTGTTCTGGCGGGCGACGCCGTCGGTGTCGGTCAGGTCGAGGACGGTGAAGCTACGGCCGCGGGTGTAAACCGTTTCGGCCTTTAGTACTACATTACCGAAATCCTTGGTCAGGGTGCCGCCTAGCTGGTGAATGCGATCGTGCCGGGGTTCATAGGTGATGCTGGGGCCGGTAATCGGGTCGCGATAGAAGGTGGCGTTGATGTCGCTGCTCCGGTAATAGAAGCCGGAAATGTCCCAGCCGCTTTGCAGTGTTGAGACGCGCAGGCCGTAATTCATGTTGTTCAGGTCGCGGGTTGGCCGCTCCTGGTTGCGGTAACGCACGGCAAAGCCGGGTGGTACCGGTTGGTAGGGGTAGAAGTCGGCGCCGGGCTTGCCGATGTTGTCCACCGTGGCAACGGGAATCCAGAGTAGTTCGGCATGCAGGTCGTCGCCATAGTATTCGGCGCGGGCAGCCCACTGCGGCGTACGCATCTGGTCGAAATCGGGCAGGATATATTCGCGCAGATCGCGGGCGGAAACGACGTCGGCAAAGAAGAGGCCGACCATTTCACCCCAGATGACATGCTGGCGACCGAGGCGGAAATCGAAGCTGCCGGCGCTGAAGTCGAGGTAGTTCTCGCGCAGGTCAACGTTGAAACGCTGGTCCCTTTCGACGGCGCCCGGATAGAAATTGTGTTCAACGCTGTAAACCGCGTCGTAGTCGATGCGGGCACCCAGCTTCCATTTGATGCCATCGCCCAGTTTTCCCTGGCTGGAGAGGTCGGCGCGCGTGCGCATCTTCGACCAGTGGTCGGGGTCGCCGGTGGTGCGGGCCAGTTCGAACTGAATAAAGCCCTTGATGCCGGAGCCGAAAGATTCCTCTTTTTTGTCGATGGCGGGCAGGTCGTCGCCGAAGAGTGATTCGCGATCGTCGGCGGCCTGCGCGCCGAGGCTGATGCAGGCGGCGGCAATGAGCGTCAGGCAGGGAAATGGGCGGTACTTGTTTGACACGGCGATAGTCCTGAGAGGTTATCCGGGAATGTTTTCGGCGGCAATGTCCGACAGATTGCGGACGCGGGCGATGTTCCAGTTGCGTTTTGCGCTGCGCACGCCGAAGGCCTTGATGGTGCCATCCTCGACCTTGACCAGGCGGTTGGCATGGTCGATGACTTTCTGGTCGTGGGTCGAGAAAATGAAGGTGGTGCCGAGGTGCTCGTTGATGAGCTTCATCAATTTGAGGATTTCGATGCCCGTGGTCTTGTCGAGATTGGCCGTCGGTTCGTCGGCCAGTACGATGGCCGGTTTGACGGCCAGGGCGCGGGCAATGGCGACGCGCTGGCGCTGGCCGCCACTGAGCTGGTTGGGGCGGTTATTGGCATATTTACTGAGGCCGACGATGTCGAGGAAATAGTCGACGCGGCGCTTGCGGTCGGCGGCGGAGATGTCCTTGCGCCGGAGCAGCGGGTATTCGACGTTTTCGGCGGCAGTGAGGACGGGCAGCAGATTGAATGTCTGGAAGATGAAGCCGATCGAACGTGAACGCAGGTCGGCGAGTTCGTTGGCCGATTTTTGCGAGACGTTCTCTTCGTTGATGTAGATGTTGCCGCTGGTCGGCCGGTCGATGCAGCCGATCAGGTTGAGCATGGTTGTCTTGCCGCTGCCGGAAGGGCCGGAGATGGCCAGGAAGACGCCGGGTTCGATGGTCAGTGTAATATCATTGAGCGCCTGGACGATCTGCTCGCCGAGCAGGTATTCCTTGAAGACGCGTTCAATGCGGACGACGCTGCTCATGCCGGACGGGCTGCGCGAAAAATGACGATGAACATGTGCGAGGAGATGCCTATGTTGTTACGCAATTGTGCCAAGCCGCTGAATGGTTGGATCTGCCTGCTGCTCTCCGGCATCTTCCTGATGTTCCAGTCGGCTGTTGCGCTGGCTCAGCAGGCTGACGCAGATCCGGCGGATGACGCCTATGCGCGCAGTATAGTGGAAAAGGCGGATCAGGTACGCTTCCCGGGGGAGGGGTTCCAGGTCGATATCGTCATCAATACGAACAAGAGCGATGGGGCAGCGGAGCAGCGCAAATACCGCGTGTTGTCGAAGGGTAATGAAAATACCGTGGTCATGGTCACCGAGCCGGCTTCCGAGCGCGGCCAGATCATCCTGATGAAGGGCCGCGATCTGTGGGTGTTTATGCCCGAGGTTTCGCAGCCGGTGCGCATTTCGCTTGCCCAGCGGCTGACCGGTCAGGTCGCTAACGGCGACCTCGCGCGCGCCAATTTTGCCGGTGATTACAACCCCAAGGTGCTGCGCAAGGAGACCATCGATGGGGAAAACTATGTGGTCCTCGAATTGACTGCCGTCGATCGCTCGGTGACCTACCAGAAGGTTGTTTACTGGGTGAATCAGAAAAATTCCTGGCCGTTCAGAGCCGAGTTCTACTCGCTCTCCAACCGGCTGCTCAAGAAGGCGAGCTATGAAGATTTCAAGACGCTCGCCGGCAAGCTGCGGCCGACACGTTTGGTGATGGAGGACGCCTTGCGTAGTGGTGAGAAATCGGTCCTCGAATACAGCGAGATGAAACTACGTGAACTGCCGGACCGGGTGTTTACCAAGGAATACCTGAAAAAACTCTGACATGCAGATCGGTTATGCTTCGCCCTCGTCATTTTTTCGATAAATCATGAACATGATTCTTCCAGTCGTCCTCTCTGGGGGTTCCGGAACGCGCCTGTGGCCGCTATCGCGCGAAAAGTATCCGAAACAGTTGTTGCCGCTGGTCGGCGAGCAGTCGATGTTGCAGGCAACCGTTGCTCGTCTCGACGGCATCGAGGGACTGGGCGAGCCGCTGCTGGTCTGCAATGAGGAGCACCGCTTCGTCGTCGCCGAGCAATTGCGCTTGCTCGGCAAGAAGGGCAAGGCGCTGCTTGAGCCCTTTGGCCGCAACACGGCGCCGGCACTGACTCTGGCGGCACTCTGGGCGCAACAGCAGGGTGGCGATCCCGTACTGGTCGTGATGCCGGCCGATCACGTGATACTCGATGCGGCAACCTTTAAAACGACCGTGACGCGTGCTGTGGCGCTCGCCGAGGCGGGTATGGCGGTGACTTTCGGCATTACGCCGGATTGTCCGGAGACGGGGTATGGCTACATCCAGCAGGGGACCGCGCTGGGTGGCGGCTCGGCCTTCGAACTGGCGCGCTTTGTCGAGAAGCCGGATCGCGAGACGGCGCAGGCCTATCTGGATGCCGGCGACTTCCTCTGGAACAGCGGCATCTTTGTCATGCGCGCCTCGACCTGGTTGGCAGCCCTCGAACACTGCCGGGCCGATATCCTTGCTGCCTGTCGGCTGGCCCTACAGGGCGGCAGCGAGGATGGTGACTTCATTCGCGTTGATCAGGCCGCCTTTGGGCAATGTCCTTCTGACTCGATCGACTATGCGGTGATGGAGCGTCTGACCGGGGACTTGGCCGGGCTGCCGAAAAGTGCGGTGATTCCGCTGGCTGCTGGCTGGTCGGATGTTGGGGCCTGGGATGCGCTGTGGAAGGTGCTGCCCAAATGCGACGAGGGCAATGCCTGGCGCGGCGATGTGCTGCTCGAAGGTTGCCACAATACCCTGGCGATTTCCGAGAGCCGGCTGGTTGCCTGCGTTGGTCTAAGCGATCTGGTGGTGGTCGAGACGGACGACGCGGTACTGGTCGCCCATCACGATGCAACGCAGGATGTGAAGAAGATCGTCGATCGCCTGAAGGCGGACGGGCGGGCGGTTGCCCAGTGGCATCGCAAGGTCTACCGGCCTTGGGGCTGGTACGACGGTGTCGATTCTGGCGAGCGTTTCCAGGTCAAGCGTATCGGCGTCAAACCGGGGGCCGCCTTGTCGTTGCAGATGCACCATCACCGTGCCGAGCACTGGATCGTGGTCAGCGGTACGGCACGGGTGACCAAGGGCGATGAGGTCTTCCTGGTCACCGAGAACCAGTCGACTTACATCCCGCTTGGCGTCAAGCATCGTTTGGAGAATCCCGGGATCGTGCCGCTCGAGATGATCGAGGTGCAGTCCGGTAGTTACCTCGGCGAGGACGACATTGTCCGTTTTGAGGATACCTACGGTCGCCGCTGATCAGTCGAAAAGCAGGGCCGCTGCGACCTGGCGGCCTTCGCTGGCGAGGATGTTGTAGGTACGGCAGGCGGCCGGCAAGTCCATGACCTCGAGGCCGATGCCGGCCTGGGCGAAGGGCTTGAGCAACTGCCCTGGCGGGAAGCGCAGGCGGTTGCCGGTGCCGAGCAGGATGATGCCGGTTCCCAGCGCCAGCAACTTGTCCATGTCGTCCATGGTCAGCGTCAGGATGTTGGCTTTTGTCCAGTCGGCGATGATGGATTCCGGCAGCACGATCAAGTTCGTTTCGTAGCGCTCATTGTTGACGGCGACATAGCCTTCGCCATGGGCGGTGAACAGGTTGAGGCCGGCGGCGTTGGAGAGATGAAGTTTCACAAACGATAGTCCCGAAAGGCCCGCCGAAATTGCGGTGCACCATGCGATAAAGTAGGATTATACCTTTGGCCGAATTGCGCCAAACCGGAATGCCTCCATGAAACACGTCAAGAAATCCGCCAAGCTCGCCAACGTCTGTTATGACATCCGTGGTCCCGTACTGCAGATGGCCAAACAGATGGAAGAAGAGGGCCACAAGATCATCAAGCTGAACATCGGCAATCTGGCCGCGTTCGGCTTCGATTCGCCCGAGGAAATCCAGCAGGACATCATCCGCAACCTGCCGAACGCGGCCGGCTATACGGACTCGAAGGGCATCTTCGCGGCGCGCAAGGCGATCATGCATTACACCCAGCAGAAGCACATCAAGGGTGTGACGCTGGAGGATATTTACGTCGGCAACGGCGTTTCCGAGTTGATCGTCATGGCCATGAACGCCTTGCTCGATGCCGGTGATGAAGTGCTGGTGCCGGCGCCGGATTATCCGTTGTGGACGGCGGCGATCAGCCTATCCGGCGGCAAGCCGGTGCATTACCTGTGCGACGAGGAAAAGGGCTGGCTGCCGGATCTCAACGACATCCGCAGCAAGATCAACAAGAACACCCGCGCCATCGTCATCATCAATCCGAACAACCCCACCGGCGCGCTCTATCCGGACGACCTGCTGCACGAGATCATCGATATCGCCCGTGAGCATCACCTGATCATTTACGCCGACGAAGTCTATGACAAGGTGTTGTACGACGGCGTCAAGCACACCTCGATTGCAGCGTTGTCCGAGGATGTGCTGACCATCACCTTCAACGGCTTGTCGAAGAACTATCGTTCCTGCGGCTACCGGGCTGGCTGGATGATTGTTTCTGGTGAAAAGCGTCACGCCAAGGATTACATCGAAGGGCTCGATATGCTGGCGTCGATGCGCCTGTGCGCCAATGCCCCCGGACAGCACGGCATCCAGACGGCGCTCGGCGGTTACCAGAGCATCGACGACCTGATTTCCGAGGGCGGCCGTCTGCGTCGCCAGCGCGACATCGCCTTCGACCTGATCAATGCCATTCCCGGTGTTTCCTGCGTCAAACCGAAGGCGGCGCTGTACATGTTCCCCAGGCTCGATCCGCAGATCTACCCGATCAAGAACGATCAGGCCTTCATCGCCGAACTGCTGCAGGAAGAGAAGGTGCTGCTGGTTCAGGGCACCGGCTTCAACTGGCCGCATCCCGACCATTTCCGCCTGGTCTTCCTGCCGCATGAGGACGACCTGCGCGAAGCCATCGGCCGTCTTGCCCGCTTCCTGGAAAACTACCGCAAGCGGCACGGCACTAATTAGCTATTGGCTGCCAGGGGCTTGAGCTGTCAGTAAATGGCACAACTCCCGGGCTTTTGATCACTCGATCCTAACTCCCAAGCAACTCGATCCTAGACAAATGAAACCTATCAATGTTGGCCTTATCGGCATCGGCACCGTCGGCGGTGGCACCTGGACCGTTCTCAAGCGCAATGCGGAAGAAATTACCCGCCGCGCCGGTCGGCCGATTCAGATCGTTGCCGTGGCCGACAAGAATGTCGAACTGGCCAAGCAGATCACCGGCGGTGCTGCCCGAGTTACAGACGACGCCTTCTCCCTGGTCAATGATCCGGAAATCGACATCATCGTCG
>DDWF01000223.1:259-11342 GCA_002345845.1 Betaproteobacteria bacterium UBA2293 | reverse complement strand
ACGCCGGCATTGGCGATGACGATGTCCGGAGCGCCAAAACGGGCAATGAAATCGGTGGCCGCATCGTGCAGCGCCGGGGCATCGGCCACATCGAGGGGATAGCAGGCATGGTGCCCGCCGAGCCTTTCATTGAGCGCCGTCAGCACCTCGCCACGACGAGCCGCCAGGCCGAGCGTCGCACCTTTTGCCGCGTAGCAAACGGCGAGCGCCTCGCCGAGTCCCGACGAGGCGCCCGTGATGAATACCCGCAGCGTCAATTACTTCTTGCCGGCCTTTTCGCCCCGCGCCTTGACGATCAGCTTGTCGGCATTGGCCAGCATCTCGTCAAAATTCTGCCCGCCGACCATGTATTTGCCATCGACAGCAACGGCAGGGACGCCCTGGATCTTGTAGGCCTGGGCAATCTGGTCGCCGCGGCGAACCTTGCTGTTGACGCCGAAGGAGTTGAAGGTTTCGGCAAACTTCTTCTGATCGACGCCATTCTTCGCCACCCATTCCATCAGGGTGCGCTCATCGAACAGGTTGACCCGTTGGCCGTGGACGGCGCGGAACACGTCGCTCTCCAGGCGCTTGAGATCACCGGTGATCTCAAGGGTGTAGTAAAGCTTGGCAATATTGGCCCAGGCGGCGCGACCGAAGGTGATCGGCACCTTCTTGACGACAACGTCACCCGCTTGCTTGGCGGTCCAGGCGGTAAACAGTGGATGCAGGTCGGCACAGTGCGGACAGCCGTAGCTGAAGAACTCAAGCACTTCAATCTTGGCCGGGTTCTCGGTTGGTTGCGCCGGCGAGATTGGCACGTAGTCCTTGCCGACTGTCTGCGCCATGACCGGCGCGGCGAGGGCAAGGGCGGCGCCAATGGCGGCCAGGGTTCCGACAAAACGGCGACGTTCAGATTTCATGCATGACTCCTTATTTGGAAAGCTGGGCTTCGATGCCTGATTTGGCAAGTTCGGCCCGCACTTTGTTCAATTCGTCGATTTTGTTGTACGGCCCGATCCGCACGCGGTAGAGCGTACGTTCCTGGATCATCACCTGCTGGACAACGGCCTCGAAGCCCATGAAGGCCAGCTTGGCCTTCTGATTGTCGGCATCCTGGGCGGTGCTGAAGGAACCGGCCTGGAGGAACAAGGGCACCTTGCTGTCCTTGACCTCTTCCTTGGCCTCAGCCTTCTTGTCGTCGTTTTTCTCTTCCTTCTTCGCCTCACTCGGCTTGGCCGCCGGATCGGGCACGGCATCGGCCTTGCCGGGCAGGATATCGTAGAACTGGAAGCGCTTTTCCGGCACCGGATCGCCCGGCTTGCCCGGTAGGGCCAGTGGCTCATTCTTGCCGCCAGCGGGTTCGCTGCCGCGTGCCGGCGCCGTCATGACCTGTTTGTTGAACGGTAGCGGCGAACTGTTCAGGTACCAGACGACTCCGGCAGCGATGGCGACACCGAGGACGAGGCCGATGAACATGCCGATCAGCGTGCCGCCGCCGGATTTTGTCCTGGCCGGCTGGCGTTTGCGGGGTTTCATGTCGCGACTCATGGACATTCCTTACATCGATTCCGGGCAGCTGACGCCGAGGATGGCCAGGCCGTTGCGAATCACCTGGCGGACGGCCAGGGCGAGGGCGACACGGGCATCGCGCAGGGCCGGCTCATCGACCAGCATGCGCTCGGCGTTGTACCAGCCGTGGAATTCGCCAGCCAGATCCTTCAGGTAGAAGGCAATCATGTGCGGCGCCAAATCACGGGCGGCGTTCTCGATGACTTCGCGGAACAGGGCCAGCTGGTTGGCGATGGCCAGTTCGCGCGGATTGTCGAGGCGGGTCAGGTCGCACTCGGCGAGCGCCGCCAGATCGCCGGACCACTGGTTGACCACCGAGCAGATGCGGGCATGGGCGTACTGGATGTAGTAGACCGGGTTCTCGTTGGTCTGGCTCTTCGCCAGGTCGAGGTCGAAGTCGAGGTGCTGGTCGGACTTGCGCAGGGCGTAGAAGAAGCGGCAGGCGTCGTTGCCGACTTCGCCGCGCAGCTCGCGCAGCGTGACGAACTCGCCGGAGCGCGTGGACATCGAGGCCTTCTGGCCGTTGCGGTAGAGCACGGCGAACTGCACCAGGGCCACCTGCAGCTTGTCGCTGTCGAGGTCGAGCGCCTTGATGGCGCCGGTGACGCGCGGGATGTAGCCGTGGTGATCGGCACCCCAGATGTTGATGACCTTGTCGAAACCGCGCTCGAACTTGTTCAGGTGATAGGCGATGTCAGAGGCGAAGTAGGTGTACAGGCCGTTCTCACGCTGGACGACGCGATCCTTCTCATCACCGAAGGCGGTGGACTTGAACCAGCGGGCGCCGTTCTGCACGTAAAGATGACCCTTCTGCTCCAGCAGGTCGACGCAGCGGGCGACCAGACCGGTGTCGTAGAGCGCCTTCTCGGAGAACCAGACGTCGAAATGCACGCCGAACTGTTCGAGGTCGTCGCGACCGTCGGCCAGCTGCTCGTTGAGCGCATGCTGATGCACGTAGTCCCAGTCCGGACCGAGCAGCTCCTTGGCCTTGGCGATCAGCGCATCGAGATGCAGTTCGCGCTGCTGCTTGGCCTCGTCGTCGGCGCGCCCGGCGTCCGGCAGGCCTGGCGTGCCGGCCTGCACCGCCTCGGCGCTACGCAGATACTTGTCGCCGTGAGCATGCTTCAGTTGCTCGGCCATGTCGCGCACGTAGCCGCCCTGATAGGCATTGGGCGGAAAGGGCACGACGACACCGTGCAGATCGAGGTAACGCAGCCAGGTCGACAGGCCAAGGATGTCCATCTGCCGACCGGCGTCATTGACGTAGTACTCGCGGGTGACGTCCCAGCCGGCGAAAGTCAGCAGGCTGGACAGCGAGGCGCCATAGGCGGCGCCGCGGCCATGGCCGACGTGCAGCGGACCGGTCGGGTTGGCCGAGACGAATTCGACCTGCACCTTCTGCCAGCCGCCGAGCGTCGACCGCCCGTAGTTCTCGCCGTCGGTGAGGACGGCGCGGACGACGCTGATCTTGGCGCGCGGATCGAGGGTGAAATTGATGAAGCCGGCACCGGCGACCGCCGCCTGGCTGACCAGGATCGACGGCGGCAGTTCGGCCAGCAGCTGGTTGGCGATGTCGCGTGGGTTCTTCTTCAGCGCCTTGGCCAATTGCATCGCCAGATTGGTGGCGAAGTCACCGTGCGTCGGATCGCGCGGCCGCTCGAGATGAATCGGCAGGTCGGCGGAGTCCGGAGCGACGCTGGCGAGCGCCTGACGGATGAGGGTGGTCAGCTGGGATTTGACGTCGTGGGCCATTGATTTGCTGCGAAAAATTCAAAGAGGGCGATTATACGCTGCCGTTGCTGCCTTATCCGGCGCGACAAGCACTGACCAGGCGGCCAATTTCTCGGCGTAGCCGCGCGCCGCATGGGCCGGGCTGGTCGAGGGCAGGCGGTACTGTGGCGGCAAGCCGTCGCCGAAATCCGGCAGCACGTGGCGGCGAAAGGTGGTCTCGGCGGCCGTACCGTTGAAATAGATCCGCTCGATGCCACGGTGGGTGGCAAAAAAGCCGGCAAAGTCGTTGGCCTGCACCGAGCCGGCAACGATGTCAGCGTCCAGGCTGCCGTAGCGTTCGCAGCTGCCGATGACGTCCCAGAGCGCGATACCGGCAGCCTGCAAGCAGGCCAGACGGGCTTCGTAGGGCAGACTCGGGAGCGCACCGAAGAGATCGCCCATGATGCGCCAGAAGGCATTGCGCTCATGGGCGTAATAGCGCGCCGCCGCCAGCGAGGCCTGACCGGGCATGCTGCCCAGGATGAGGATTCGGGCATCAGGCAAAGCGACCGGCGGCAGACCGTGCAACAGAGGCATGAAGGGAAGTGGCTCAGCCGCCCATGACGCGGTTCTTGCCGGCGCGCTTGGCCAGATACATGGCACGATCGGCGCGACGGATGGCGTCGGCGCCGGATTCATCGGCGGTCAGCTCGGCGACGCCGGCGCTGAAGGTGATCAGGATCTTTTCCTTGCCGGAGAGGAAGAAAGCCTTGGTCAGCTCGCGCTGCAGGCGGACCATCGCTTCGACACCGTCATCAAGGGCAGTATCCGGCATCAGGATGACGAACTCCTCACCGCCGTAACGGGCCAGGGTATCGGTCGGCCGCATGTTGCTGCGGGCAACATTGGCCAGATGAATCAGCGCACTATCGCCGACATCGTGACCAAGCCGGTCGTTGAGCTTCTTGAAGTTGTCGATGTCGAGCAGGCAGACCGAGAGTGGCGATTCCTTGCGCCGCATGCCGGCGATCTCGCGCGCCAGTGCCTCGTCCAGGCCCTTGCGGTTGAGCGCATCGGTCAGCGGATCATGGCGGGCCAGGGCGCTGGCACTGTCCAGTTCGAGGTGCAGTTGCACCAGCTCGGCCTCGGTCGCCTGCACCTTCTCCTGCAGGCTCTGCAACTGCTGACGGGAGGCAGCGGTGCCCTCGGCCATCGAGCGGGTGGCGGCGATGACGTCCTTGAGCAACGGCGCCAGGTCCTCAATGCGCTTGACCTTTTCGATCTCGCGGGCGCTCTGCTCGATCTTGCCCTGGAAGATGGTGCTCGACTCGTTCATCGTCGCCAGGCGCTCGATGAAGGCCGACAGCATCTTGCGCATTTCTTCCTGCGCCTCGATCGAGCGGTGCTTGGCCTCGCCCTGCTTGACCATGACATCGCGCAGGCGGCGCTCCATCTCGTCGAGATGGCGCAACGTCAGCGGCGGCGCGACGACGGTCAGCAGGCCGTCGATCTGGCCCTTCAGCCAGCTGTCGTCGAGGCTCAGCTCGCCGATGTTGGCGATGATCAGGTGCAGCAATTTGAGCAGCGAGCCCTTGATCTCGACCTGTTCCTCGGCGGCGAACTGAATCTGGCGATTGAAGCTGGCCAGCATTTCCTGCAGCTTCGGCACATCGACGGGAACCTCGCGCAGAGCGGCGAGCAGCGTGTCGAGCATCTCCGCAACCAGCGGATTTTCCTCGCCGAGCGCCGGCAGGACACTTTCCACGAAATGCGCCAGACGTACGGAAAATTCAGGCGGCAAGGCGGGCCCGTCGGCCAGCGACCCGGCTGACGGGGTACTGCCCACGGCACAGAAAGCGACCAGCGCCTCCTGAATGCCATGCCAGCTGCGCCGGCCGATCGCCAGATCGAGACGGGATAGCTCCGCCGCCTGCGCCTTGTCGCGCGCCGTCAGCGCCAGGGCAATCTGCCGCAGGGGCTGCTCGGGAAAGGGCGCGGTATTCGGCAACCCGGCGATCTCGTTGTAACAGGCCTGATAGTTCGCCGGCGTCGGCGGCACGTGACCGACCGCCAGGCGCTTGAGCGCTTCGCGGGCAATCATGGAAGGGTTCTTGGACTCGCTCATTGACACAATAGGTTGGTTCGGCAACGGCCACGGATCTGCACGCCGCAGCCGGATTTCGCCCTATCGTATCCCACGGCACCGCCGGCAACAATGACAATTGCCGGCGAAGCGCGCCGGCAGAGCAGCAATATGCGGAACCGGCGGCGTCGTCGGCGTGTTAACATGCCCGCTTCCCGATTCACCGGACTTTCCGGCCCAGCCCCGCCCCATGCGCCTTTTCCGCCTGCTCAAGATCGCCGCCGTCGCCAGCCGTTTCGGCCTGGACGAAATGGTGCTCGAACACGAGCCGTCGGGCCGCCTGGTGCGTCTGGCCAATGCCCTGCAGTTCTGGCGCGACCTGTCGACGCCGCGGGCCGAGCGCTTGCGCCTGGCGCTGGAAGCCCTGGGGCCGATTTTCGTCAAGTTCGNNAGTTCGGCCAGGTGCTGTCCACCCGCCGCGACCTGATGCCGACCGACATCGCCGATGAACTGGCCAAGCTGCAGGATCGTGTGCCGCCGTTTTCCTCGGCCCTCGCCCTGGCCCAGGTCGAGCAGGCCTACGGCCGGCCGGCCAGCGCGGTGTTTGCCGAGTTTGACCCGGTGCCGGTGGCTTCGGCCTCGATCGCCCAGGTGCATTTCGCCCGCCTCAAGGACGAGGATGGCAGCCACGAGGTGGCGGTCAAGATCCTGCGCCCGAACATGCTCTCGGTCATCGAACACGACCTGGCGCTGATGGACAATTTTGCCCTGCTGCTGGAAAAGCTGTGGCCGGACGGCAAGCGCCTGAAACCGCGGGAAGTGGTCGCCGAATTCGCCAAGTACCTGCGCGACGAACTGGACCTGATGCGCGAGGCGGCCAACGCCTCGCAACTGCGGCGCAATTTCGCCGACTCGCCGCTCTTGATCGTGCCGGAAGTGCACTGGGACTGGTGCACGTCGACGGTGATGGTCATGGAACGCATGCACGGCACGCCGATCTCGCAGATTGACCGTCTGCGCGCCGAGGGCATCAATCTGTCGAAGCTCTCCGAGGCCGGTGTCGAGATCTTCTTCACCCAGGTCTTCCGCGACGGCTTTTTCCATGCCGACATGCACCCCGGCAACATCTTCGTCCATGCCGACGGCCGCTACATCGCGCTCGACTTCGGTATCGTCGGCACGTTGACCGACTCCGACAAGAACTACCTGGCGCAGAATTTCCTCGCCTTCTTCCGCCGCGACTACAAGCGCGTCGCCGAAGCCCACATCGAATCCGGCTGGGCGCCGAAAGACACCCGGGTCGATGAGTTCGAAGCCGCCATCCGCGCCGTCTGCGAACCGATCTTCGACCGGCCGCTGAAGGATATTTCCTTCGGCAAGGTGCTTCTGCGCCTGTTCCAGACCTCGCGCCGCTTCAATGTCGAGATCCAGCCGCAACTGGTGATGCTGCAGAAAACCCTGCTCAATATCGAAGGCCTCGGCCGCCAGCTTGATCCCGAACTCGATCTGTGGAAGACCGCCAAACCTTTCCTCGAGCGCTGGATGAGCGAACAGGTCGGCTGGCGCGGCCTGCTCCGTACCTTGAAGCAGGAAGCGCCCTATCTGGCGCGCACCCTGCCGCAGATGCCGCGCCTCGTCCATCAAGCCCTGGCCCAGCCGGCCAAGGCCGACCTGCAGCCGCAGATCGACCGACTGATCGCCACCCAACGCCAGCAGAACCGCTGGCTCGCCATGATCGCCGTGCTGCTCGCCCTGCTCGTCAGCGCCCAGTTCGCCTGATCGGCCATGGCTGCCGTCACCCTGGAAACCTATACCGAGGCCGATGTCGCCGAATGGTTCGCCACGCGCGACATCACCAAGGCACGTCCCTACGTCGACCTGGTGCGCGACCTGGAGATCGCCAACGGCCAGATCCGGGCGACGATTCCCGGTACGGCGAAGACGCCCTATGTCGCCCAGGCTTACCTGAGCCAGGCACAGAGCGGCGAGATGATGGTGGTCAGCCGCTGCTCCTGCCCGGTCGGCCGCCACTGCAAGCACGTTGCGGCGATGCTGCTGAAGGCCATTCCCGAACGTAATCCGAAGGATCGGGTGAGCAGCAGTGTGCTCACCTGGGTCGACGATCTGCGCCGGGTGTCGATCGCCGTCGCCAAGAAGAAGGCCCGCCCGGCCGGTGCCCGCCAGCAGCTGTTCTACATCCTGCGGTGGACGGCCGACCGCCGCCATTTCGGCGTCGAGATCCGCAAGGGCAAGTACCCGGAGAGCGCCGACGAGTGGTGGAAGGTCGACCGCGCCCTGATCACGCCGCCGCAATTCGTCAGCGAAGAGGATCTGGGCATCCTGCGCCTGATCTGGGCCGAACGCGGCCATGAAACCGGCCTGCGCGCCTTCGGCCTGGGTCCGAAACACGGTGCCGAGATCCTGCAGCGCATGGTCGCCAGCCATCGCCTCTATCCCGAGGACGACCTCGGCCTGCCGCTGGTCGCCGGCGTTCCACGACCGGCCAGTATCGGCTGGCAGATCGACGCCCAGGGTTTCCAGCGCCCCTACCTGAAGCCGGAGCCGTCGGCGACAATGATCGTCGGCGTCGCCCCGCCCTGGTACCTCGATCTCAACGAGGGTGAAACCGGGCCGCTGGAGGTCGCCGGCAATGCTGCCGTGGTCAACCGCCTGTTCTCGCTGCCGCCACTATCGGCCAAGGAGGCGGCGCTGGTCGCCGAAGCCATCTCCGAACTGGCGCCCGACCTGCCGCTGCCGGCCGAGGACGCCAGCGCCCGCCTGCGCCTGGTCGATGTCCCGTTACAGGCCGTCCTCCAGCTGGAAACCCTGCACACGCACGGCCAGCGCGCCTGGCGCAATTACCCGCCCAGTTTCACCGGCGGTCCCTTCGACGTCGCCCGGGTGATCTTCCGCTACGGCGATGTCGATATCCGTCCCGAGGAAAAGAGCGAATTCATCACCCTGCCCGAAGGCGAGACGATCCGCCTGAAGCGGCGCCCGGAAGCCGAATCGAAGGCGCTGGCGGCGCTGCTCGTCAGCGGCATGCAGAAGGTACCGGGGCACACCCTGCACACCTTCGGCAGCCCGCCGGAAGGTCTCTACGGCCTGGCCGAGGAAGCCGCCTGGTCGGCTTTCATGCAGGACGGCTCGGCTCAGCTCAAGCTGGCCGGCTGGCAGATCGAATTCCCCGAAGACTTCCGTCACCATGTGATCGAAGTCGACGGCTGGGAGGCCGAACTGCACGAGGCCGACAACGGCTGGTTCGACCTCGACATGGGCATCATCGTCGAGGGTGAGCGCCTGCCGTTGGCCCCGCTGCTTGCCGGCCTCTTCCGCCGCGACCAGCGCTGGCTGGAAGCCAGCGAACTGGCGCGCGTCCCTGACGACGAGGGCATCGAGTTGCACACGGCTGCCGGCAAGCGGCTGCGCGTGCCAGCCGGCCGCATCAAACCGCTGGCAGCGACGCTGATCGACCTCTTCGACGGCTTCACCGGTGGCGAGACGCTGCGTCTGTCGCGCTTCGACGCGCCACGCCTGGCCGAGCTGACTGACACCAGCCGCTGGCAGTTCCATGGCCAGGGCGACATCATGGCCATGGCCGAGCGCCTGCAGGCGGCCCAGGGCATCGTCGACATCGAACCGCCGGCCGGCCTGCGTCTGGCCCTGCGCCCCTACCAGAAGGAAGGCCTGGCCTGGCTGCAGTTCCTGCGCACGCAGAACCTTTCCGGCATCCTGGCCGACGACATGGGTCTCGGCAAGACGGCGCAAACCCTGGCCCACCTGCTGCTCGAAAAGGAGGCCGGCCGCCTCGACCGACCAGCGCTGATCGTCCTGCCGACCTCGCTGATCTTCAACTGGAAGAACGAGGCGGCGCGCTTCGCCCCCGATCTCAAGGTCCTGTCGCTGCACGGCCCGGAACGCAAGAGCCGCTTTGCCGAAATCGACAGCCACGATGTCGTGCTCACCACCTATCCGCTGCTCTGGCGCGACGCCGAAGAGCTGATGCAGCACAGCTACCACCTGCTCATCCTCGACGAGGCGCAGACGGTGAAGAATGCCCAGAGCCGCAGCGCCGAAGCCGTGCGCCAGATCGACACGCGGCATCGCCTGTGCCTGACCGGTACGCCGCTGGAAAACCATCTTGGCGAGCTGTGGAGCCAGTTCGATTTCCTGCTGCCCGGCTTCCTCGGCACCGCCAAGCAGTTCACCCGCCACTGGCGGACGCCGATCGAGAAACTCGGTGACAGCCAGCGCGCCCGCCTGCTCGCCCGGCGCATCCGCCCCTTCATCCTGCGCCGCAAGAAGGAAGATGTCGCCGAAGAACTGCCGCCGAAGACCATCATCATCCGCAGCGTCGAACTCGAAGGCAGCCAGCGCGACCTCTACGAAACCGTGCGCGCCGCGATGGACGCCAAGGTACGCGACGAAATCGCCCAGCGCGGCTTCGCCCGCAGCCAGATTGTCATCCTCGACGCCCTGCTGAAACTGCGCCAGGTCTGCTGCGACCCGCGCCTGGTCAAGGCCGCCGCAGCCAAGAAGGTCAGCGAACGGGCCAAGCTCGACCTGCTGATGGCCATGGTGCCGGAGCTGGTCGACGAGGGCCGCAAGATTCTCATCTTTTCGCAATTCACCAGCATGCTGGCGCTGATCCAGCGCGAACTCGACGAAGCCGGTATCGCCTACGCCACGCTGACCGGCGACACCGTCGACCGCGAGACACCGATCCGCCGCTTCCAGGAAGGCGAACTGCCGATCTTCCTGATCAGCCTGAAGGCCGGCGGCGTCGGCCTCAACCTGACCGCCGCCGACACCGTCATCCACTACGACCCATGGTGGAACCCGGCCGTCGAGAACCAGGCCACCGACCGCGCCCACCGCCTCGGCCAGGACAAACCGGTGTTCGTCTACAAGCTGATTGTCCGTGGCAGCATCGAGGAAAAGATCCTCGCCCTGCAGGAGCGCAAGGCCGAACTGGCCGCCGGCATCCTCTCCGAAGACCGCGGCGTCGAAATCAAATTCGGCAACGACGACCTGGCGGCGCTGTTCGAGCCACTGCCCGAATAGCCGCGAACGGGTGGCGCCCGGCGGCGCGCTGCCTTATGCTGCGCCATCCCCTACCCCGCAAAGGAATGTCGATGGCCCGCTTGTTGATGCTGTTCGCCCTGCTGCTCGGCAGCACCGCCGCCCTGGCCGAAGACTTCCAGGTGCGCCAGAAATTCGCCACCCCCTTCGCCGACGCCCGTGACGCCATCGTCATGGCCATCGAGAATCGCGGTCTGGTGATCAACTACACCTCGCACATCGCCGACATGCTGCAGCGCACCGGCGCCGACATCGGCGCCAGCAAGCAGATCTTCGCCCAGGCGGAAATCATCGAATTCTGCTCGGCCAAATTGTCGCGACAGATGATGGAGGCCGATCCGCACAACATCGTCCTCTGCCCGTTCGCCATTTCCATCTACACGCTGCCCGGCGAGAAAAACACCACCTGGGTTTCCTATCGCAAGCCGCAAGGTGCTGCCGCCTCGATCGTCGGCCCGCTGCTCGCCGAGATCGCTGGCGAAGCCAAGCCCTAGGTTTCAGGCCTGCATCGGGGTCGTATCGAGACGCCGGAGCAGACCCTGCAGGGCATGGCGCACTGACTGCTCACGCACGGCGGCGCGGTCGCCGGCGAAATGGCAGGTCTGCGCCTCGCAACCACCCTCCTTCGCCGCCCAGGCAAAGCAGATGGTGCCCACC
>DDWF01000223.1:0-161 GCA_002345845.1 Betaproteobacteria bacterium UBA2293 | reverse complement strand
CCGAGACGGCGCCGTGGCGCTCCAGTGTCGTTGGCGGCACGCCGAGCATGTCCATCTTGGCGGCGTTGGAGTAGGTGACAAAACCGCGGTCGAACCAGGCCGAACTGCCGGCGATGGCGGTCACGCTCTGCGCCAGCCAGCCGCCGGTGCAGGACTCGGCG
>DDWF01000119.1 GCA_002345845.1 Betaproteobacteria bacterium UBA2293 | reverse complement strand
CAGCGCCAAGCCCGATGCCGGCGGCAAGCAGCGCGGTGACTGTCTGTGTAATGCGGGTTTTCATATTGACTCTCCCTCAATTCGATTAGGTTCTACTTCTGCCCTCCGCATCGCCCTGTGGCAAAACGCCGCTGTGGCAATGTGTCGCATGAGGGGCAGTGTAGGCGCGGCGACTGAAACAGGTCAGGTAAGGACAACGCATTTCGCCAGTAGGAAAACAACAGGGGCGGCGTAGGAAGATTCCTAGGGCCGACCCTGCTCGGATCTGCATGCTGTAGGGCTGAAACAGGCTCGGTCTGCCGCCACACATAGGCGGCAAAAATCGTCTCCGGCAGCCTGCTGGAGCGGGCCGGCGGGGCAGTAGCGCCGGCTGACGGGCGGCGCCTTTACTCGGCCAGGCCGTCCACGCCGTCGACCAGCTGGTGGCGGATGGCGTAATGAATCAACTCGGCGGTGTTGGCCAGTTTCATTTTTTCCAGGATTCGCGTCTTGTGCGTGCTCACCGTCTTGACGCTGAGATTGAGCTGGCGGCTGATATCGGTAACCCCGTGGCCGCGGGCGACGAGCAGGAAGACCTGGTATTCGCGGTCGGTCAGGCCGCTGTGCGAGGTGTCGCCGCTGCTGCCGGTGAGCATTTCGAGGGCCAGTTTCTCGGCCACCGCCTGATCGATGAACAGGCCGCCGCCGGCTACCTTGCGGATTGCCTGGATGAGCATGGTTTCGGCGCTGTCCTTGCACAGATAGCCGGAGGCGCCGGCTTTCAGGGCGCGCACCGCATAGAGGTCTTCCTTGTGCATGCTGAGGATCAGGATCGGCAGTTTGGGAAATTCACCCTTGATCTGCTTGATCAGCTCGATGCCGCTCTTGCCCGGCATCGACAGGTCGAGGACGATAGCGTCCCAGTGGCCGGCGCGCACCTGTGCCAGCGCCTGGTGGCCGTCGCTGGCTTCGCCGGCGACGACGATGTCGCCGCTGTCCTGCAGGATATGCTTGAGGCCGGCGCGCAGGATGTCATGGTCGTCGGCAATCAGAATGCGGATCATGGTGTTCCCTCCTGGTGTTTCGGCAGGCACGCGCTGATCCGCGTGCCGTGCCCTGGCTGGCTGGCGATGTCGATCCGGCCGCCGAGTATTTTGACTCTTTCCTGCATGCCGAGCAGGCCGAAGGTCTTCTTGGCGCTGCTGGTCACGAAGCCGCAGCCGTCATCTTCGATGCTCACCCGGATTTCATCGTTGTCGTCGATGCGGACTGCGACCCGCTGTGCCTGGGCATGCCGGGCGACATTGGTCAGCGATTCCTGGACGACGCGAAAGATCGCTGTTGCCAGCGGTTCGCTGAGCTCGAATTCCTCGCGGTTCATGGTCAGCGTGCAGGCAATGCCGGTGCGCTCCTGGAACTGGCTGACATGGTGTTCGATCGCCGCCGCCAGGCCGAGTACATCGAGCATGCCCGGGCGCAGACCTTCGGAAATCCGGCGCAGGGCGGCGATGGTCCGTTCGACCAGGCCATAGGCGGCCTCCGTCCGGTCGACCAGTGGCGGCGCCAGCTGGCCGCACTTGTCGCGTAGCCAGCCGAGGTCGATGCGCAGGGCGGTCAGCGCCTGGCCGAGTTCGTCGTGCAGTTCGCGGGCGATGCCGGTGCGCTCCTCTTCGCGCACGGTCTGCAGAAAGCCGGCGAGCTCCTGCAGGCGGCTCTGCGATTCGTGCAGGCTGGTCTGGGCGGCGAGCAGTTGCGCGGTGCGCTCGTTGACCCGCTCTTCGAGGCGCGACTGCAGATGGCGCAGCTCGACATGGGTGCGCACGCGAGCCAGCACTTCTTCCGGCTGATAGGGCTTGGCGACGTAGTCGACGGCGCCGAGGGCGAAGCCTTTGAGCTTGTCGCCGGCTTCGCGCAGGGCCGAGAGGAAAATCACCGGGATGTCGCGCGTCCGCGCGTCGGCCTTCAGCCGGCGGCAGACCTCGTAGCCGTCGATGCCCGGCATGCGCACGTCGAGCAGGATCAGGTCGGGCGGGCTGGCCTGCGCCGAGCGCAGCGCCATCCGTCCTTCGAGCGCCGGGCGCACCGTGTAGCCGGCCTGCGACAGTAGCTGGGCGAGCAGTTCGAGCGAGGCCGGCGTGTCCTCGACGACGAGAATTTCGGCGTTCATGTCTATTCCTCTGCTTCGAGTATGCCGAGTACCTGCCACAAGGCCTGATATTGGCGGGTGGTGGCGAATTCGCCAAGGCGCTCGGCCAGTTCCGGATTTTCCCGGGCGACCTGGCGTACGGCATCGGCGATCTTGTCCGGGTTCAGCGACAGCGCCGCCTGTGCCAGCTGGCTCCGGGTTTCGTCGCTCAGGCGGACCAGATCGTCGGCGCTGATCCGCTGCCCGGCCGGCGCCGCCGGGCGCACCGCCGGCCCCTGTGGCACGGCGCGGATCAGGCGCAGGGCCAGATGGCTGGCCAGGATCCGGAATAGCTCGTCGTCTTCGAACGGCTTACTGAAGAAATCGTCGGCGCCGCCGGCCAGCGCTTGCTGGCGGCTTTCCTGGGTCGCATTGGCGGTCAGCATGACCAGCGCCGGCTGGCGGATGGCGGGCCGGCCGCGCACCCGGGCGATCAGGGCGAGGCCGTTGTCGTCGGGCAGGAACCAGTCGAGCAGCACCAGATCCGGCTGCTCACCGACGATCAGCGCTTCGGCGGCGGCTGCGCTGGCGGCTTCGCTGACCCGGAAACCGAGCGGTTCGAGCAGCGAACGGACGAGCAGCCGGGCTTCCGGAATGTCGTCGACGACCAGGATGTGGCGCCCGTGGTCGGCCGGCTCGATGCCGGTGACCCGGCCGCGGGCGGCTTTTGCCGTGTCGGCCTGGCCGCTGGCGACGGTGATGACGAAACTGAAGGTCGAGCCATGGTCGGGCGCCGAGTCGACGACCAGTTCGCCGCCCATCATCTGCACGTACTGCTGGCTGATGGTCAGGCCGAGGCCGGTTCCCCCCTGGCGGGCGCCGCCGACCTGCTCGAAGGAATGGAAGATGCGCGCCTGATCCTCGGCGCGGATGCCGATCCCGGTGTCGGTGACGGTGAAGGTTAGCTGCGCGTGGCCGGTGCCGGTGGGGCGGCAGTCGACGCGCAGCGTGACTGAACCGGCCGGGGTGAATTTGACGGCATTCGACAGCAGGTTGAGCAGTACCTGGCGCAGCATCAGCGGATCGAGTACCACCGGGGGCAGGGCGCCGGGCAGCTCGAGCTTGAGGGCCAGGCCGCCCTGTTCGGCGCGCAGGCTCATCATGCCGACGACGCCTTCGAGCAGTTCCGGCAGGTCTACTTCTTCGGCGCAGACTTCCATCTTGCCCGACTCGATCTTCGACAGTTCGAGAATGTCGTTGATCAGCGTCAGCAGGTGATTGCCGGAGCTGTTGATGATCTCGACATTGCGCCGCTGCGTCGGCTTGAGCTGCGGGTCCTTTTCCATCAATTGCGAAAAGCCGATCACGGCATTGAGCGGGGTGCGCAGCTCGTGGNNCGTGGCTCATGTTGGCCAGGAAGGTCGATTTCGAGCGGTTGGCCGCTTCCGCCGCATCGCGCGCCTCGGTCAGTTCCTCGGTGCGCTGGCGGACCAGATCCTCGAGGTGCTCGTGATATTCCTGCAGGGCTTTTTCGTTGCGCTTGCGCTCCGAGATTTCGGAAAAGATCGAGATGAAGCGGCGGATGCGGCCGTCCGGCCCGCGCAGCGCCTGGATCGAGATTTCCTCCGGGAAGATTTCCCCGGTCTTGCGCTGGTTCCACAATTCGCCGCGCCAGTGGCCGACGCTGGTCAGCTGCGCCCACAGCCGGCGGTAGAACTCCGCGTCGTGCAGGCCGGATTTGAGCAGGCGCGGGTTCTGGTTGATGACTTCCTCGCGGGCATAGCCGGAAATGCGGCAGAAGGCATCATTGACCCAGAGGATGCGGCCGCTCGGGTCGGTGATGATCGCGCCTTCGGCCATCGCCGCAAATGCCATCTCGTTCTCGCGGCGTTCCTCTTCGCTGCGCAGTTTTTCCAGGCTGCGGTGGCGGGCGAAATAGGCGAAGGTGAACAAGGCGGTCAGGCCGAGGATCCAGATCCCCAGGTGCCAGTACTGGATCGCCAGCCAGGTCGGCTGCTGGGCCGTCCGGTAGGCATTCAGGTTGATCGAGATGGTCGCGCCGCCGCGCAGGCCGCCGACCGGAACCAGCGTGTCGCGGTGGCATTCCAGGCATTCCTCTTCCATGCGCATCGGAATCATCGCCCGCATCAGCCCGTGCTTGCCTGTCTTGGGCAGCACTTCGGTGACCATGTCGCCGCCTTTCTCGAGGGCATCGAGCGCCTTCTGTTCCCAGTCGTCCGGTGCGTTGTCCTGGTTGCGCAGTTGTTTCGAGGTCAGCCGTTCGCGGCTGCCGGCGGCGCCCTGGTTGCTCGCCTCCTGAATCGCCAGCAGCAGGTGGATCGGCGTCACGGTGACCAGGCGCAGGGTTTCGCCGTTGCCGCGGATCGCCGTCAGGCGCTCCTCCTCGTCCAGCGAGTTGTCCTCCGGCACATGATCTTCGAGGATGAAAACGCCTTTGACGTCGGAGGCCCACTTGCGGATCGACATGTCCTTCTTCAGGTTGGCCACGGCGTCGATGCGAGCCAGGGCGCTGGCCGTCCGGTTCAGCTGTTCGCGCTGGGTAAGCAGCGAGGCGAGCACCAGGAGGGTCCAGATGACGATAGCCAGGAAAACGAATTTGCCGCCCGGCCAACGGCTCACGGAACGCTGTGTCGAAACCATGTTTGCTGCTCTAGCCTTGGTTGCCATACGGCCGGCAAGTGTCGTGGATATGGGGAATGAAGTGCCGGAAACGGGGTGGACGTTAGCGCAGCGAGGGTATTGACGCTAGTTGGTGCACGCTCGGCGAATAGCAAAAAGGGGGCAGATTGCTCTGCCCCCTTGTGCTCCCGAGTATTCAGGATGGCTTACTTGACCTTCTTCGCGCCGTTC
>DDWF01000102.1:27443-42860 GCA_002345845.1 Betaproteobacteria bacterium UBA2293 | reverse complement strand
ATCGTATGCCGCAATACTAGTCCAGCCTTACTATCGCGTTGTCAGTACAAACTCGCCGAAACAGGCGGCCTGCCACTCCATGGCCGGATGCCTCTACCGCCAGCCCGGCACCCCGCCGCCGCAAGCATCGCGGCAAACTACGATCAGCCCGCCAAACCAAGGCAGATAGAGCATTTATGTGCAGCCAACCAGCTCCGCGGCCATGGTGCGGCATGCGCACAGGGCGTAGCTGGCGACCCACCAACCAGGTGCGCGCGCAAGCAAAAAAAACGCAGCCGAACTGGAAATATTGCCTATTGTATGGTTGAATACCATTAAGGCGATTTACTCCTTTTACGTTCCACGATCCGATCAGGAGCCAAAGGCGTGACCGTCTATATCACTGGCCGCAAGCTCACGGCCGGGGCCGGGGTTCAGTTCACACATCAGACCATCCAGTGGGAGGCCATATGGATTCATCCATCGCCAGCAAGACAATCGATACACCGATCGACATCAGCGGCAAAGACCCGAGCATCATCGTCAAGACGTGGTTCTTTATCGGCTGCGCATCTTTCATCTTCATGGGCTGGGTCATCTTCAACTGGGTGACCGCCCCCTACTTCGGCCGTACGGTTCTCCCGCCGGATGTCGAAGTTCCGCTGCAGTTCAAGATCGGCGGCCATGCCGTCGAAATCGGCATGGGCCTGGTCTGGATGTATTTCATCTATACCCAGCTGATCAAGCCGATTCGCCAGACCGGCCAGCCCAACACCCTGGGCCTGCTCGGCATCGCCTTCTTCTTCGCGATCTTCTGGGATCCGGCGATGAACTTCATCCAGCAGGGCTGCGTATACAACCCCTACCTGTTCAACATGGGCTTCCTCTCGGCCGAAATCCCTGGCTGGATGAGCCCGAATGCCGAGCGCCTGCCCGAGCCGCTGCTCGCCTGGGCCGGCGGTTATCCGGGTTTTCTTATCTGGGGCTGCCTGTTCGGTCTGGCGGCAATGCGCTGGACCAAGGCCAGACTGCCCGGCATCAACAACGTCAAGCTGGCCGTCGTCGGCGTGTTCGCCACGATGGTGTTCGACACCGTGCTGGAAATACTGCTCATCCGCGTCACCGGCATCTACGCTTATCCGGGCGCCATCCGTTCGCTCAGCCTGTGGGGCGGTCACTGGTACCAGTTCCCGATCTACGAAGGCATCTTCTTCGGCGGCTGGTGGGGACTGTGCACCGTCCTGCTCTACTTCAAGGACGACAAGGGCCTGACCTGGGTCGAGCGCGGCGTCGAGAAGATCGACATGTGCCGCCGTTCCAACTTCCGCAAGGGCATGATGCGGGCGATCGCCGTCGTCGGCTTCTGCCAGGTCATCGAGATATTCATCTACGTCATGCCGATGTCGCTGATCACGGCCAATGCCGACCCCTTCCCCGATGACACGCCGGCCTTCTTCACCGTTGGCACCGGCATGTGCGGCCCGGGTACCGGCACCGCCTGCCCGCGTCCGGATCTGCCGATCCAGCGCCGTACCGATCTGGAAAAGTATTCCAACTCACCGCGCTACAGCCACGAAGAGGCCATGAAGCGGGTCGAGGACAACTTCGGCAAGAACTGAGACCCAGCCCTGCCACCGACCGACCAAAAATGCGGGCCGTGTGCCCGCATTTCCGTTTCTTCCCCCTGCTATCGCCACTCACACGAGACAACATCATGACCATGCCGCTACTGCACCGCTTCATCGAAACCAACGGTATTCGCATGCACATCGCCGAACAGGGTCAGGGGCCGCTGGTGATCCTTTGCCACGGCTTTCCCGAATGCTGGTACGTCTGGCGTCACCAGATCGAAGCCCTGGCCGCGGCCGGCTATCGCGTCGTCGCACCCGACCAGCGTGGCTACGGGCTGACCGACCGGCCACCGGAGATCGAGCAGTACCACATCCTCAACCTGACCGCCGATATCGTCGGCCTGGTCCATGCCCTCGGCGAAGAGACGGCGACCATCGTCGGTCACGACTGGGGTGCCGTCGTCGCCTGGACCTGCGCCGTCCTGCGCCCCGACGTTTTTCCGGCCCTCGGACTACTCAGCGTCCCCTACTTCGGCTTCGACTGGAACGAACAACAGCCGACCCGGGCGATGCGCGAAATGGCCGGTGACAAGGAGTTCTACCAGCTCTACTTCCAGGAGCCGGGCAAGGCCGAAGCCGAACTCGAAGCCGATATCCGCAAGAGCCTGAAGATGTTCTTCTACGCCGCCTCCGGAGACGCCCTGCCGGAAGAGCGCTGGCGCTTCATGTTCGAGAAATCGGAGACCCTGCTCGATACCGGCGGCCAGCCCAAGACCCTGCCCGCCTGGCTCAGCGAAGGCGACCTTGAAGTCTTCGCCAAATCCTTCGAAACATCCGGTTTCCGCGGTGGCCTCAACTGGTACCGCAACTTCGACCGGATGTGGGAGCTGACCCGCTCCCTCTGCGGCGCGAAGATCCACCAACCCTCGCTGTTCGTCGTCGGCGCCCTCGACGTCACCATGGCCATGTACTACCCGCAGTACGAGGCACTCGGCGAAACCATGCCCGGCCTGCGCAAGAGCGTCGTCATGCCGGGCGTCGGCCACTGGATACAGCAGGAACGACCGGCCGAAGTAAACGCCCTGCTGATCGAATTCCTCGCCGGCCTGGCGCACTAGCCCGAACAAGCAGCACCCCGCGAAAGGATTCACCATGACTTTGCCGACACTGAAAACCGGAGCGGTCCGGGCCAACGGTCTCGACTTCCACTACCTGGAAGCGGGCGAAGGTCCGCTGGCGCTCTGCCTGCATGGCTTCCCCGATTCACCGATGACCTGGCGGCATATCCTGCCCGCCCTGGCGGCCGCCGGCTACCGGGCCGTCGCCCCGTACATGCGCGGCTATGCGCCGACCGAAGTACCGTCCACACCGGCCTACGACGGCAGCGTTCTGGCCAGCGATGCCAATGCGCTGCATCAAGCGCTCGGCGGCAAGGACGATGCAGTACTCATCGGCCACGACTGGGGCGCCCTCGCCGCCTATGGCGCGGCACTGATGGATCCGGCGCGCTGGCGGCGCTGCGTGACGCTGAGCGTGCCGCCGCTGCCGGTCTTCGGCCAGGTCGCCTTCGACTATGCCCAGATCAAACGCTCCTTCTATTTCTGGTTCTTCCAGATGAAGATCGCCCCGGCTGCCGTCGCCGCCAACGACCTGGCCTTCATCGACGGCATCTGGGCCGACTGGTCGCCAGGCTACGATGCGCGCGAGGATCTGGCCTACGTCAAACGCTGCCTCGGCGCCTCGGAAAACCTGGCGGCCGCGCTCGGCTATTACTGGGCCAACATTTCGCCGCAGACCTTCGGCATCGTCGTCGATCCGCAGCCGGCGCTGGCCCAGCCACTGCTCTACCTGCACGGCAGCCGCGATGGCTGCATCGCCCTCAGCGAAAAGGTCGTCCAGGCCGTACCCGCTTACGGCGCCAGCGGCTCGAAGGCGGCGATCATCGCCAACGCCGGCCATTTCCTGACCCTCGAACAGCCGGGACCGGTCACCGCGCAGATTCTCGACTTCATCGGTCAGCCGGGCCGATGAACGCACCGAGCGAAATCCATCTGCAGCCTGCCAGGTTGATCGAGAGCGATGACCCGGCGATCATCGCCTTCGCCCATGAAGCCGCTGGCGAGGCCGACGACGACATCGGGCGTGCCATACGTCTCTACGGCGCGGTGCGCGACCAGATTGCCTACGATCCCTACGACCGGCTGACCGAGCCGGAAAGCTGTTCGGCCCGGCGTGCGCTGTCCCGCCGGCGGGGCTTCTGCATCCCCAAGGCCGCGCTCCTCGTCGCCGCTGCCCGGGCACTCGGCATTCCCGCCCGCATCGGCTTTGCCGATGTGCGCAACCACCTGGCTTCCCCTCGCCTGATCAAGGCCAACAACGGCGACATCTTCCGCTGGCACTCCTACGCCGAGCTGTTGCTCGCCGGCAACTGGGTCAAGGCGACGCCGGCCTTCGACCTCAGGCTATGCCGCCAGGCCGGGATCGAGGCGCTGGAATTCGATGGCCGTCACGACTCGATGTTCCATGCCTACGATCAGCGCCAGCGCCGGCACATGGAGTATGTGCTCGAACGCGGCCACTTTGCCGGCGTGCCTTTCGAGGCCGTCCTCGCCACCTGGCAGACGCACAGCCCGGGCGTGCTCGACGAGAGCTATCTCGCCGGCGCGCGCAGCTTCATCGAGGAAGTGAACAAGCCGAGCGCCTGAGCCGCCAGGGCCAAGCGCTCGGCGCGGCTCAGGTCCGGGTGCGGTACAACCAGCCCAGCCAGAGAATCGCCAGGACGATATCGGCCGTGGCGAACAGCACCACGCGCCCGGACAGCACACCGAACAGCCACTGGCCGACGAACAGCAGATAGGCGGCGCCCTTGATCAGCCCGCCCACGGCCAGTAGCGGCCGGTCGATCACCGGCTGTTGCGCCAGCCAGCCGTAGGCGAGGCCGAGCGAGACGACCATCAGCGCCGCCACCCCGGTATGCAGCGGCGACGACGACGCGGTGAAGCCGGCCAACTGCCCCAGCGCATTGTCGGGAAAGACCAGCAGCCAGGCCGCACCGAGGTTGAAGACGACGCTCAGACGCAGGCTGTGGCGAATCAGTTTCTCGGTGATCAAGGCCGGCCTCTCGTCCATATCGTTCCGCTGGCGGCCGGGAGCCGCGACGCGATCAATGCAGTTCGGGGGCTTTGTCCGCCCGGTACACATCGCCCATCTGGGTGAAAGCCACCAGGAGGTCAACCTCGCCTTCTTCGATCCGCTTGACCATATGCTCGAGCCGGTCTTCGACGAACTCGGCGGTGATGCCGCGGTCTTCGCCGGCGGTGACGTAAACGATGTCCCAGTGCTGCCCATTCTGGAGGGATTCATCGAGCATTTCGACAAAGTTGCTTATCTTGGATAGCGGCTTGTCGGTATACATCACCGGCCTGATGGTAAAGCTGCCGGCCGATGCCTGGCCGGTCAGGACTTCATCCTCGGTGGCGAACTCCTTTTCGGCAAACACCAGATAGAGGCGTTGGGGAACGCCCTTTTCCCGAGCGAGGTTGAGGAACAGGTCAAAGTCTTTTTCGTCCATGATTTTCTCTGAAGGTTTCTGTTTGTGGGAAGGCAGGTACGTCGGCCGGCTGCTCCGGACCGATCGGGCTTGCCCTCGTGGTTGGCCGATCAGTTTTTTTGCTGATCAAGAGAGCTTCCCGCGTGGACATCAGCCACGCCCGATCCATTGCATCGCCACGATCATGGCGACACAGGCGGCGATCCAGGCTTCGAAGATCAGGCGCCAGGCGAACGGCGCCACCGTCAGTTCCATGAAATGCAGGAACACCAGGCGCGCCTTGAACAAGGCGAACAGCATCACGCAGACCACGGTCCAGCGCCCGGCACCGTGATTCTCGGCCAGCGCCCAGCCGGCGATGGTGGCGCACACCAGCACCAGCCAGATCACGGTGAGTTTCCGGCTGGCGTTCATCAGGCCGACCTCCCCAGCAGATAGAGCATCGGGAACAGCACAATCCACAGCAGATCGACCATGTGCCAGTAGATGCCGCCGGACTCCAGCCAGACCATGAAGGTTCCGGAGAGCTCACGGTCCCTGGCCTGCATCCAGAGCATCAGCAGAACCCCGATGCCGACCAGAAAATGCAGGAAATGAATACCGGTCAGCGCGAAATAGAACATGAAGAAATCGTTGCTCAGCATGGTGATGCCGTGCCCGATCTTGGCGCTGTACTCGATGAACTTGGTCACCGCGAAGCCAGCACCGACCAACATTGCCAGCAGCAGCCAGCGGCGCAGAGCGAGGCGCTTGCCGTGCCGCGCTGCCTCGACCCCGAGCGCAACCAGCCAACTGCTGGTGATCAGGATCAGGGTATTGAGCAGGCCGAGATTGGCATCCAGCTGTAGCGACGACTGGTCGAACAAGGCGACCTGCCGGCCACGCTCGGCCATGAACAGGACGAAGAACAAGGCGAAAGCCAGCACATCGGCCGTGATGAAGGCCCAGATCGATGGCACTTCGCCCCGGGGTTGCTGCTCAGGCATTCGCTTTCAAGCCGTAGGCGATGCCGTTGCCCGGGAAGACTAGCGTGCCCGCCTTGTACTCCTGCTCCAGCCGGGCAATGGCCTTGAACAGGTAGTAGGTGACGAAGAGCATGTAAAAGAAGTAGATCGAGTATTCGACCCAGAAGTTGAGCAGCCCGTTGCGCGCGAAGACGCCATGCTTGAAGAAGGGCATGATGTCCTCGGCGATGAACATGAAGCCGCCCCAGATCGAGTACCAGCACAGCCATTTGGGAATCAGCGGCGTCTTCCGCCGGTCGCTCAGGAAGATGGCGCCCATGGCGATCATCTGCATGGTCGTCACCGAATAGCAGATGCTGATGGTCAGCCAGCTCATGTCGTACAGGAGCTGGATGCTGCCCGGATCCAGCGTGTCAGGGCGATAGGTGCCGGCGAGAATGAAGACGCAGCACATGTAGATCGGAATCACCGTCAGGCCGGCACCCCACAGTTGCAACTTGGAAAGTACCCGGTTGCCACCCTCAAGGGTTTCCATGACCTTGGTGATGCCAAGGCCCCACATCATGTAGGTGGGTGCGAAAGTCATCGCCCCAACCATGCCCAAACGCATCTGATTGGCATGTTCCTGGAAGTGACTGGCCATCTCGGCGGCGGTCAGGCTCGGCGCCAGCGGCGGCACATTGAAGCCGAGGATGCCCCAGAAGCCGAAATAGCTCAGCAGGAAGACAGGGCCGGCGGCAAAGCACAGGCGCCAGTACTGGAAGGGATTGTTCATGATCGATTTCTCCTGAAATCAGTTCGGATGCTCGCGATTGCCATCATCCCGTCAGCCTTGAACCGGCCTGTCGCGGAAGCACCAAACGCATGCGTTGGCACAGTATGGTCCGAGATGAAACGCCATCCTCCCCGACGAAAGGATGGGGACGTCCGGGTCGAATCACCACCCACCCGGCGCCCGCGAGATCAGCTCTTCTATCGCCGGCAACGCCTGCGGATTGGATTCCCAGCCCTGACTGACCAACCAGGCCCGTTCGCGCAGCAGCTGTTCGCGCGAGTGCATGGCGATCGTTTCACTGACGTGCTTCAGGGACGAGAAATCGTTCGCCGCATACATCTCGGTAATCAAGGCGCCGACGCGCTCGCGCAGGTCGAAATTGGCGGCTTCCAGTTCGCCGGGCTCGGCCCGTGCGCGCTCCAGCACATCGGAACCGGCTTCCGCACTGGTGACCAGCGCATGCCGAGCACCTTCGATGCCGGGCAGGTTGCGCGCCTGCTCCTGCAACGCATTGGCCAGGGCCAACAAACCGGACAGTTCATCGCGGTCATAGCGGTAGATCAGCGGCAGATGCCGGGCCAGCAGTTGCAGCATGCCGACAACCAGACGTGCCTGTTCCTGGGCCAGCTTGTTGTGCGGATCGACAGCCGGCAGGACGACATCGACCATGGCCTTGATCACGCTCTTGATTTGCAGTGCGGGACGCAGCTCCATTTACAGCACCTCCTCGAGTTGTCTTCTGAGTTCGTCCATCAGCGTGTAGGAAATACCCGAAAGCCAGGCGACGAGGACATCCTGGTGCGTCTTGCCGTTGCGCGTTGCACGACACCCCGTGGCCAGGCAGATCGCCACGCACTTGTAGTTGTTGAACAGTTCGTAGTACCGCAGGGTGGCGGGGCAGACGGAGAGACCGGAGGATTTCTCGTAAGCCGCGAAAAATTCCTCTCGTGGCATCAGGCCGCCGACCAGGAAGGTTTTGCCATCCTCCGCGAGGTGACCGAAAGCCTCCTTGGTCGCCCAGCACAGATCCTCATGACGGTCGCCGAGATAGGACAACTCCCAGTCCAGCCAGGCGGATATCCAGTTGTTTTCTTCGGTGAACAGGAAATTGCCGACGCGGTAATCACCATGGATCAACGAGACATGGTCGAGCGCCGGCATGTTCTTGCGCAGCCAGGCCATCGTCAGGCGCATCAGCGGCACATCCTCGTTGATGTCCTCCTCCCAGACACGCTCCCAGCGATTGAGTTGCCATTCGAGGGCCTGCGTCAGACTGGCCGGTTTGTCGAAAGCGTCGAGTCTCGCCTGACGCCAGTCGAAGGTATGAAGCCTTGCCAGATGCTCGACGTACTGCGCCCCCAGTGGCGCCCGCACACTTTCCGGCATGAAGGTGCCGACACCGGTCACGCCGCTGCTCGAGGCGGTCGGCTTGGCGACCCCGGGCGCAAAACCGTAGACGATCGCCGGATAGGGCAGGAAGCGGCCTTCCGCATCGACCCAGTAGGTCGGCGGCACCGGTAGGTACCCTTCAACCGCCTTGATCACCTGATACTCGCGCAGGCGGCTGGTTTCGGTGATCGATTCCGACGGCTCCATGCGCAGAACCATCGGCGTCAGGGCCGGACCGACCTCGGGTTGATGCCACTTGAGCTTGAAGGCCATCTGCAGTTTCGAGGCACCGCCGGACAGCCAGTTGGCCTCGAGAATCTCGAAGGGCGCGTTCAGTTCGCTACGAATCAGCGCCTCGGTGCCCTGGACCAGGGTTTCCAGGCTGACCGGCGCATACGGCGGGCCGGCCCGGCGCTGCAACTTGCGCGTCAGCACGCGGTCGATTTCCCTTTCGCAGGGAAAGCGCCGGCGCAGTTGCTCGATCCAGTCGTGCGTCGGACGGTCCTTGTCTATTCGATTCATCATGTCTCCTCCGGAACTTCGCTGCTGCAACCGGCATCGTGGGCCGGCGCTGTTTTTGCGCGCTCTCAGTAGCGGCTACGGATCGCATCGCGATGCCGCGTCAGGTAGGCCCGGCTGAGGCCCATCTGCTGCACGCCGAAACCCGTCTTGCCCTCATGGCTGACACGCATCGAGGCTTGCAGGTAGGTATTCGACGGATAGGGCGCCCAGTAGCAGCTATTGACCGTCGAATAGGTAAAGCGGAATTTCTTGCCGCGAACATCGGTGACCTCCAACTGACCGCCCATCGGGACCGCCTTGCGGTATTCCTGCGCGCCGCTGGATTCCGTGACGCCGTAGAGCTTGCCGTCCTCCAGGATGTAGCCACTGATATGCGGCCCCATGGCCGTCGTGTGCGCGATGTCGTGGCCGGTGAACAGGTGCAGCGTCAGCGCCTCGCCGAAGCTGGCGTGCCACCAGATGACCGAGGAATTCTCCCGTTCCGGGCGCGGTCCCCAACTGCGATCGCCGGTATCGACACAATCGACGACGTAGCGTTTGCCGCGCACGACAAGTTCGCCGGTGATCCGGTAGGTCAGTTCGTAATGCCCGGACCACGAACTGTCCCAGGCCGGACCGTTGCGCTTCGCCGCCGTCGGATCCATGGCCGGATCATTGATGTCGTAGGGTTCGTGCAGGCCGACGTAGTCAAGGCTGAAATGCGTATCGTCGATGCCTTCATAGCTGACCTTATAGTGCTTCAGCGGCTCGACCGCCTTGATCGACAGGCCGTTCGGCAACGAGAAATCCATCAGCGACTTCGGACAGGGCAGATGCTGCATGTTGTCGACGTAGAGCTGCTCTTCCCACAGGTCGGTGATGCGGTCCATCAGCGTGATGTCGCACATGCACACCCCCAGCATCGGTCGGGTGACGACATAGACGACGGCATTGATGTTGGCCTCGGGCACACAGAACGGCAGCGCGATGGTTTCCACCCACTGCCAGTGGGAGTCGGGGGTGAAATGGAAATCGCAGTCTTCGGGCTTGATCATCGGTGTCTCCTTTTCGCGTTGATCCGTCTTTCGGCGCTGGCGCAGAATCACTGAAGCGCCGTGAGTGCCATCCTCGCCTTTTCCCGATCACCTGCCCCCCCTCCTTCAGGATGGGGTTGGCACTACTTGCCCAGCAGATTGAGCGCCCGGGCCCGGGCCAGTGCCGCCGAACGATTGGCCACGCCGAGCTTGCGATAGAGGTTCTGCAGATGCCATTTGACGGTGGCCACCGTCAGCTGGCTGCAATTCGCCAGTTCCTGGTTGGACAGGCCCATGTCCATCAGCGACAGCAACTCCACTTCGCGCCGGGTCGGCGTCGCCGACTGGCCGGCTTCGGCATTCCACAGCGCACTCTTGTCGTCCCGGGCCGGGTGATCGAGTGGCAGTTGGCGGCAAATTTCCCCGAAGAAGGCCCGTTCCTCGAGCGTGGAAAAAGACCATGACGCGGCCACGGTGTCATTTACGATACTGGCGATCAACGCCCCTTGGTCGCGAAACGGCCGGACGATGCGGCGCCTGGCCGCGATGCCGATGGCCAGCACGAGTTCGCGCATCGCCGCCGCTGGTTCGTTGCGGCACAGGGCGATCCGCGCCTGCGCCAGCATCAGCTCGACCTGCCGGGCGGCCCGGCCTTCGCTGCGCGCCAGTTTGAGCTCGCGGCCGATGGCCGCTTCCGCCACTTTGATCTGGCCGGTGGCGATATCCAGATCGATGGCCGTTGCCGCGAACAGGTCGCGAAACGAGGCGATGGCGATCATCCGGGCGTCCGGCCCGGCACCGCAGGTTTTCAACGGCCCCAGGCCGAGGTTGCGGGCTTCCTCGATGGCCTCCGGCAGCGCCCCGAGGCGCAACAGGCGCTGCACCAGATAGCAGGAAAGCATCAGCGACAGGCGCAGCGGGTAATTCCGGCTCAGCTCGCGCATACGGGAAATGGGCAGCAGTTCGTCGGTTTGACCATCCCACAGTTTCACCACGGCCTCGAAGCCACAGGCCGCCGTTTCCACCAGGCCGTGGCTGCCCGCCGTGCGCAGCCCCAGGCGCAGCAAGTCGCGCGCCCGTTCGTCGAGGCCCATCTCGACCGCACATTTCATGCCGACCAGCGCCATCGAGCCACTGAGTCCGGAGTCGTCGCCAAGCGTCTGGCGAATCCGCAGCAGGCCCTTGTCGAACGCTTCGCCGGCCTGCCGGAAATCGCCCTGCGCCGACCAGACCAGCGTATTGATCAGGCTGATCCAGCCGATGCCGTAGGCACCACCGGCCTGAAGCTTGTGCGACTCGGCCAGGTGCATGGTCTGGCGGGCCTGGGCAAGATGAAAGGCATTGATCTGACAGACCGCCCGGACGCAATACATCGACCCCAGACTATGCGGATGATCGTCCCCCTCCCCGGCGAACCAGCGTTCCATGCCATTCCGGGTGTCGGCGAGGCGATCGGTGAATAGATCGATGCAGACACGCAGATGATCGATGCGCCGCGCCAGGTTGCCTGGTGCCGGCGATTCCGGCTCCCAACTTCCTTCCAGTCGGCGGACCAGGCTTTCCAGCTGCTGGCGCCCGGCCTCGTAGCGGTGGCTGAAGGCCAGCGACCAGGCAAACCAGTACTCGCTCTCCCAGCCCAGCCGGACGCCGGCAGCCTGAAGATGCTCCAGCCAACGGATGTATTGCGGGATGTTGCCGCGGTCGCGAACCGCATCGGTCGCCGCCTGCTCGACCAGGCGGCTGGTCAGGATCATGTCGCCGGCGGCCAGCGCATAATCCACGGCATCCGTCAGCTCGCCCGATTGCTCGCAACTGCCGGCCGCCCGGCGCAGAACTGCCTGGCGATGGGCCGGCCCGAACAGACGCTCGGCCTCGCTGCACAGGTAGCTACGGAACAGGCCGTGCAACCGGTACAACTTACGCTGACGGTCGAGCGGAATAATGAAGACGTTGCGCCGAAGCAGGAACTCGATGTGGCTGGCGGCCTCGCTGCTACCGGTCGCCTGGCGTGCCAGTTCGATGCTGAACGTACGCAGCGGCGCCAGGGCCAGCACGAAGGCGCGCAATTCCGGGGCAAAGCTGTCGAGCACATGGCGATTCAGCAAGGCGGCGATGTCCTCGTCCGAGCCAGAAAATGTCTCCAGTGCCGCCAGCGGCTCGGCCGCATCGCTGAGGATGATCTGGGCCAGGCGAATGGCCGCCGGCCAGCCTTCGGTCTGCTGCAACAGTGCCTCAATGCCCAGGAAGCCGATCCGCCCACCCAGTTCGGCGCCCAGGAGGGCATGGGTCTCGCCTTCGTTCAAACTCAGCTCGGCCAGGCCGATCTGGCGAATCAGACCTTGCAGCTTGGCCCGGGCGAAATTGAAGGGGAGCCGCGTCGAACTCGACCAGATGAAATGCACGCCTGCCGGCGCCCGGAAGATCAGGGTATCGAGCAACTGGCCGAGTGCTGGATCACTGCAACTGTTCAGGTTGTCGATGAAGATGATCGACTGCTCGGGCAGGTGGGCGAGGCTGTCGAGTAGCCCTTCCAGCCTTAGCTCCGGCTTCCGATAGCCGGGCAACAGCGCTTGCAGCGGCGGGGCTTCCTCGCCCGGCACGCTGATCGCCTGTTCAAGGGCGTTCACAACGCGACCCAGATCGCCATCGCGATCATCCAGGCCAATCCAGAAACAGGGCCGCGCCAGTTCTTGCAGGCCGTCAAACAAGCGGGTCATCAACACCGTCTTGCCATAGCCGATCGGTGCCACGACGCTGAGCACCCGTGGCCATGCGGCAACGTCGGCCAGCAGTTCATCGAGCAGCCGCGTGCGGATCGGCTGGAAGGCGTAATCGGGCGGCCCTTGCCGGCGCCGCTCACCGCGGCTGGCGCTCGCTACCGGCATGGCGTGGACTTCACTCGCCATGGCGTGAACTCCGGGGCCACAACCTGGGCAGCAGAGCGGGAACCGTTCTCGCATAGTCGCGATAGGCGTTACCGAATTCCGCGACCAGCTTGCGCTCCTCGTAACGCGAACCGACGATGAAATAGGCAGTGATCGCCAGGGCGGAAACCAGACCGGCCTCGTTCATGTCGCGGCTCCAGACGAGAACCAGGCCGAGGAAATACCAGGGATGGCGAACCAGCCGGTGCGGCGGCGAGATAACGAAGTCGCTACGTGCCGATGCCGCACCCGGCATCAGTTGGCGAAGGCCGATGAATTCGAGCAGGTCGTAGTAGCGGATGGTCCACAGGAATCCGGCGACGACGAAGATCAGACAGCCATGGCTCACCAAAGCCAGGGGGCCGGTCCAGCGCCACAACCAGATACCGGGATGGGTCTCTATCCACAGCGCGATAGGAATCAGCAGCAGGATGGCCAGCAGATTGAAGCCCAGCCGATAGACGCGTTGCAGGCGCGGGAACTGCCGGGCATACCAGGCCTTCAGCGCCAGGCCGGCGAGCAGTGAATGCACCAGTCCGTAGACCACCCACAGACCGAGAAGGATCGCATTGTCACTCCAATGAATGGGCATGCTCATCAGCGCCTGCCGGATGGCTGCGAACTCATCGCTCAAGCCGCCCTGACTGCCCTGCCCGCCTTGGCGGCCGCAGCGATGGCGCTCTCCAGCAGGCGGCGCAGGCGGACCGGCATCTGCTCGCTGCGATTGATTGCCAGATAGTTGGTGGCACCGTAAACCCGCTCCAGGCGCTGTTCATCGGCATCGCTACCGACGCTGATGCAGACGCAGGCGACACCGCGGGCGTGGGCCTCCTCGATCGCCTTGCGCGTATCGGCCACGGCGTACTCGCCCTCGTACTGGTCGTCGTAGGGATAGCCGTCGGAGATCAGCACGAGCAGTTTGTAGGGCGTGCCGGCGTGCTTGTCGATCAGCTCGGTGGCATGACGGATCGCCGCCCCGCTGCGCGTGTAGCCGGCGACCGACAAATGGCGCAGGCGTTGTTCGAGGTAAGCGCCCGGCGGTTCGTCGAAGCTTTTCAGGGTCTGGAAGCGAACCAGCGTCCGCCCCCAGGAGTTGTAACCGTGCATCGCCACGCGGTCGCCAAGCAGCGCGAAGGAACGGCACAATTTCCACGCGGCATGGGCCTGCAGGTCGAAGACCCGGGTGCCATCACTGCTGTGCTCCAGCGTCGAACTCGAGGTATCGAGCAGGATCTGGACGCCGAGATCGCGGCGCGTCTTCAGGTTGGCGGCATAGACCCGCTCGTCGCCGCTGTGGCCGGTGCGCAGGTCGATGGCCAGGCGGATCATCTGATCAAGCACCAGATCGTCGCCCTGCGGCTGGCCGCGGTGACGCTGGACGCCCAGGCACAGGCTGGCCAGCGCCCGCTGGAAGGCCTGGTCGCCGCCGCTCAGGGCACCGGCGGCGAACAGCGGCTCGTCGGCGTGCGGCACGACTTCCTCGACATTGACCCAGTGCGGGCGATAGCGCCGGCTCGCGCAATCCCATTCGGGATAGCTGTGGGCGCCGCTCTCCGCCTGCACGAAGGCACTGGGGATGGCGACGGCCAGGTTGGAACGGATGGCCTGGGTGATATCGCGGACGCGACTGGAGACCCGGCCGCTGACCATTTCCGAGGAACCGGCAACACCGGAATTGGCGGCATCCTTGTCTGGCGAGGACTTCATGTCCAGCACTTCCTGCATGAAGCGGGAGAAAAAACCATCTTTGCCGAGCGGCGAGGACAGCAGTTTCCAGAACGAATTGCGGGTTAGCTGATCGTCGTCCTCGTCTTCCTGGTCGTCGTCCATTTTCTTCAGCTGGCTTTCCAGCTGGGCCAGCTTCTGCTCGCTCATGGCCTGGCCACTGCCCTGCAGGCCCTTGCGCAGCACGCGCCAGGGCTGCAGCGTGCCGAACCAGTTCGGCGGTTCGGGCAGGCGTCGACCGCTGCGGGCAATCTCCAGCGAGGCTTCCGGGCTGGCCGATACGCAGCCGCTGCGGTAGTGCTGCAGGCGGGCGTGGACATGGGCCGGCAGGCGATCCTCGATCAAGCGGCAGCAGCGCTCGACTTCGAGCAGCAGATAGCGCTGGCGCAGCTCGAAGCGGCCGACGATGCCGCGCAGCTGCCGAGCGGCCAGCGAGTGGCCGGCGAGCAGCGCCCCCTGGATCATCAGCTCCAGGCGGCGATCCTCGACCCCGTCGTGGGCGGCCAGGTAGAGCCGCTCGCCATCGGTATAGCTGAGCGCGCCTGGCTGCAGCAGGTAAGTGATCGGCACCGGCCGGCCAACGATCGCGGCGGCGAGCAGCCGAAGCGGATGACTTTCGGCGACCGAGGTGTCCATGACCGGCTGCGCTCAGTCTGGCAGATAGGTGGCGATGATTTCGCCCAGGCCGTGGGCGATCTCGCTATCGTCGGTCAGCGGCAGCAGCATCGCCGCCGTTGCCGCGGCGCGCGGCGTCAGGCCTTCTTTCATCAGGCGCGCCGTGCTGATCAAGGTGCGGGTCGACGAGACCTCCGGCAGACTGCTGGCGTCGAGCTTGCGGATGGCGTTGGCCAGCCTGACCAGGTCGGTGGCCCCAGCCTGGTCGATGTCCGACTCCTGCATGACGATCTCGATTTCCTTGGCCGCCGGCGGGTAGCCCATTTCGATGCCGACCATGCGCTGCCGGGTGGACTGCTTCAGGTCCTTGAGCACGCTCTGGTAGCCGG
>DDWF01000102.1:0-27360 GCA_002345845.1 Betaproteobacteria bacterium UBA2293 | reverse complement strand
CGACGATCTCGTCGAGGTAGCAGATGGCCCCCTGGCGTACGGCGCGGGTCAGCGGGCCATCGACCCAGACCGTTTCGCCGCCGGTCAGCAGATAGCGGCCAACCAGGTCAGCCGCCGTGATGTCCTCGTGACAGGCGACGCTGATCAGTGGTAGGCCCAAGGAATGCGCCATATGCTCGACGAAACGGGTCTTGCCGCAACCGGTCGGCCCCTTGAGCATCAGCGGCAGTTTCTGTTTATGGGCCGCCCGGAACACCTCGACTTCGTTGCCGGTGGGCAGGTAGTAGGGGCGCTCGCCGAGGGCACCGCCATGGTGGATGGCATTCATCTCGTCTCTCTCAAAGCGCCGGGGCTAGCGGCCAGCGCCGTCCGCCAGCAAAGCGGCCCGCTCACCACTGAACACCGCCGCCTCGACCCCGGCCTGGGAAAAATAGTCGCCGGCGAGGTAGATTCCGGCGGGTATCTCGGCATGTACCGAATCCAGGGTGCGGTAATGCCCCGGCTTGGCGATGGTCAGGCCGCGGTCGTAGCGGAACAGATGCACGAAGGTCGGTTCCGGCGCCGGTCCGAAGGCCTGGATCGCGGCCGCCAGCGCCTCGCGCTTGATGTCCTCGTCGCTCATCTGGGCCAGCGGCGGCGTATTGAAATAGATACCGGCCACTTCGCCGCCCGGCGGCACGGAACCCGGATTGCGCCGGTTGTGCAGGACGATGGCACCGACGTTGCGCGTTTCGCCGTAGCCAACCGGCAGCACGATGTCGGCCGGGAAATTGGGCCAGGGATTCTTGGCATAACCGATCGCCACATGGGCGTAGTCGGTGTAGGGCGTGTTCAGCAGCTTCTGCGCCGTCGGCTGCGAAATCATGTCCTTCAGCAATTCGGCGGCGACAAAGGACTCGGTCGCGATGACCAGGCGGTCAGCCTCGTAGGACTGGCCCTGGGCGACGACCTTGTAGCCGTTACCCAGGCGTTCGACGCTTTCGACCGGGGACTTGAGGTGGACCTGGATACCCGGGCTGTGCTCGATGAACCAGTCGCTCACCTGACCGATGCCGCCGGGCGGTACCGACAGCGACATTTTCAGGGCCTGCTGGATCACCGCCAGCGGAAACGGCAGCGACAGCCAGCTGGCCGGCACCGCGTAAAGAAAATCCATGATCGGCCGGACGATGTATTCGTAGGCCCGGTCCCCCAGGTTCTTGCGCGACCAGTCCTCGAGATTCTCGCCGGTTTCGTACTTGGCCAGTTCGGTGCCGTCGAAGGCATTCTTGGCGCCAGGGCTGAGAAAAAGCTTGATGCCGGCGGTGATCACCTTGAGCTTGTCGCCGAGGGTGAGTTTGGGAATGCTCAGGTAGCTCTGCAGGGCGACGAAATTCACCGGATAGCGGCTGTTGTCGTTGTCCATCAGTTGCGAGGCACCCTTCCACGGCACCAGCTCCTTGTCGCGGCCCATTTCCTTGAGCAGCGCCGAGGTCCGCGGATACAGGCCGCCCATCAGGAACAGCGCGCCGGTAGCCAGGTTGTAGCCGTCGCGTTTGTATTGCTTGGTCCGCCCGCCGACGCAGTCGGCTGCTTCGAACAGGCGCACCTCGTGGCCGCGTTTGCGCAGGGTATAGGCGGCGGCACAGCCGGCTGGTCCGCCACCGATAACGATTACTTTCAAGGCTAGTCTCCTTCGATATTTTTATGAATCGGCGCCAGGCCAATAGCTCAGGCCGGCGCGTACTCTTTGGCGCGGGCGCGTTCGGCCGCGATGAAGGCGGCGCAGGTCTCGACCAATACCACGCAGGCAGTGCTCGCGCTGTCCAGCTTGCCGCACAGTGCATTGACCAGGCGTGACAGGTGGCGCTCGATGAAGTCGTGCTGGGCCAGTCGAACCGATGCCAGCCCTTCCGGATCGTCGGCCACCTGGCTTTCCAGATGGGTCAGGTAATGCATGAACTCGAGTTCGACGCTCAGGTGATCCGGCATCTCGGCCCCCTCCTCCCGCTCCAGGCCAAAGAAGGTGTAGAAGCGCATCAATTCCTCGAACAAGCCGCTTGCATCATCCTCGATATGCGCACCTTCGCGCAGGGAGCACGCCGCGTCGCGGATGCTCGGATCGAATGCATCGTTGTAGTCGGCGCCGTCGATCCGGAACGGACCATTCCTTGCCCCGGCATAGGTGAAAGACTCGGCCAGGGCACGGTAGACCGCACTGCGCCCTGCCGGATTGCCCATGTCGACATCCAAAACCTCACCCTTGCTCATGCCCGCCTCCTTTCCTCAAGCCGCTCGATCTCGATCCGCGTATCGCGATCGAAGACCGAATTCATCCCCTGCAGGATCCCGGCCGTCAGGTGCGGATGACCGCCGGACAGTTCCACCGGATTAAGCGGTGTCGGCGATACCGAATTCATGTCGCCCTTGCCACTGAACTGATACTGCTCCCAGGCGTGATACATCAGGGTCTGCCCCGGACGCATGCTCGGGGAAACCTTGACCCGGCACTGGAAGGAACCGACATCGTTGAATGCCCGCACCATGTCGTCTTCGCTAATGCCGCGTTTGTCCGCATCGGTCACCGAAATCAGCATGTAGGGTTCCGGACGGTCGAGACGCATCATCAGCGGGCTGTCGCGCCAGGTCGAGTGGATGCTCTGCCGCGTCTTGCCGCCGGTCATCACCAGCGGGTAGTCGCCGCCGATCAGCGGCGGCGCCTTGAAGCGCGGCAGCAGTTCGTCGAGCTCGTCGTACAGCGGGTGATCGATATAGAACTGGATGCGCCGCGAAGCGGTCGGATACGGCACCTTGTCACGGACGTGGTACTGCAGCGGCACGATCGTGTCGTGCTCGGGGAAGTCGCACATGTTGCCGATCGAGGCCGGGTCTTCCGGCAGGCTCTCGAAGCGGGCGAAGCCCTTCTCCTTGACCTCTTCCCAGCTCTTCTTCTTGTGCGAAGTGCTCATGTCGTAGATGACCTTGGCGACCTTGTCCTCATCCCCTTCCTTGAACTGCCCCTGCATGGTCAGGTCGTCGTAGAGGGTGTTGAGCTTGACCTCCAGACCTTCCGGGCTCTTCACGGCAGTGACGCCGCGCGCCAGCGCCCGTTCCTGGATATGCTTGGCGAGCAGCACGATGATGTCCCAATCGCACTTCGAGTCGCCGAGCGGCGGCGTCGCCTGGTCGCTGGTCGTCAGGTAGGGCGACAGCGGCGTGACCCACTTGAGGTTCGTGTGCTCGTACCACGGCGCGGCCGGCAGCACGAGGTCGGCATGACGGGCGGTCGAATTGATCCGCCAGTCCATGACCACGATCTTCTTGAGCTTGGGCCAGAGCACTTCCAGCAGCTTCTCGCTGCCGCGGGCACGGCGCAGGGGATTGCTGACCATCGAGATCATGATCCGCGGATCGCGCCCTGGTGCCGGCGTCAGCGGCTGCCAATGCTTGCTCAGGGACTCGTCGACGTAGGACTCGATCGGACGCTTGTAGCCCAGCCCCCATTTCTCGGCGTTTTCCGCCGTCGTCAGCTGTCCCGTCCCGCCGTGAATGGACCAGAACAAGGTGCCGGAGGTCCAGATCGGGGTGCGCATGACGCCGTTGTTCGGAACGTAGAGCAGGCGCCCGAGATCGGTGACGACCATTTCGTGCGTATCGCCGTTGGCCAGACGCTGCTCGATGATCGGTTGCAGCTTGGCAAAGAACTGCGGGGCTTCCTGCAGCGTCGGCGGCAGGGCGAACTTGTCGCCGCCATCCATGGTCAGCAGCGGGAAGCCGGCAAAGCCCGCACCCTTGCGTCCCATGTTGCCGGTCAGGCTGAAGATCAGCGCGACGCTGCGCTCGGCCAGGTTGCCATGGAAATACTTGCACATCGAGGTCTGGGCGACGCTCGACACGGCCTTGGCACGCATGATCTCCTTGGCCAGGCGCTCGATCATCTTGGGCGAGACGCCACACATCTGCGAGGCGTTCTCCGGTGTATATTCGGCCAGACGATCGCGCAGCAGTGAGAACACGCTGCGCACCTCGATCTCCTGGCCGTCCTTCAGTTTCACCGTCCGGCGCACGTCGAGTTCGGGATCGATGCCTTCCAGCTTCAGGGAGCGGAAAGGCGCGTCAACCAGGGCATTGCTCCTGGCATCCCACATCATGAAGTGATTGGCCTGGCCACCGTCCTGAACGTCCGACTGCTTGAGGAACATCCGCGTATCGCCACGAATCAGCAGCGGCAGGTCGGTCTGTTCCTTGACGAAGTCCTTGTTGACCTTGTCGTCGCGCATGATCAGATGACAGACGCCCAGCGCCAGCGCCGCATCCGTACCCGGCTTCAACGACAGCCACAAATCAGCCTTGGTTGCCGACGGGTTGAAATCGGGGGAGATCGAGATGATCCTGGCACCGCGGTATTTCGCTTCGAGATAGAAGTGCGCCTGCGGGATCTGGGTGTAGATCGGGTTGCCGCCCCAGAACAGAATCAGGTCGGAGTTGAAGTAGTCGTCGGCCGAACGCTCGAAGACGATCTTGCCGAAGGTTTCAAGCGTCCCGCGCCGGGAATCGCCAATCTCGCCGTCCATATCCAGGCTGACCGACTGGGTCAGCAGGCTGAAGCGCGTCTGGGCGGCCATCGAGACCCCGAGGTCTATCCCCGGGCCGAGATCCCAGATGGTCCGGTCCGTACCTTCGTTGACCGTCACGTCGAGGTAGGCGTCGGCGATTTCGTCGAGCGCCTCCTTCCAGCTAACCCGCTCCCACTTGCCGCCGCCCCGCGGACCGACACGCCGCAACGGGTGCGTGATCCGGGTCGGGTCATACATCCGCTGGCTGAAGCAACCGCCCTTCTGGCAGCCGCGCGGATTGAAGTCGGGCAGTTCCGGATTGACCTGCTCGTACTCGGCCGCCTGCTCCTCGCGATAGACCAGGCCATCCTTGACATAGACATCCCAGGAACAGTGCGCCTGGTACCAGCAATTCAGATGGTGGGTCGAACGGACGACCTTGTCCCAGGTCCATTGGGCGCGGTAAACGTCCTTCCAGGACGAGTATTGCGGGATCTTCCCGCCAGCGGCGATTTCCGCGGCCTGCACGACAAAATTAGGCAAGGCGAGGCCGCCGGTGGTAGCCGCGACCCCCTTGAGAAAGCTGCGACGATCGAGATTGATGCTCACGGACGCTCTCCTTTCTTGTAGAACTTGACCGGCGATCCCTGCCCCATCTGGCGCCCGGCATCGCGCGGGTGCTTGGTAAACGGCCCGAACAGATCCTGCCATTTGCGCGAAATCAGCAGGTCCATCAGTTCGGAGGTCTCGCCATTGCGCACGCGCTCACGTTCGTCTTCGATCTTCTTCAGCACGTCCGGCACGCGCGGGCCGAACAGCGAGATCAGGTAGTCGGTCGGAATGCGTGGCTCGTCGGTCGCATCCCCATTTTCATCAAGCCTGGGCGGCGACAGCGGCGGTACGTAGAAAACGTTCGGGCGTGTCCCGTATTCGGAATGCAGGGGCAAGGCCACCTTGTACTTGTGCACCAGCTTGAAGATCGGCCCTTCCTGGTCGTCGAGATAGCCGACGAAGCGGATGCGCCCCGGACATTGGCGCGAACAGGCGGTGGTGACGCCTTCGTCGATGCGCGGGTAGCAGAAGATGCACTTCTGGGAAACTTCCTCGACCTCGTTGTAATAGATCTTCTTGTACGGGCAGGCTTCCTGGCAAAAGCGATGACCGCGGCACTTGTCCTCGTTGATCAGGACGATGCCGTCCTCCTCGCGCTTCTCGATCGCCTTGCGCGGGCAAGCCTCGAGGCAGGCCGGATGGGTGCAGTGATTGCAGATCCGCGGCAGGTAGAAATAGTAGCTGTTGGGGTATTCGCCGCCGCCGATGTCCTCGTCCCAGTTCGGCCCTTTGCCGGCATGGCCGCCATCGGCCATCAGATGGGCGTCCGGCTTGCCGCCGAAGGCCACTTCCTGGTGATTGAAATCCCAGGCCTTGCCGAACTCTTCCACCGTCGGCCGGTGGCCGCGCTGCGCCACGCCATCCTTGAACCCGCCACCCATGGTCTCGTAGTTATGCGGCGTCCCGGTGCCCGGTTGGGTGTTCACCGTGTTCCAGTACATGTGGGACATGCCTTCGCGCTTGGTCCACAAGGTCTTGCAGGCGATAGTGCAGGTCTGGCAGCCGAGGCACTTGTTGAGGTCCATGACCATCGCGACTTGTCTTTTGCTCATGATGCGTCCTCAGGCGTCCAGGGCCAGCTCGGCCCAATCGATGGAAAAGGCCTTGATGCCGGCTCGCTCGTCGTTGGCGCCCAGCCAGACGGCGAAACCGATCTGCGTCTTCTTGCCGGCGACCAGCGGCGCCACCTCCTTGCCGAAGCCGAGAGCACGGGTAATGACCACGTTCCAGATATCGCCCGAGGCCTCACCTTGAGCGCCACTCTTGATCTTGGCCCCCGGTCGCGAACTGCCGATACCGGTGGCGACGATGGACATGGGCTTGTCCTTGTTGGCGGCCCAGCGCAGGAACTGGACTGGCGCCCCATCCCCGCCCATGGTGATCAGCGCCGGCTTGCCGCTGACCGGCAGGGCGACTGCCAGGGCGTCGGGGAAATCCTTGCCGGCCGGCGACACGCCTTGCCAGGTGGCGCGGATCGCCCAGGTTTCACCGTCATGAACGCTGGCCACCCGCAGCGACTTGACGCCACCGTAAGGCCTGCCTTCCCACGAATTGCGGATGTATTCGGTCGGCTGCATTGGCAGCGGGGTCGGCATCAGGGGAATCTCCTCACCGGCGACCTGCCCCCAAGCGCTTGCTGCCGGCGCCAGGAAATCGCTGATTTTTGCTACACGTTGGCTCCTCACCATGGTCTCCTTGTCTGTCGAATCTCGTCCGACAATCATAATATACGCTAGCGTACTTATATCGCAATCAGAGGAGAAAAGCATTCGTTTAATGCAGATATTTCCGCCTCAGGAAGCCTTTTTATGTAGCAACTTGATCTGCATCAAGAATCCAAGCAACGCCCGTTCGGCCAAGTTCAACGTGCCATTCTCAGGGGTTCGAGTTCGGCGCAACAGGTGACTAAACCGGGAAACTCCACAATTCCAGAACGAAAAAACAGCGTGCCGCAAGACGCGAGCACGCTGCTTTGCAGTTAGCAATTTACCGTGGGAGGCGCGAGCCATCCCACCGGGTAAATCAGGGCTGGTAGTAACCGACGCCGATCATGTAGTCGCCGACGCGCAGCAAGAAGGTCCGCTTGTTCTCGATCTTGCCAGTTACCGGGTTGCGCCACTGATAGTCGAGCGAGCCTTCGCCCTTGCTGGTCACGATGTCAATCATCTGGCGGATGATCGGCTTGCCGTTGGCGTCGGCCAACTCGGCGACATTCCGGCCAACCAGCCGGGGCATGGCACCGTGCGCATGCATGCGCATGTCCTTGATACCGACGACAAAAACGTAGGTATCATCCTGAACGAAGCCACCGTTGATGTCGTTGAAGCGCGGAAATATTTGCGGCCCAAGACGTTTAACTTCATCCGCAGCCCGCCAGAGGATGGACTTTGCCTGCTCTGGCGTACCTCTCGGCATGTAGTAGCCGACGGCAACGATGCGCTCGCCGACCGCCTGGTAGAAGGCCACCTTGCGCTCCACCGTGCCACGCTGAAGATTCAGCCAGCGATACTCAAGGATGCCACTACCCTTGCTTTTGGCCCCTTCGAGCAGTTCCTGGAACAGCTTCTTGCCATCACTGTCCTTGTAATCCAGCATGTTGCGGCCAATAAAATTGAACGAGGCGCCCCCGCTGGCCAGCAAAACTCCATCACTTCCGACCACATAGACGTACTGCTCACCGTCGGTAAATTCGCCGGTTCGGCTGAAAGCCGCATAGGCACGCTCACCATTTTCCTTCAGGTGGGCCACAGCCTTGGCGAGCAAGGCCTTGGCCCTGGCCTGATCATCCGCAGCGGCGACCGACGAGACAGTAGCCCCCGCAGCTGCCGCCTGGGTCAGCGGCGGCATGGCAATGGCCAATGCCGCAACTGACAATAAAACCCTAGCTTGCTTGATCATGGCACCCCCAATTAATAATGATGCGTACAGTATACATCGATCCTGTTTTGCTGGAAGTTTCCATTCGCCAGCCGTCTCGCTGCGCAAAATCAGGAAACCTGGCCCGCTGCCGGGAAGGGCCTGGCACTCAAGCAGTGCTTCGGCAGCGAACCATCCCGGTCGACTCGATCTCGGCAATCGACTGACCAAGCTGGTTGGTGATATCCCAATGCCAGTGCACCAGACCGACCTCCGGCCGACTCTCGGAACGGCGCGCGCCGAGCACCAGGGCCTGAAGACTCAGCGAGTCGCCGGGACGCACAGGCTGTTTCCAGCGCACCTTGTCCACACCGGGTGAACCGAGACCAGCTGTTTCCAGCATGAAACCGTCGCAGATCAGGCGCATGGCCATGGCGCAGACATGCCAACCACTGGCGATCAACGAGCCAAAACGGGAATGCTTGGCGAGTTCGGCATCAATGTGAAAATCCTGGGGATCGAACTTCAGCGCAAAGTCGATGATTTCCTCTGCACTCACCGTAACCGGACCGCAGAGCCGCTTGTCGCCGACGGGAAAGTCTTCCCAATAATATTTCGCAGTCACGTTTTTCCCCTTTGAATTATCTAATCAAGCATCAGCCGGCCCCCCCGGTTCGCGGGCCTGCGTCCGGAAGGCCTGGCGCACGACCAGGCCGGTGGCCAACATGGATACGATGACGAAAAGCAATGCCGGTGCCAGACCGATGATGCTCGCCAGGCTGCTCTCGCCAAAACGATTGCCGGCAAAGCTCAGCGCGCGATTGGGGGCAACGATGGCCGCCCAGTAGAACAACGTGTTGGCCCAGCCGGTGCCGATCATCATCCAACACAATTGGCGGGCCGGGCCAGGCGAAAAACGCAATACCGGCATCGCCAGCGCAATGCCGAGCAGCAGCAGCCCGTTGAGCAAGCCGCCGAGATGGGCCCGCCGCCATGCCTCGCCATCACCGCCGAGGGCCAACGGTGTGATCTGCCCAGGCCACAACTCGATACCGCCGAGCAGGCTAACCAGCAAGCCGAAACCGGCGACCATGGCAACGAGCAGGATTAATGCGCCATGGCCGATCATCCTGCGCTGAAAAGTTGCGATCACCGGTTTTTCCCCAGATCAGCTAGCCAATTCGGCACGGTCACGGTATTGCTCCAGGGCCTCCGGATTGGCCAGGGCCTCGGTATTCTTGACCAACTCGCCATGGACGACTTGGCGCACGGCAATCTCGACGATCTTGCCGCTCTTGGTGCGCGGGATGTCGCCGACCTGGACGATCCTTGCCGGCACATGCCGCGGCGTGGTGTTTTCGCGGATCGCCTGGCGGATACGGTCCTCGAGGGCCTTGTCGAGTTGCTGTCCGTCGCGCAGCTTGACGAACAACACGACCCGGACGTCGCCCGGGGCAGTCGGCGGCCAGTTCTGACCGATGACGATGGACTCGACGACCTCGCCAACACGATCGACCTGGCGATAGATCTCGGAGGTGCCGATCCGAACCCCGCCGGGATTGAGCGTGGCATCCGAGCGCCCGTAGATGATGTAGCCACCATGCGCGGTAATCTCGCAATAGTCGCCGTGGCACCAGATGCCTTCGAAGCGGGCGAAATAGGCGCTGTGGTACTTCTCGCCCTGCGGATCGTTCCAGAAATACAGCGGCTGGGTGGGGAACGGTCGGGTGCACACCAGTTCGCCCTTCTGCTCGCGCACCGGCTGGCCACGGTCGTCAAAGACTTCAACCGCCATGCCGAGCAGCTTGCTCTGAATCTCGCCGCGCCACAGCGGAGTGACCGGATTGCCACCGACGAAGGCACCGAGCAGATCGGTGCCGCCAGAGATCGAGGAGATATGGACATCCTTCTTGAAGGTGCCGTAGACGTAGTCGTAGCCCTCTGCCAGCAAGGGACTGCCCGTCGAATAGATCACTTCCACCGAGGTGAAGTCATGCGTGGTGTTGGGTTTCATGCCGGCCTTCTCGCAGGCCTCGATAAACTTGGCCGAGGTGCCGAAATGGGTGAAACGCTCGGCCTGCATGTAGTCGAACAGAATGTTGTTGTTGGCAGCAAACGGGCTGCCGTCGTAAAGCATCAGGGCAGCACCGGAAGCCAGCCCGGAGGTCAACCAGTTCCACATCACCCAACTGCAGGTGGCGAAGTAGAAGAGGCGGCTGCCCGGATTGATACCACCATGCAATCGATGCTCCTTGAGATGCAGCAGCAGCGCGCCGCCCGCCCGGTGTACGATGCACTTTGGCACGCCAGTGGTGCCGGAGGAGAACACGATGTAGAGCGGATGATCGAATGGCAACTGGGCGAATTCGATCGTCGCGACCTCAGCGAACGGCGCGACGAAATCGTCCAGCATCGACGCCCCGCGAATACCGTCGAGATCCCAGCTCGATGCGATATAAGGACAAACCACCACCTGCTTGACCGACGGCAGCGCAGCAACGATCTCCCGTACCTTGGACAGTGACTCATGCTGCTTGCCGTTGTAGAAATAGCCATCGGCAACGAAGAGAACCACCGGCTCAATTTGTCCGAAGCGGTCGAGTACGCCCTGAGGTCCAAAATCGGGCGAGGCCGAACTGAAGATGGCACCAATGCTGGCCGCTGCCAGCATTGCGACGATCGTCTCCGGCATGTTGGGCATGTAGGCGGCCACACGGTCGCCCTCCTTGACACCACTGGCACGGAGGGCTGCCGCCAGGCGAGCGACCGCCAGGAACAGGTCATCGCGACTAAGGCGCCGTTTCACGCGATCCTCGCCCCAGAAGACGATGCCGTCTGCTGAACCACGCCGGCGCAGCAGATTCTCGGCGAAATTCAAGCGCGCATCGGGAAACCACTGCACTGCTTCCATGGTGCTGCCTTCGACCAGCACACGCTCGCCACGCGAGGCCGCAACGACACCACAGAAATCCCAGAGCGATGTCCAGAATTCGTCCAAATGATCGATCGACCACCGATGCATATCGTCATAGCTGGCAAATGAACGCTGCCACTGCTTCTCGACAGCGAGACAGAAGCGGGCCATATTGCTGGCAGCGATACCATTCGCCGAGGGAACCCAGGTCGCTGTGGCTGAATCAAGATTGGTTGGGAGGGGCATGGAACTACTCCACTGAATGGATTTGAAACACAGACTGCAAAGTGCCGGCACAGCTCAGGCATGACTGCCTCACCGGAAAAGGGGATAGCGGATCGCTATCCCTTTCGCTAGGAACTAGCTGCCATACTGCGAACGAATCGAGGTCTTCTTGATCTTGCCGGTCGGCGTCATCGGCAGCTGCTCGGCAAAGATGATTTTCTTCGGCACCTTGTAGCGAGCGATCAGCGTCCGGCAATGCTCGAGCAGTTCTTCCTCGGTGACGGTCTTCCCGTTGGCCAGGACGACCACCGCCGTCACTCGCTCACCCCATTGCTCATCGGGCACGCCGAAGACGGCCGTCATGGCCACCGCCGGATGCTTGACCAGTGCCTGTTCGACCTCGGTCGAATAGATGTTCTCGCCACCGGAGACAATCATGTCCTTGGCGCGATCGACGATATAGAAAAGTCCCTCGGCATCCTTGAAACCAACATCACCCGAGCGGTACCAGCCATCCTGCAATGCTGCCTCGGTCGCATCGGGCTGCTTCCAGTAGCCCTTGAACAACGTTGGCGAGCGCACCAGGAATTCGCCGACCCCCCCCTGCGGAACTTCGTCGCCTTGTTGGTCAACAATACGGATCTCGATCAGTGGCAAGGCCGTACCGCAGGATTTCAGCTTCTGTTCATCCTCGATCACATGCTGCTCGGGACGCAGCAGGGTCAGCGCCCCGCAGCTCTCGGTGGCGCCATAGAACTGCATGAACTTGCACTTCATCTCAAGGATCGCCCGCTTGAGCACTTGCGAGGTAATCGACGAACCGGCGTACCAGACCATGCGCAAGGAGGAAAAATCAGTGTTTTTTGCCTCCGGGTGATCGAGCAGCATCTGGATCGCCGTCGGCACCAGGCAGCAGATGCTCGGCCGGTCATCGGCGATGGTGCGCAGGACGTCCGGCACGACCAGGGCCGGCAGGATGGTGACGGTGACGCCGTTGTACAGCGCCTGGACGGTCAGTCCGGTACCAACCAGATGGAAGTTCGGCATAACGAACATCATCACGTCATTGGCCTCCCACTGATAGGCAGGTTCCAGATGCTCGCAGAGGCGCATGAAGTTGAGCCCGCCGTGGGACATCTGCACCCCCTTCGGCTTGCCCGTGGTACCCGAGGTGTACATCAGCAGTGCGGTATCCTCGGGATGGATCTCGATCTTCGGATCGCTATCCGGCACGCTGGCCAGCAACTCCCGGAGCGGCGAAGCATCTGCCGAGGTCGAATCAAAGAGGATCACCGTGAAGCGAGTCGAGGTCCGCGACTGCACGTCTTCGAGCAGGCCGGCATATTCCTTGTCGACGAAGACCAGCGGCGTATTGGCATCATCCACGACGGCCGCCAGTTCGGCTGCCGAGGCACGCCAGTTCAGCGGCAGCATGGCGCAACCGGCCTTGTTGGCGCCGAACAGCACTTCAAGGTATTCGATCGAGTTCTTGCCGAGGAAGGACACGTGCGACAGCCGGGGAGTCCCGGTCTTGACGATGGCGTTGGCGATCCGGCTGGTCGAGGCGTCGAGCTCCTGGAAAGTCAGGCTGCGACCATTTCCCTTGAGCGCCGTCTTGGTCGGCGACTTCTTCGCGTGGTAGCGGGGAATGTCAGCCAGCGACTTGATGTCTGCATGTAGCCACATAGCTCAGGCTCCTATATTCGATGGTGTGGTGGGGTCGGTGTGACTTTTTATTTGCCGCGGAAAACCGGCTTGCGTTTTTCGACAAAGGACATGATTCCCTCGCGGGCATCGGCCGTACCGCCCATGCGGGCAATGGACTGGGCTTCGTCCTCGAGTTGCGCCTCGAAGGGGCGCGCCATTCCGCTCCTGAACAGATTGCGGATTTCGCCATAGGCGCGGGTCGGTCCCTGAGCGAGCCGCCGGGCCATTTTTTCCGCTTCGGCCAGCACCGTCTCGTCATCGACGACGAAATCAACGAGCCCGACCGCCGCAGCCTCTTCGGCCTTGAGCATCTCGGCGCAAAGCACGTAACGACGGGCGCGCGCCAGGCCCATTCGGGAAGAAAGGGTGAACGAGGAGCCAGCATCGACACTGTAGCCGATGCTCGAATAAGCAGCTCCAAGCGTGGCACTGCGCGCCGCATAGACAACGTCGCAACCGGCGACGAGGCCGACGGCACCGCCCATCGCGGTCGCATGTACGGCGGCGACGATCGGCGCATCGAGGCGGGCGAAACGGGCCACCCCCATGTGCAACCCGACCGTCCATTGCTTGATCCTGGCCGGGAGGACATCCAAGTTGCGGGCAAACATCGCGATGTCGCCGCCGACGCTGAAAAATTTTCCCCTGCCCGAAATCAACACCGCACGAACATCATTGCGGTCGGAAAGCTCATTGGCGACTTCCGCCCATTCCCGGCAGAACGCCTCGTTGAAGGGATTGCCGAGATCCGGTTGGTTGAGCACTACCCGGGCGAGGCCATCTTCGACTTGCAGTTCAATCGATTCGTAACTCATGCGGCGTTTCCTGAAACACTGGTTTAGTACCCGGACGCCTGAGTGCGGCGCCCCGGGATCTGATTTCGGCCTAAGGGGTCGAACCGTACATTCAAGCAGCGGCCTTTTCGGACAGGTAATCGATATAGGACTTCGGCCAGGACATTTCCACATGACCGACACCCTTGACACCATCGATCTCGATGCTCATCGAGCCCTCGTTAAGGGTAGCCAGCGGGCTAACCTTGAACTCGAACATGGCGTAGGTCTTCCCGGTCACCGTGGTCGTCCGCCCGGCGCTGTCCGTGACCACCATCCGGATGCTCTTGTGGAGCAAGCGCGGATCGTGCTCGTAAGACGTATCGACGGCGGTCACTTCGGCGATTTTGCCATCGCGCTGGACATAGCCGTGCACCGTGTTCTTGCCCAGGGCGCTGCATTCAAAGACATGGACGGCAACATCCGGCGCCGCCTGGGCCTCGAGCCACTTCCAGTGCTGGGCGATACCCCAGTCGCGGGTCCCCCAGGAATGATCGCGATGGCCAAAGGTATCGAAAGGAATTTCGCGGCCGGCAAAACGCAGGACGCCGCGCACCCGCCCGCTCTGCTCGAAGCGGTCGTTGGCAAACCACTGCGGGCAGCCGCCGGCATTCGAACCATAGTTGTAGGCCGGATGCATGGCCTCGAAGTGGTATTCTAGGCTGCCGCCCTGGCCGACATAGGAGACATCTGCAATCTGCAGCGGCTCACGGTGCCGGACATGCACACCGCCGACCCGCCAGTCGTCAAAGCCCTGCTCACGGGGTACCGGAATGCCATCGACGACTTCGAAAATAGCCTGTTCGCCCACCGCCGGGCCATAAATGCAGAATGCCGCGCCGGCCTTGCTGTCACCGCTGACCCATGTATAAACGAAGGCGGCAACGTCGTGCTCGGGCAACTGCAGCATGAACACCAGCGACTCGCGCGCATTCGGCGTGTCGCTCAGGGAATGACGGCGATCGTTGAGCGGATCGAGGAAAAAGGGTTTTGTTGCCTGATTTGCAGTGTTACTCATACATCCTCTCTATCTGATGGGGCTCCGCAGCTACCGGCGGTTCGTCATACACCGACTTCATGCTGCGGATGACTCGGAAAAACACGATGCTCGGCAGTGCTACCATTCCTGCCGGGTACCGGACGGAAAGGCGCCTCGCATTGCAGACTCTGGCGAGAACGATCGACGGGCGCCATACGCCAGCTGGGCAAGGAACGGGATTTAATCGCCGTGGAGCGCTCCGCCAGCCGGCCGGCCAGCAGCCACATGAGGGCGCCGATCAGCCAGCCGCCGACGGCAAACAGGGCCGATGACACAAGAGAAGAACCGGACAGGAAGAGTTCAGGCATACCGCACCACCTCAGACGCTACAGGCGACAAGCCATGAACCGGCCTTACCGCTCATCGGCAAAATCACCGGATGCCATTGCGTTTGCAGATCCATGAGGCCTTCTCCTAACGCTCCGCCCACCTAGTACGCGGCGATCTTTTTGGTTTTCTTCTTGCCCTCGAACAAGCTACGGCCAATCAGGTATTTCATGATCTCGATCGAGCCGCCGGCAATCTTGACGATGCGCGCATCGGCGTAGGCACGGGCGATCGGATATTCCCACATGTAGCCCCAGCCGCCGAACAGCTGCAAACACTCGTCGACCACCTTGCAGTGCAGGTTGGAGAGCCACATCTTGGCCATGGCGGCATCCAGCGCATCCAGCTTGTTGTTCATGAACAGCTCGATGCAATGATCGGTAAACACCCGCCCGATGACCGCTTCGGTCTTCAGCTCAGCCAGCTTGAACTGGGTGTTCTGGAAATCAGAAATGGTCTTACCAAAGGCTTCGCGCTCGGCGGTGTAATCCACCGTGTAGGCGATCACCTCCTCGGCCACGGCTGCCGAGCGGATGGCCTGGGCCAGGCGCTCCTGGGCCAGCTTGGTCATCATGATGGCAAAGCCCTGCCCCTCCTTGCCGAGCATGCTGCTAGCGGGCACGCGCAGGTCCTCGAAGAACAACTCGGAGGTGTCCTGGGCCTTCATGCCAAGCTTGTCCAGGTTCTTGCCGCGCTTGAAACCCGGCAGGCTGGTATCGACCAGGAACAGGGTGATGCCCTTGGCCCCAGCCGCACTGTCGGTCTTGGTGGCCAGGACCAGGACATCGCACATCTGGCCATTGGAGATGAACACCTTCTGGCCATTGATGACGAAATCATCGCCATCGCGCACCGCACGGGTACGGATGTTCTTCAGATCGGAACCGGCATGCGGCTCGGTCATGCCGAGGGCGCCAATCGCCTCGCCGGAGACCATGCGCGGCAACCACTGCCGCTTCTGCTCTTCGCTGCCAAAAGACTTGATATACGTAGCCACCAGATCCGTGTGAATGAGAAAGCCAGGACCGGTAAAGCCGCTCTTGGCCATTTCCTCGAAGACCACCACATCGAAGAGATATTCGAGACCGAGACCACCGTATTCTTCGTCGATCGTGCAGCAGAGCAACCCGGCCTCGCCGGCCTTGTGCCATAGATCGCGCGGCACGATCCCCTGCTCCTCCCACTGGTAGTGGAATGGCCGGATTTCCCGATCGATGAACTTCTTCACCGTATCGCGGAACATTTCATGTTCCTGTCCAAACAATTTTCGTTCGATCATTGACGGTCTCTCAGTCAGGGTTGGTCATGCGAAAAGTCCGCACCGCACTAGCGCACGGGCCAGAACCACAGCTCGTTGATCGTATGGTAGCGGACTTTATTCTAGTTTGCAATAAAGTCCACGCCCATTCCCCACCTAGAAACATTGGCCAAAAATAAAGAACAAACACTTACCAATCAGTGAATTATGAAATTCACTGCGCTCACGTATGCTCGCAAACAAATCCGGTGGTGCCAATTTATTTCAACTGACCTACAAAATTAGGTATCGACACCTACAAACCACGTGAAATCAGTTCGCGCATAATTTCCGAGGTTCCGCCATAGATGCGTTGTACCCGCGCATCGGCAAAAAGACGGCTGATCTCGTATTCGCGCATGAAGCCATAGCCGCCGAAGAACTGCAGGCACTGATCCACCACCAGCCCCTGTTTCTCGCTTACCCACAGCTTTGCCATCGAGGCCTCCACCGCTGTTAGCTGGCCTTGCTCATGGCGCCCCAGGCACTGGTCGACGAAGGACCAGCCGACCGCCAGTTCAGCCTTGAGATCGGCCAGACGGAAACGGGTGTTCTGGAATTCACCGACCGCCCTGCCAAAGGCCTTGCGTTCGCGCACATAGTCGCAGGTGATGTCGAAGGCTCGCTGCGCCGCCGCCAGCGAACAGATGGCGATAATCAGCCGCTCCTGCGGCAATTCGTTCATCAGTTGCGCGAAGCCGGCACCTTCCTGGCCGAGAATATTGGCAACGGGCACCTCCACGTTGTCAAAAAACAGCTCGAGCGTATCGGCCGAACGCAATCCCAGCTTGTCCAGCTTGCGCCCCCGCTGGAATCCCGGCCGATCCGTTTCGACCAGCACCAGGCTGAGACCGCGCGCTCCCGGTTCGTCCGAGGTGCGGGCGACGACAATGACCAGTCCGGCATGCTGGCCATTGGAGATGAAGGTTTTGGTCCCCTGGATGCGCAGGCTGTCGCCGTGGCGCGTCGCCCGGGTACGAATGCCCTGCAGGTCGCTGCCTGTCCCCGGCTCGGTCATGGCTACGGCACAGACGATCTCGCCGGAGGCCATGCGCGGCAACCAGGTTTTTTTCTGCTCCTCGCTGCCGTAGCTGAGGATGTAGCCGGTACACACATCGCTATGCACCGAGTAGTTCACCATCGGTCCGGAATAGCCGGCATAGGCCAGTTCCTCGCCAATGATCGCGTTGTGGCGAAAGCTGCCACCGGCACCGCCATACTCTTCTGGGACCTGCGGGCAAAGCAGCCCGGCCCGGCCCCCTGCGCTCCAGTAGTCGCGGTCGACGATGCCCTGCTCTTCCCAGCGTTCAAAGTGGGGCCGCACTTCGGCCTTGATGAAGCCGCGAACGGCATCGCGGAAAAGGGCATGGTCCTGATCGTAAACATCACGGTGGGGCAACACGGAGCGTCTCCTGAAAATGAATAACTGCAGCAGGCCGGGAAGGGCTTAGAAAATTTCCGAACTGGCGACGACCGGGCGACTTTCCCGGCTGCCCTTCATCCGTTTGCCAGGGTTGGCCGGATCGTTGGGACTGATCTCGACATGCTCCGCATGCACGGCAACGATGCTCCCAACGAAGGGAAAGTCGTCGAAGCGATCGGGCACCCGGTAGCTGATCAGATCGCCGACCTTGAAAGTCGCCGGATCGAAGTTGAAGGCGAAAGGACAGGCTTCAGTTCCATTGCTCATGACTTGCATGGTTTTTCTCCTTGGGCTTGAGGGGGTAATTGGCGGAACGAACTTGCCACGGCCTATGCCCGGCCGCTGCCGAGCAGCAGATCGGCCGCTTTCTCGGCGATCATCATGGCCGGGAAGTTGGTATTGCCGCTGGTGATGTCGGGCATGACCGAAGCATCGACCACGCGCAGACCGTCGATGCCTCGAACACGCAATTCGGGATCGACCACGGCCAGCTCATCGCCCCCCATCTTGCAGGTACCGACCGGGTGATAGAGACTGTTGGCATGGGCCCGAATGTAGGCGTCGAGCGCCACGTCGGAGGTCGCGGCTTCGCCTGGCGCATATTCCGTTCCGCGGAAATGATCGTAGGGTTTCTGCGCGATGATCTCCCGGCTGAGCCGGATACCCTGGCGCAATACGCGCAGGTCATCCGGATCGTCGAAATAGTTGGGGTCGATCGCTGGCGCCATGTTCGGGTCGGCCGAACGGATCTTCACCGTCCCGACACTCTTCGGCTTGCTGCCGTTCATCACCGCCATGAAGCCTTCCTCATTGATCACATCGCGGCCGTGATCGTTATACATCAGCGGGACGGTATAGATCTGCAGGTCGGGATACTCGAGTTCCGGCGCGGATTTCAGATGCGCCCAGGCCTCCAGTCCGCCGACAGCCGTCGGGCCGGAGCGAAAAACAAGGTATTGCCCGAGGGCGCGCAGCATCGCCAAGGGCTTCAGGCTGCCGAGCAGGGAAATGGGCCGGGTAATGCGCTGCTTGACGGCGATGGCAATGTGATCGCGCAGGTTCCGCCCGACACCCGGCAGTGCGTGGATAACGGGAATGCCGTGCGGACGGATATCCTGCGGATCGCCAATTCCGGATAGCTGCAAGATCTGTGGCGAGTTGATGACACCGCCCGCGAGGATCACCTCGCGCTCAACGCGAATCGTCTCGCTACGCCCCCGCCGGATGTATTCGACCCCGGTCGCTCTCTGACCATCGACCAGCACGCGCTTGACCAGGGCGTCGGTGATCACCGTCAGGTTGGGCCGATCCAGGACCGGCTTCAGATACCGTGCCGAGGCACTGTGCCGCTCGCCATCGGCGTAGCTACCCTGCATCTGGGCGACGCCGAAGGGATTGCCAGCATTGACGTCCTCCTTGAAGGGATGCCCGGCAGCAATACTGCCGTCGATCCATGCCCGTGATATCGGGTTCATCTCTGCCAGCGGCGTACGGGTCACCGAGATCGGGCCGGCATGGCCACGCTGCGCCGGATCGCCAGCCGGATAGCTTTCGATGCGCTGGAAGTAAGGCAAACAGTCGCGATAGGACCAGCCGGCATTGCCGAGCGCCGCCCAGCCGTCGTAGTCGGCCACGTTGCCGCGCGAAACGACAAGACCGTTGATCGAACTGGAGCCGCCGAGCACTTTCCCCCGGGGGAAATACATGCTCCGGCCATTGAGATGCTTCTGTGGCACGGACTGGTAGTTCCAGTTGCCCTGGCCGGATTTCATCAAGGCGAAAAAGCCGGCCGGCATGCGGTACAGAAAGTGGCTGTCGCGACCGCCTGCCTCGATCAAGGTCACGCGCACGCCGGGGTCGGCACTCAGGCGATTGGCCAGCACGCAGCCGGCAGAACCGGCTCCGACGATGACGTAGTCAGTGCTTGGTTTCATTGATAGCTCCAGAAGTTCTGCCCGCCCCGGCACACGCCGGCAAAGCCGGCCGGGGCGGTCGGGGCGCTGCTCAGTGCTGCCCCGAGGGCATGCGCAGAACCAGGCCGTCGAGTTCGTCGCTGATCGTGATCTGGCAGGCCAGGCGGCTGTTGGGCATGACGCCGTCGGTCAGTTGCAGCATCTCCTGCTCGATGCCGGGAATGGCAGGGCCAGCCTTGGCGCTCCACGCCGGATCGACGTAAACATGGCAGGTACCGCAGGCGGCGGCGCCGCCGCAGTCCCCGTCGATGCCGGGAACCAGATTGCGCAGCGCGCCTTCCATGGCGGAAACGCCGCTATCGACGGTGACGACGTGTTCGGCACCATCGGCTGAGATATAAGTCACTTTGGGCATGGGGATTCACTCCTGTTGGTTTGTCTGTCTATTGGCTGCGCCGGACGGCGCTTACACATGCAGCCGCACCTGGATGTCGATGAAGCCGTGAATCAGGTTGGACGGGACGCGGACCGGCTCGCCGACCACCTCGATACGCGTGTAGCGCTCCAGCATTTCCTCCCAGAGGACGCGCAATTGCAGTTCGGCCAGGCGATTGCCGAGACAGCGGTGGATGCCGAAACCGAACGACAGGTGATGGCGGGCGCGCGGACGGTCGACGATGAAATCCATCGGATTCTCGATCACCTCGTCGTCGCGGTTGCCGGAGAGGTACCACATCACCACCTTGTCGCCCTTGCGGATCTGCTTGCCCTGGAACTCGATGTCGCAGAGCGCGGTACGGCGCATGTGGGCGATCGGCGTCTGCCAGCGCACCAGTTCGGGTATCAGGCTGGAAACCAGCGCCCGATTGGCCTTGGCCTTGGCGAACTCACCGGGATAGAGATGGGCAGCCCAGGCGCTGCCTGACATCGAGCTACGGGTAGTGTCGTTGCCGCCGACAATGAGCAGCACCAGCAAACCGAGGAACTCGTCCGAACTGAGCGTCTTCATCGCCTCGGAGTGGGCCAGCATCGACACCAGGTCCGGCTGCGGCGGCAACTTCTGGCGCTCAATGAACAGATTCTGGAAATAGGCGGCACATTCGCGCAGTTCCTGTTCGCGCTGCTCCCAGGAATCCACCAGACCAAATTCCGGGCGCGTGGTGACGATGTCGGACCAACGGGTCAGGCGCCGCCGTTCCTCGAAGGGAAAATCGAGCAAGGTCGCCAGCATCATCGTCGTCAGTTCGATGGATACCCGGTCGACCCAGTTGAACGGCTCACCAATCGGCAATTCGTCGAGCACGCGTTTTGTGCGTTCGCGGATGGTGGCTTCGAAGCGCAGCAGGTTGGCCGGCGCGACGATGGGACTGACCGCCATCCGGTGAATGTCGTGCCGCGGGGGATCCATGCCGAGAAAATTGGGCAGGTAGATGCCGCCATCCACAGCGTTCAGCGTGGTGTCGTCGAGCACGAAACTGCCGACGCTTTCATCCGAGGAAAACACCTTGTGGTTGGTATCGACGGCAACGATGTCGTTGAACTTGGTGATCGACCAATACGGACCATAGGCGCTGTCGGCGCAGTAATGCACCGGCGCCTCCCGGCGCAGTCGTTCGAAGTAGGGATGCAGGGCATCGCGCTCGAACAACTCGATCTTGCTGACGTCGATTTGCTCGAGAGGAATGGTGCGCGCGATTTCCGCATCGGTTACAGGGCTGGTCATCCGGTATCTCCTTGCTTGGCAGCCTCGCTGCTGGTCATGAATGAGGTACGGGAGGAGCACATCCATTCCCGCTGAAATGGATGCTAAGTGCGCAAAAAGAAGAGGAAACCGTACTTAAGAAGGGGAATCGCCGGAAAGCTCGACAGAGCAGTCCGGCGGGAGCCGCGCCTGAAAATTCAGACGGGAGGATTCAGGAGGCAAGCCAAGCCCAAGGGCTCGCTTCAACGAATCCCGCGACGACGGATCGCATCGACCTGGAAGTTCTCCAACCTGGCCTTCTTGCCCCAGGTGTATTGCGGCTGCGGACGCTCGTTTGTCAGCGCCGACACGTGATAATTCCCGTTGCTCAGATCGCTGACGACATACGGCGCCTGGAACATCAGGCCTGCGTCATACGCCTGAACCAGCGGATAGGTGTAGGAGCGCCATAGAATTCCGCGACTGTCGTAGCCATCGGCCAGCACGATCATGTTGCTGTCCTCGTCGATATAGAAGACCCGCTTCGGCAGTACATGCGACATGCCAGACTTCAGGGTCGCTTCAACGACATGGACGCGATGCAGTTCATAGCGGAACAGTTCGGATTTCAGCGTTCCCTTGTCCAGCATATCCGCATACTTGAGGCTCGGATTCTGGAACTTGTAGGCGTTGTATGGCACATACATTTCCTTTTTCCCGACCAGTTTGAAATCGTAGCGGTCCATCGCACCATGGAAGCCCCAGTAGTCATCCGAGGTTCGCATGCCTTCCGTACCGTCATCGATGTTGTCGTAGGCAACGTCCGGTGCCCGGCGGACACGGCGCTGGCCGGCGTTGTAAATCCAGGCCGCGCGATTGCCGATGGTGTAGTCGACCGGGTCATGCACCAGGTAGATGGTGCCGACCACCGTGGCCGGGGCGTCATAGTAGCCGTAGAAGGTGAACAGTCCATTCTCCTGGCGTGGCTCCATATTCTGGCCCTGGATGGTTTCCTCGCAGAAACCGACCCGGTAGTAGCTGCCGTTGGCACGCACCGGCAACCAGTCGCGGCAACCGGTATAGGCGCCGAAGTGCCGTGTCAGGTGATTGTACATAGCCTCGACGCCGGTCTTCGGATTCGGAAACGGCACGCCCGGCAGGTCGTAGTTCTTGATGCTCAGCCCTTCCAGCCTGGCTTTGCCGGCCTTGGCCTTGGTTGCGTCGTACACGGCCTGCGGATTGGCAAAAGTGCGGTGCGTCGGATAGACATTGAGGTAAAAAGTCGGGTACTTCTTGATCATCGCCAACGTACCGGCCGACAGCTTGTCCTTGTATTGCTCGACATTCCTGGCGTCGATCCGGAACAAGGGCTTCTCGTCCTTGAACGGATCGACATAGCCCATTTCCGGCTTCCAGCCGGCCGGCGGCTTGGTCAGGCCGCCATCCCAGGCCGGAATGCTGCCGTCCTTGTTGCCGGCCAGCTCGGCGCCGGACGGGGTCAATTCCTTGCCCAATCTGGCCAATTCGGCAGCCGACATTTCGGCGACGGCCGGAGGCAGTCCGCCGGTCAACAACATCAGGGCCGACGAAACGGCCAACGTCTTGAATGCTTTCATTCCCTGGTCTCCGTAAAGTTTTCACTGGCACATCGAGAACCGCTTGCCAGCACCAACAGCAAACAAATTCCGCACAGAAAAAAATGCTTCTGTACCGAGGAACACTCTATCGGGAAGGAATCTTGTCCGCCCCTCCCTAAGGTGAGGGGTGGAAGCATTCACGATGGGTGCCGATCAGTTGAGCAAGCCCAGGCTGCGCGCCCGGGCCAGTGCCGCCGAACGGCTCGACACGCCGAGCTTGCGGTAAAGATTCTTCAGATGCCATTTGATCGTGCCGACCGAGGTCTGGGTATGATCGGCGATGCACTGGTTCGACAAACCGATATCGAGCAAGGCGAGCAGTTCGCTTTCCCGCGGCGTCGGCGCGATCGCCGTGCCGGCCTCGCCCGCCCAGGGCGACCAGTATTCGTGAGCCAGAGGATTGCCGACGGGCAGATCGGCGCAGATCCGGGCGAAGAAGGCGCGCTCCTCGGGCAGGGCGAAGGTCCAGGCAGACACCTTGGTGTCGTTGACCAGATTGGCGATCGTTCCCGCCTGCTCGATGAAGGGGCGCACGATGCCGCGCGGTGCCGCCAGCGAGATAGCCAGCACCAGCGATTTGGCGGCCGCACGCGGATTTCCCGTCTGCATGCCGATCAACACGCGGACCAGATGCAACTCCACCTGTCGCGCCGCTCTTCCCTCGCCGACGGCCAGGCGGAACGACTCCCCGATCAGCAGCTCGGCCCTGTCGTAACAGCCCCCGGCGACCAGCAAATCGATCCTGGTCGCCGACCACAGGTCGCGATAGCAAGGCTTGGCCATTTGTTCGGCATCCGGCTCGCTGCCCGCCCCCAAGCCGACCAGGATGGCCTCCGCCTGGGCTTCCCGGAGGCGCCCCAGGCGCAACAGGCGGCGGGTGAGCAGGCAACTGAGGCTCAGGGCCAGGCGGCGGGGATAGCCGAAGGCGATTTCGCGCAAATGGGCAATCGAGACGAGCGTGTCGTCATAGCCGTTCCACAGGCCGACGGCGGCATCGACCCCGCACAGGATGCCGTCAAGCAGCCCGTGGTTGTAGGCTGTGCGCAACCCCAGGCGGAGCAGTTCCCGTGCCTCGCCGTGCTGCCCGAGTTCGAGCGCGCACTTGGCGCCGACCAGCGCAATGGTGTCGCAGAGGATGGCATCCGCCCCCAGCGATTCGCTGGCCTGGGCCAGGCAGTTCTCCATCTCGCGCCGCGCCAGCCGGTAATCCCCCTCGTAAATCGATATCGCCGCCTGCGTCATGCCGACCCAGCCCATCGTGTAAGCCCCGCTGATCTCGCGCATGATCGGCCGAATCCGGCCCAGGTTTTGCCGGGCCTCGGCAAAGCGGAAAAAGCTCATCAGGCAAATGCTGCGCAGGCCGATCACCGAGGCATGCGCATAGGAATCGCCGCTGTTCTCCATCACCAGCCAGCGTTCCGTGCGCGCATAGGTATCGTCAAGCCGGTCGGTCAGCAGATCGAGGCAGATACCCAGGTACTCGATGCTCGCCGGCAAATCATCCGGGACCGGCGCGCCCGCGGTCCGGTACCGCGCCAGGCGTCGGGTCAGCAACTGCTGCTGGATCCGGCCGGTCTCGTAACGGCGATGGAAGATCAGGCTCCAGACGTACCAGAAAAGTGCTTTCCAGCCGATCTCGACATTGGCCATGAGCAGGCCCTCGATCCATTCGATGTACTGCTCGATATCGCCACGCCCGTGAATCAAGAGTGCCGCAGTGCGCTCCATGATGTCGCTCGCCATCGCGGTTTCACCGGCGGCCAGCGCGTAGTCGATGGCATCCCGCCATTCGTTATGGGCCTGACACCATTCGGCCGCCCGCCGCAAGACCGCGCGCCGCCGCTCCGGCGCCAGGGAATGCCGGGCCTCGCGCTGCAGGAAATCGCGAAGCAGGCCGTGCAGGCGGTATTGCTCGCGATTGCGGTCGAGCGGAATGACGAAGACGTTATGACGAAGGAGAAAATCGAGGTGCCGGTCTGCATCGGCAAAGCCGGTCGCCTGTTTGCACAGTTCGATGCTGAAGGTATGCAGCAGGCCGAGCGCCATCAGAAAATCGCGCAGGTCGGGAGGAAAGCCGCGCAGTACCTGACGGTTGAGCAAAGCCGCGATATCGTTGTCAGATCCGGAAAAGGCATTGAGCGCCGCCATCGGGCGCTCGGCATTGTCGAGAATGATCTGCGCCATGCGGACGGCGGCCGGCCACCCCTCGGTCTGCCGGGTCACCATCTCTACCCCGGCTTCACCGATCCGGCCGGCCATATCGGCACCGAGCAGTTCGCGCACCTCCGCCGTGCCCAGACTCAGCTCGGTCAGCCCAATCTGGCGAATCAGCCCTTCCAGCTTGGCCCGCCCGAGGTTGATCGCCAGTTCCGTGGTTCCCGTCCACACCAGGCGAACGGCGCGTGGCGTGTCGAAGATCAGGGCGTCGCACAGAATCCCAAGGGCCTCGTCGACACAACTGTTCAGATTGTCGATGAAAATCGTCGACGGCTGCGGCAGGCCGGCGATGACGCCGAGCAACTTCTCGATCCTGGCCTCGAGCGAGGTGTCCCCGTGCAACAGGGCCTGGATCGGATCGAGATTGGCATCGGCCGGCGCCAGGGTCTGGTGCATCGCGCGAATCACGCGTTCGACATTCGAATCGCGCTCGTCGAGTCCGATCCAGAAACAGGGCTTGCCGGCGACATTGAGCGCTGCATGGAGCTCGGACATGATGACCGTCTTGCCGTAACCGACCGGCGCGACGATGCTCAGCAGCTTGGGGGGCAGCGCCCTTTCGCGCAGCAATTCGTCGAGCAGGCGGGTGCGCACGGGGAGGAACATGAAGCTGGGTGGATTGGGGCGCCAGCGCAACGGCGGCGCAAGCGCACCGCCCTCCCGCCCCGAATCGTTTGCCTTCACGCTAGCGCCCCATGCGGCGCAGGGCATCAGGCTGGAAATCACTCATCCGCCCCCGGATGCCGAAACGCCACGCTTGCTTGTAGCGATTGTCCAGGCCGGTCGCCACGTAGGCGCCATTGCTCAGGTCGTGCCAGATTTCCAGGCGATACCAGGGGACGCCGGCATCGTAGTACTGCACCAGGGCATGGACACCGGTGCGCCACAGCATGCCCCGCGAATCGTAGGCATCGCTGAGCAGCACCGACCAGCTGTCCTCATCGAGATAAAACACGCGCCGGGCATAGACATGCGACTGGCCAGGCTTGAGCCTTGCCTCGACGACCCATACCCGGTGCAGTTCGTAACGCATCAGCTCGGGATTGACGGAACCCTTGTGGATGATCTGCTCGACCTCCAGTTTCTTGTCGCCGATGCGGTAGCCGTTGTAGGCAACATACATCTCCTTCTTGCCGAGCAGAGTCCAGTCGTAGCGGTCGGGCGCACCGTTGTAGCCATCGTACTGGTCGACGACGGCCAGACCATCAGAGCCGTTCTGCACATTGTCGTAGGCCAGGTCGGGGGCGCGCCGGACCCGGCGCTGGCCGGCGTTGTAAATCCAGGCCTTGCGCGACTCGGCCACCTGGTCGACCGGTTCATGCACCAAGTAGATGGTGCCGACGAAATCCGGTGGCGAGGTAAAGTAGCCGAGATACGAAAACAGCCGGTTCGGCATCGACTCGTCGAAATTGGCGTCGTAGATGCGCCGGTCGTGAAAGCCGATGCGCATGTAGTCGCCGTTGTGCCGCACAGAAAAAGCATCGAACGACCGCTCGACGCCACCGCCGAGGTAACGCAACAGGTGATTCCAGATTGCCTCCAGACCGTTCTTCGGCTGGGGAAAGGGAATGCTGGAGCCGCCGAGATTCTGCACCGCCGAACCGGCCAGCGTGACCTTGCCGGCCTGCGCCCGGCTGCGCTCGATGACTTCGTCGGGATAGGCGGCGCTGCGCCGTGTCGGGTACACCGGCAGGCGAAAATCGGGATATTTGGCGAGCAGGGCCTGCAGCCCTGGCGACAGGCGCTCCCGATACTTCTCGGCATTGGCCGCGGTGATGACGAACAGCGGGACATCGTCCGGGAAGGGATCGACATGCGGCATGCCGGCGGTCCACCCTTTGGGAGGGGCAGACAACCCGCCCAGCCAGGGCGGTATCGTCCCTTCGGCGTTACCGGCCCGCTCGCCCCCCGCCGGCGTCAGTTCGCCCATCTTGCCGCCGCCATCCGCAAAGGCGGCAGGCGACGGCATCAAGGCCCAGCAGAGGAGCAGCGACTGCGCCAGGCGGCGCATGGGTCGCCGCCCTACTTCTTTTCGCCGCTGCTGCCGGCGCGGAAGCGATCGCCGACGATGAAGGCGGCGAAGGCCGGCAGCAACAGGATGGCGCCGAAGACATTGACCAGGAACATGAAGGCCAGCAGGATGC
>DDWF01000105.1:297-9207 GCA_002345845.1 Betaproteobacteria bacterium UBA2293 | reverse complement strand
GTCGCCGTTCTTGCAGCGGTTCTTGACGACGCCAGCCCAGGGGCGGCCATTCTTTACTGTCTGCCAGAGGTCGCGGAAGGCTTCGGCCGGCATGTCGGGATGGCGCAGCAGGTTGTGCGGCTGGCCGATCAGTTCTTCGCTTGTGTAACCACTGACCTCGGCGAAGTCGTCATTGACGAAGGTAATAATGCCCTTGGCGTCGGTATGCGAGAGGATGGCGATATCGGCAGCAAAGCTGCGCTCTGCGTTGGTGACGGGTTGATTGTTGCGCATGGGGTTCTCCTGGGGCGAGCTCGAATATTATTTATTATCACACCGAAGCTTATGATTAGGTAATAGATTTGGGGCTGCGCCGCGCATGCTCTGTTGCGGCCATGCAAAGGCGGCGTCACTGGTAACGGGCTGGATCGACCTATACCCTAAGCAAGACAAGCTTCAGTGGCGGCTGGTCGTCGTGGCTGGGGAAGTCGGCTTCCGGCGCGATCCACTCAAGCGCGCGGATCGGCCGGCCGACCTTCCTGGCACTGCGCTCCAGTTGGTCGAGCCAGGCTGCGCGCGTAACCTGGGCGACGTTGTTGCAGCAAATCAGCGTGCCACCGGGGGCCGTGCATAACAGTGCCGGCTTGAACAGGGCCGGGTAATCGTTGATCAGGTCGACCACGCCGAAGGGGCTCCTGGCGTAGCGCGGTGGATCGAGAAATACCAGATCGAAGGTGCGCGCCTCCAGCGGCGGAAAGGCCGGCATGCGCTTGCCGCGCACCATCTTGGGTTGCCCCAGGCCGGACAGCTGGCGCAGGGCCGCAAACACATCGCTCTGGATAAAGCGGGGACGGACCGGCAGGTCATTCAGCCGGGCGTTTTCCCTGCCCACGGACAGGCTCGAGGCGGCGAAGTCCACATTGACGACATGGCGCGCACCGGCGTGGGCGGCGGCAATGCCGACGCCGCAGGTGTAGGCGAACAGGTTGAGCAGCGACTTGCCCGGCGCCTCCTGCATGACCCGTCGCCGTCCCGCCCGCAGGTCGAGAAACAGCCAGGGATCCTGGCCGTCGTGGCGGCCTTGAATGCGGTAATTCACCCCCAGTTCCCGCACCGTGCGTGGCGCCACGGCCTGCGCCAGCCGTTCCGGCGGCAGGAGGTTGCCGATGCGCGAATGGGCGGTGCTGCGGTCGTTGTATATCTGGATCAAGTCTGGCCAGGTCTGGGCATAAAAATCCACCAGCGCGGCCAGTTGCGCGGGCGGCAGGGGATTGTGAAAGGTCTGGATCAGCAACAGCTCGCCATAGCGATCCACCGTCAGGCCGGGCTGGCCCTCGACGCTGCCGTGAAACAGGCGGTAGGCGTCGGTCTGCTCGGCGTGCAGTTGCTGCAACAGTGCGGCGCGGGAATCGAGCGCGGCGGCGAGTGCCTGGATGAGCTTGGCGGACATGGCGCGGCACGATACCATGCTTGGCAAACTTTCCCGGACTTCCCGCCATGACCGAAACCCGTTTTACGCTGAGCAGCGAATTCATCGAACTCAATGCCCTGCTCAAGGTGCTGGGGCTGGCCAGTTCCGGCGGCGCGGCCAAGGTGATGATCGGCGCGGGGCTGGTGCAGGTCGATGACCAGGTTGAAACCCGCATTCGGCGCAAGCTGCGCGGTGGCGAGGTGGTGCGGGTTGGCGAAGAACGGGTCAGGCTGCTGCGCGGCAGCGCTGCGTGATGTCCAGCGCAACGACCGCCGGGCTCACCAGAATGGGTATTAGAATGACATCCATGAAGCATGCCGCCGCGCTGAAGACTTCACAAGACAGACTGAACGCCCTGGTCGAGATCGGCATCCTGCTTTCGGCGGAGCGGGATCGTGAGGTGCTGATTTCCCACATCCTGATGAGCGGAAAGCGGCTTTCCAATTGCGATGCCGCCACGCTTTACCTGATGACAGAACGCAAGACGCTGCGTTTTGCCGTCCGTTCCCGCGATGACGCGTTGCCCGACGAGGAACTGCCGCTGCATGATGCGGTGACGGGTGCGCCCAATGAAAACTACGTCTCGACCTACGTCGCGCTGAATAAGGTAGCGGTGAATATCCAGGACGTATACAGCGAAACCCGTTTCGATCTCAGCGGCACGCGGCGCTTCGATGCGACCACCGGATACCACACGGTGTCGATGGCGACCATCCCGATGTTGCGGCGCAATGGCGACGTGGTCGGCGTGCTCCAATTCATGAACGCGAAAGACGCAGAGACCGGTGCAGCCATTCCCTTCACCGCTGGCGTGGTTGATTTGCTCAATGCGATGGCTTCACAGGCGGCGATTTCGTTCGACGTTAATGAACTGCTAGACGAGCAGGTGGCACTGCTGGATGCCATCGTCCGCATCATTGCCCTGGCGATCGATGCGCGCAGCCCATGTACCGGCGGACATTGCAGACGCACTCCCGAATTGTCGGTGATGCTGGCCGAGGCGGCGAGCGCGCAGACCGAGGGGCCGCTGGCGAGTTTTTGTTTCAACACTGCGGATGAGTGGCGCGAATTTCGTACCGGTGCGTGGCTGCATGATTGCGGCAAGATCGCAGTCTCCGATCACATCATCGACAAATCGACCAAGCTGGAGATGATCTACAACCGCATCCACGAGGTGCGCACGCGCTTCGAGGTGTTGTGGCGGGATGCCGAGATACGCCGCCTGGAGGCATTGCTGGCGGGTGCCGATCCGGTGGCGGCCGCACGCGCGGCGGAAGAGGAAAAGCGGGTCCTGACGGAGGAGTTTGCCTTCGTCGCCGAATGCAATATCGGCTGCGACTTCATGGGCGCCGAGAAGGCGCTACGGCTGCGTGAAATCGGCACGCGTACCTGGTTGCGGCATTTCGACGAGCGGATCGGCATTTCCGAGGACGAGCGGATGCGCCTTGCCGGAACCCAGGTGCAAGCCTTGCCGGCGGCGGAGCATCTGCTCGCCGACCATCCCCATATGGTGTTTCCGCGCGACCAGGCACATATGCCGGACCCGAAGTACGGTTTCAAGATGAGCGTGCCGGAAGACATTGCCAATGGCGGCGAACTCTACAATCTTTGCGTGATGCGGGGAACGCTTACCGAGGAAGAGCGCTTTCGCATTAACGAGCATATGATCCATACTGTCATCACGCTGGAGAGTCTGCCGTTTCCAAAAAACATGCGTCGCGTTCCCGAGTTCGCCAGCACGCACCACGAAACGCTGACCGGAACCGGATATCCGCGGCGGCTGACCGCTGAGCAACTCTCGATACCCGCACGCATCGTCGCCATCGCCGACATCTTTGAAGCCCTGACCGCCGCAGACCGTCCCTACAAAAAGCCCAAGTCGCTTTCGGAATCGATTCGCATCCTGGCCGAGATGCGCGACCGGCGGGACATCGACGCCGATCTGTTCGACCTGTTCCTGACCTCCGGCGTTTATCTCAAGTACGCAAAGACTTTTCTGAACCCGGAGCAGATCGACGCGGTGGATATTTCGCTTTACTTGCAGCACAGCAGAGGAGAAGAGTGATGACTATCAAGAGGGTGATCATGGCGTTGGGCGTAGCGACCGTTATGGGCGTATCCATGGGCATGGCGGCAGCGACGGGCGTGCCAATCGGCTATGTGAAGAATGTGAGCGGTGAGGTTCAGGTGATCACCGCCGGCGAGTCCGTGCGCGCCACGGTCGGTAGCCCGGTCGCTGTTGGCAGCACCTTGAAGACTGCGGCCAATGCCTCGGTGGGGCTTGGCCTGCGCGACAACACGCTTCTTTCGCTCGGCCCCAATACCGAGTTCACGCTGCGCGAATACGCTTTCGAGCCCGGCGAGGGCAAACTTTCGTTGGTGGCCCGGTTGACGCGCGGCACCCTGGATTATGTCTCGGGCGTGATTGCCAAGTTGCGGCCCGAAGCGGTGTCGGTCGAGACCCCCACCGGCACGCTGGGGGTGCGCGGCACTCATTTCGCGGTCAAGGTCGAAGGGGAATAGGCGGCACCGGGCAATGCAGCGCGCACCGACTGTTTCGCTGCTGTTGGCCGGACTGCTCGGTGCCTGCGCCAGCCCCTCCTACGTGGTGCTGCTCCATGATGCCGACGGCGGCACGGGCCGGGTCGAGGTGCGCGGCGCTAAAGGTACCCAGGTGCTTACCCACGCCAATGAAGGTGCGCGCCTTGACGGTGGCAGGCTTCCCTATGCAGTCAGCGCGGAGCGCCTGCAGAAGGACTTCGGTGCCGCGATGGCGGCGCGACCGGAACCCGCCGAGCAGTTCCAGTTCTATTTCCTGACCGGTAGCACGACACTGACCGCCGCGTCGCAGGCGCTGATTCCGGGCATCATGGCGGCGGTGCTGCGGCGCCCGGCGGTGGATATCTCCATCATCGGCCACACCGATACCGTGGGCTCAGCGAGCAGTAACCACGAACTTGCGCTGACGCGCGCCCGCGCCATCGCCGATCTGCTGATTGCTGGCGGACTGACGGTGGTGGCGATATCGATCGAGTCGCACGGCGAAAGCAACCTGAAGGTGCAGACGCCGGACGAGACGCCCGAGCCGCTCAACCGCCGGGTCGAAATAACCGTCCGTTGAAAGCTCGGGCTACTTGCCGCCGAGATGGATCAGATTGCCAGTCTCGCCGCGTTCCATTCTATTGGCATGAAGCCTGACCAGGGGGTCGTCCGGCCGTTCTGCACGCAAGTCCGCGAAGGCGCGACGGGCGGCAGTGGGCGACTCTGACAGCAGGCGAAAAGCCTCTGCGTAGGCCGGGTCTTTTGCCACACCTGAGTCGGGGCCTGGCGCCAGCGCCTCCCAGGCCATTACGGGAATCGCCTTGCCTTCAAGTTGCAGACGTCCTATCGGTCGCGCCACGGCTTGCGGGCAGTCTTCGAGGATGGCCTGGGACACGCAGACCTGGGTGCCGAGCAGCTTGTTGGCCGTCTCCAGGCGGGCGGCGGTGTTCACCGGGTCACCCAAGGCGCGGTAGTCGAATATCGCGCTGCCGCCCAGGTTGCCGACAATGACCTCGCCGCAGTGCACGCCGATCCGCGTCATTCCGAAGTCCACGCCGGCGGCGGCGAGTTCGGCCCGGTGACGGACGGCGAAGTCGCGCATTTCGAGCGCGCAGGCCAGCGCGCGGCGACGATGATCCGCCTGCAGCAGCGGTGCCGAGAACATGATTGCGATGGCGTCGCCGACCACCCGATCGAGTGTCCCTTCGTGGCGGAAGGCGGTGGCGATCATGCCGTCGAGATAGTGGTTGAGCAGGGCGGCGGCACGGGTCGGATCGGTTCCCTCCAGCAGGCGCGTGAAATCGGCAAGGTCGGTGAACACAAAACTGCATTCGCGCCGTTCTCCGCCCAGTTCCAGTTGGTCCGGGTGCTCGATCAGGTGGGTAACGAGATTGGGCGATACGTAACGTGAGAAAGCATCCCTGACCCAGCGCTGGCGGCGTTCGACATCGCGATGATGGATGATGCTGGCGAGCATGAAGCTTGCCAGCATCATCAGCCCCGGCGTCAACGGATCGAGCAGAATTCCGTGCGCGGCAAAGGCATGCCACGCCGTGGCGATTAACAGTCCGAGCAGGACCAGCGTGGTGGCCGCCGCCGCTACGGCGCTGCTACGCAGGGCGAAGATCCCGATGGCGATGCTGCCGACAACCAGCACGATGACCTCCAGCGCAAGCGCCCAGTGCGGACGCGCCAGGTATGCGCCGGAAAGCACCTGCTCAAGCGCCTGGGCATGGATCTCGATGCCCGGAATGATCTCGCCCAGGGGGGAAAAGCGCAGGTCGAGCAGTCCATGGGCCGAGGTGCCGACCAGCACCATGTGTCCGTCGAGTGAGCTGCGCTGAAAATCACCGGCCAATACCTTCCATGCCGGCAAGCTGCGCTCAGGCACCCGCGGTGTGAAGTGAAGCCACATTTCACCGCGCGGCGTGACTGGAATGTCGTATGCGCCTATCCTGATCGCCGCCAGTCCGCCACCGCCATCGGCCACACGCAGCAGGATGGTGGGCGTGTGCTGTGCCACGCGCAGCATTTCGGCGCTGAAAGAGGCTTGCGGCCGGGCATTCAGCCCGAGTGTCAGCGGTACCCGGCGCACCACGCCGTCGTCGTCAGGGATGAAGTTGAGCGCACCGATGCCGTCGGCGGCGCTCTCGAGTTCCGCCAGCGGCCGTATCCGGCTCTTGAACTCGTGCAAAGGCGCAGCACCCGCCGCCGGCCCCAGGGTGGCGAACTGCGCGGCCCGTGGCGACGCATCGTTGCCGCCGCCATTTGCGCTGCCCTGTTCCAGGACGCTACCGAGGACGACGCCGCCGCCGCGCAGGCTGTCGGCCAGGACGCGGTCGTGGTCGGGCAGGGCCAGCAGTTGTTCCCTGGCCTGGGCCGACAGGCGCCATTGCGCCATTGCCGTGCGCGGAGAGCTGCGATCCGGCTCGGCGAATATGAAGTCGAAGCCGATTGCTGCGGAGCCCGCGGCGCGTATGCGTGCCGTAAGTTCGGCCATTTGGGTGCGCGGCCAAGGCCATTGTCCCAGGCGCTGCAGGCTTTCCTCGTCGATGTCGACGACGCGGACCGGCACAGCCTGGTAGGTGCGGGGGTGCCAGCGCTGGTACTGATCGAACATGGCATTGCGCAGGCTGGCCAGGGGCAAGGGATCGAGCAGTTGCAGGCTCAATCCGACCAAGGCCGTCAGGCCGGGAATCAGGAATGCCAGTCCGGGTTGACGAAGGATGCGCATCACGCTGGAGGGGAAGTGTGCCGGCGAGGCAAGCCGGTGCAACGTATTGTATTGCTTATCTCCTCACGAAGACCGCGCCTTGTCCGCACTGGGTCGGCGCATAGCGCCGTCCCGCCAGCGCCGACTTTTGCCACGGTTCCTTTCGCCGAGTGAACTGTGCGCTGTAGAACAGACGGTGCCGATGGGCAAAAGCGACAATTACGTAGGGATGCACTGATTAAGCCCGTCACACCGGCGTCGGTCGGTGTCCATGTTGATGATTTCCCTGGATTCCGGCTTTCGCCGGAATGACGAAACTGAAGTTAATCGGCATTTCCCTAACGACTAGAAGGCTCGGTAGTTTGCCGGGCCGATGCTGGTGGAGTGCTTTTCCGCGCCACCGAGGGTTAATTTCTGGAGCAGGCCATGATCCGTATCGATTACCGCCTGTGGCAACGCTTCAGGACCATAGCGGCGCCGTACTGGCAGCAGGATGAGAAATGGCAGGCCAGGGGCCTGCTCGCACTGCTGGTGCTATTGTTGCTCGGGCAAACCGGTTTCGCCGTGCTCTTCAACCTGCTGACGGGAGAATTTACTTCGGCACTGGCGGCAGGGGACAAGGACAGGTTCTGGACTGCCATCCTGGAATGTCTGGCCATCCTGGTGGTCGCCGTTCCGATCTATGCGTTTTATTACTATGTGCGCGACAAGCTGGGGCTGTTCTGGCGGCGCTGGCTGACGCGAAGTTTTCTCGGCAGCTATTTCGACCATCGGGCGTATTACGAACTGAACGCCAACGCCGAAATCGACAATCCGGACCAGCGCATTGCCGAAGACATCAATACCTTTACCCAGCGCTCCCTCTACTTTCTGCTGGTACTCGTCGGCGCAGTGCTGCAACTGATCGCCTTCTCCGGCGTGCTCTGGTCGATCTCCACCGAACTGGTTTATTTTCTGCTGATCTACGCGATTGCCGGTACCGCCGTCACCCTGCTGGTGTTCGGCAAGGTCTTGATCGGGCTTAACTTCTACCAGCTCAAGCGTGAGGCCAACTTCCGTTTCAGCCTGGTGCGCATTCGCGAGAACGCCGAAGCCATTGCCTTCTATCGCGGTGAGGCGCAGGAGTCATGGCAGGTTGGCCAGAATTTCAACGAGGCCTTCAGCAATTACACCAAGCTGATCAGGGCGCAACTGAATCTGAACCTGTTCCAGTACGGCTACAGCTTCATGACGATCATTCTGCCCAGTGTGATCGTCGCCGGGCGCGTGCTGTCCGGGGAAATGGAGGTGGGGCGGGCGATCCAGGCGGCGGGTGCTTTTGCGGCGATCCTGAGCGCGCTGACGGTGATTATCGATAACTTCGAAAGCCTCAGTCGCTTCGCCGCGGGAATTGATCGCCTCAGCAGTTTTGCCAATATTCTTGCCAGCAAGGATAGCGGTCAGCCCAAGGCCGGCGATGACATCGAGTTTGTGCCGAATTTGAGTCTGGCGATTGAAGACCTCACCGTGCAGACGCCCAACCATGCGCGCACCCTGGTCAAAAACCTCTCGCTGACCATCGATCCGGGCGCGGGCGTGATGATCGTCGGCGCCAGCGGCTGCGGAAAAAGCTCCTTGTTGCGCGCCATTGCCGGTTTGTGGCGCTCGGGAAGCGGCCGCATCATCCGGCCGGATGATGCGNNCGGCCGGATGTCGGGCAGATGCTGTTTCTGCCGCAACGGCCCTACATGCTGCTTGGCAGCCTGCGCAGCCAGCTCCTGTATCCGCAGCTGAAGCTGGAGATTACGGATGAGGCGCTGCAACGGCTGCTGGAGCGCGTCAACCTGCCTGATCTCGCCGCGCGCTTTGGCGGCCTGGATGCCGAACTGGACTGGGCCAAGGTGCTGTCGGTCGGCGAGCAGCAGCGCATCGCCTTTGCCCGCGTGCTGCTCCTTGCCCCACGCTACGCCATCCTCGACGAAGCGACCAGCGCCCTCGATAACGCCAACGAGGAGAGCCTTTATCAGCAGTTGGCGGGCAGCACCACGACGCTGATCAGCGTCGGCCATCGTCCGTCTATCGTCAAATATCACAAACAGGTGCTGGAACTCACGGGGGATGGCGGCTGGCGACTGTACGCGGCGCGCGATTACCCGTTTAGCCAGTAGCCTTCCGAAGCGGAGGGGGGCGGGCGATTTTTCAATAGCCTTTCCGCCGGGCCGCCCCA
>DDWF01000105.1:0-266 GCA_002345845.1 Betaproteobacteria bacterium UBA2293 | reverse complement strand
GAGCGCAGCGAGCCACAGTCACCTCCCCCGCGAGGGGGAGGATGGGAGGGGGCGGGCGTATTCATCGCGGCAGTGCCCGGTGATGACGAGCGCAACGGCCTCCGCCGCTTCGATGCCGTCGACGGCCGCCGATAAAATGCCGCCGGCGTAGCCCGCGCCCTCGCCGGTCGGGTAGAGTCCCTTGATATTCACGCTCTGGCCATCCGCGCCGCGCGTGATGCGCAACGGTGAGGAGGTGCGGGTTTCCACGCCGGTGAGCAGCGCAT
>DDWF01000233.1:2725-7810 GCA_002345845.1 Betaproteobacteria bacterium UBA2293 | reverse complement strand
GTAAATCGGGGACGGCGACCGCCGGCAGCCACTTGGCCAGCACCTGCTTCAGTTGCACCAGCTCGGCCGGCTTCACCAGCAGCTCATCCATGCCGGCAGCGTGGCAGTTGTCGATCTCTTCAGCCAGCGCATTGGCGGTCCAGGCAAAGACCGGCGTGCGCGGCCGCGCCGCCGCGGCTTCGCTGGCGCGGATCGCGCGTGTCAGCGCGTAGCCGTCCATGACCGGCATGTGGCAGTCGGTGACGACCAGCGCGTAGTCGCCCGCACGCCACAGGGTCAAAGCGGCTTCGCCGTTTTCCGCAGTCGCGCTGCGCAAACCGAGCAGCCCGAGCTGGCGCGCCAGCAGCTTGCGATTGACTAGATTATCGTCAACCACCAGCACCCGCGGCGCGTCGGCGGCTGCGACGCCGGCAACCAGCGGCGGCGCGAAGGTCACGGCGTCGCTCGCGTCCTGGGCGGGAGTGGGTTCCGGCACGGCCTCGGTGATCGGCAGGGTGAGTGTGATGCTGAAGGTGGAGCCGCGGCCCGGCGCACTGTGCAGCTCGATGCGCCCGTCCATCAGTTTCGCCAGGCGCCGGCAGATCGCCAGCCCGAGCCCGGTGCCGCCGTACATGCGCGCGGTGTCGGCGTTCGCCTGACTGTAACTCCGGAACAGGCGCTGCTGCGCCGCCGGGTCGATGCCGATGCCCGTATCCTTGACCGAGAACCGCACTTCTTCCGCCCCGTCGTGCCGCGCGATCAGTTCGGCGGAGAGTTCGACCCGGCAGCCGTGACTGAACTTGATGGCGTTGCTGACGAAGTTGTTGAGCACCTGCGACAGCCGCAGTGGATCGACCCGATGCGCCGGGCTCAGGCGCGTATCGACCCGCTGCGTCAGGCTCACGCTGTTGCCACTGGCCACATGCGCGTAGATGTTGGCCACCTCGGCCACCAGCTGGACCAGCGAGGTTGACTGCAGCGCCAGTTCGAGCCGGGCTTCCTCGATCTTCGACCAGTCGAGGATGTCGTTGAGAATCCGCAACAGGCTGCGCCCGGAATCCCGCGCCGTGGCCAGTGTTTCGGCTTGCTCGGGGCTGAGCGGCGACAGGGAAAGCAGTTCCAGCATGCCCAGCAGGCCGCCCAGCGGCGTGCGGATTTCGTGACTCATGGTGGCGAGGAAGGCATCCTTGGCGCGGTTGGCGTCTTCCGCCTGGGCCTTCGCCGCTTGCAGCGCTTTTACGGTCGCCTTGCGTGCGCTGATGTCGCGCAGTGTGCCGGTGAAGAAGCGCTGTCCCTGCACCCAGTATTTGCTCACCACCAGCTCCAGGGGGATCAGCCGCCCGTCCCGGTGCTGGCCTTCCACCTCGCGGCCGAGGCCGATGATGCGCGCCTCGCCGGTGCGCTGGTAGCGTTCCAGATAACCATCGTGGGCGCTCCGGTGCGGCTCGGGCGTGAGCATGCTGATGTTCTGGCCGATCAATTCATGCGGGTGCCAGCCCAGGATGCGCAGGACGGCGGGGTTGGCCGAGCGCACGATGCCCCGGCTGTCGATATGGATCACGCAGTCCACCAGGTTATCCACCAGGGAGCGAATCTCTTCCTCCTTGTTGGTCAGCGCCAGGGTACGCTCCGCCACCCGGTCTTCGAGTTCCGCAGCCAGATTGCGCAGCGCGGTTTCCGCCGTCTTGCGTTCGGTGATGTCGCGCGACAGCATGATGAAGCGCGGCTGGCCGTCGGATATGTCTTTGCGGGCCGTCGAGATTTCGAACCAGCATTCCCCCTGGGGCAGCGGCAGGCTGATCTGCTGGCCCTGAGCGTGGCCAGTAGTGGCGGCTTCCCGCAGCGCCGCCATGACGGTCGCCGCCGCTGGCGGGGGTAGCACCGCGTCCACGGTGTGTCCGAGCAGATGATCCCGTTGTGCGGCCAGCAGATCGGGCTGGTTTGTCCAGACCTTGAGGTAGCGCCCGGTGTCGTCCATCTCGAAGAGCAGGTCGGGGATGGCCCGCAGGGTGGCGTCAAGGTCGGCGGCCGCCGCCCGCTGGGCCTGCTCGGCGTTTTTCCTGGCTGTGATGTCGGTGACGAAACCCTCAAGAAACTGCAGATTGCCGGCCGGGTCGAATAGTCCGCAACCCTGTTCCCAGACCCAGCGCCACCCGTCGTCGGTGTGGCGCACGCGGTATTCGATCTGGAATGGCTGGCGCGCCTCGATAGCGTCTTGCACCGCCTGCCAGACCATGGGGCTGTCGTCGGGATGAATCATGCTGCCGTAGCCGGGCTGGCCGGCGCGCAGGGCGGCGGACTCGATGCCGAGCAGGGCGCGGCACCCGTCGCTGACAAACTCCACGCTCCAGTCAGCGTCGTTGCGACAGCGATAAACCATGCCGTTCAGATTCTGCAGCAGGGTGCTGAAATCTGGCGGCGCAACTTCTGTTGCGTAAATGTTGTCGGGCGATTCCACTGGGAGGGTGAGATCAGTCATTCAAGTTGCGGAGTTCTCGATGCTAGCCGCGCAGCGCCTGGGCCACCTTGGCAAGCAGGGTGTCGCGCTCGAAGGGTTTGACCAGGAAGCCGGCCGCGCCGGCCTGCAGGCTTTCGGCGACAACGCTTTTCTCGCTCTGGCCGGTGATCATGATCACCGGGATGGCGGCGAACTGCGGCACGGCCTTAAGGCGGCGCGTGGTTTCGACGCCGTCCAGGTCGGGCATCATGACGTCCATCAGAATCAGGTCGGGGCGCGTCTTGCGCAGCAGGCTCAGCACCTCTAAACCGCTGCCGGCGAAGAGCATGCGATAGTTCTCCGCCTCGAGGATGCGGGCCATGAGCTTGCGCTGGAATTCGTCGTCGTCGGCCACCAGTACCGTTGGCCGGACGCGGTCGGCCAGCGTGCCGAGCGTGCGCGCCGCCTCCAGGTGGGGGGCGCAATCCTGGCGTAACCCATCCGCCCAGGCCTTGAGCGGGGCGGTGGAAACCGCCGGCTCGGTCAGCCGTGCATCCAGCAAGCCTTCCAGCTCCGCCAGACGGCGCGCCTGCGCGGCGAATTCCACCAGTGACGGCCCGCTGTCCCCATCCTTGAGGGCCGCCAGTTCGCGCAGCGCGTGATGGACCGCCATGGACAGCCGCAACATGTCGTAGGTCATCGGCCAGAACAGCACGTAGTCGTCGAAGTAGTTTTTCTTGCACAGCTCATATACCCGTTTCACCTCGTCCTTGTTGCACAGGATCACGGTGCGGTGGATGTGCTGCTGCACCATCGGGCACAGCCGATAGAGCCCGAGGTAATAGCGTTCCGCCTTTTCCAGATTGTCGAAGGCCAGCACCAGCACGTTCGGGCGGTGGCGCTCGAAGTCCTTCGCCGCCGCATCGGGGTTGGTCGAGACGACGACCTTGGCGAATTCTTCCTCCAGGTGTTTCTTGACCAGCGCCGCGTCGGTGACGTTATCGGTGGCAACCAGCAGGGTGACGGCGTCGGGTGTGGTCATGGTGGCAGGTTTCCTCGGTCTAGGTGGGATACAGTTCGATCCGGCGTGCTTCCCAGGTTTTGATCCAGACCGGCAGGTCGGCTGCCGGCATCGGGCGGGCGATGAAATAGCCCTGCGCCAGATCGCAGCCCGCCTGGCGCAGGAAGTCCCAGTCGGCCTGGTCCTCGACCCCCTCGGCCACCACCTCGATGCCCAGTTGCCGCGCCAGATTCAGGTTGGACTCAAAGATCGCGCGCAAGGTGGGGTCGGCGTGAGCGCGGTGCACGAAGCCGCGGTCGATCTTCAGTTCGTCGAAGGGCAGGTCGCGCAACTGCGCGAGCGAGGAATGCCCGGTGCCGAAGTCGTCGATCGACAGCCGGAAGCGTTTCAGGCGCAGCCGGGTCATGATCTCCAGCGGGGCGCGCAGATCGTCCATCAGCCGGCTTTCGGTTACTTCCAGCACGATCTCCGCCGGCGCCACCCCGGCGCCGGCGGCCTGTGCGGCGACGTAATCGGCGAAACCCAGCGCCGCCAGGTTGTCCATCGACAGGTTGACCGCCACCCGCAGGGCCAGCCCGGCGTCAAGCCAGGCGCGGGCCTGGGCCAGCGCGCTGGCGAGCACAACGCGGGTCAGGTCGCCGATCAGGTCGTGCGCCTCGGCCACGCCGATGAACTGGTCGGGATAGACCAGGCCATCGACCGGATGCCGCCAGCGCACCAGGGTTTCCACCCCCACCACCGCGCCGCTGCTCACCGCCACCTTGGGCTGGTAGTAATTGACCAGTTCGCCGTTGGCGATGGCGGCCCGCACCGCCTCCGCGCCGTAAGCCGCCGGCACCGCCCGCGTCCGGCCGAGCGCGGGCGGCGACCATTTTGCCAGCAGCGCCGCCAGCGCGTCCGGCGTGGCCGGCTTCTGCAAATGGCCGAGCACGCGAATATGGTGCGCGCACCAGTTTGCTGGCGGCCTGCCGCATGCGTTCGTCCTCGCCGCTGATGAGGATCAGGCTGCCGGCATAGCAAGTTTCAACCAGGGGGCGGACGAATTCGATGCCGTCCATCTCGGGCATGTTGAGNNTCGAGCAGGATCAGGTCCGGCGGGCCGTCGGCGGCGAAGGCGGCCAGCGCCGCGCGTCCGCTGGTATGCGCGGATGGCGCGGCGTAGCCGAGGTTCTCCAGCATGCGGCCGAGTAGTTTGAGCATGAAGGGCTCGTCATCGACAAGCGCAATCTTGACGGAAAAATTATCCGTCATGGCTATTCCTCTCTGTCATCGTTATTCTTGTGGCGCGACGTCAGTCTTTCCAGCGCCGCGGCGACGGCCGTCATTTCATCCACAAACTTTAGTATAAAAATTTTAAGCATTGCCGTGTCGCCCGCCTTGCCGGCCGCTTCCATTTCACCGCACAGGCCCCCCAGCGCCAGCGCGCCGACCGAACGCGCCGAGGACTTGAGCTTGTGCGCCAGCGCGCCGGCACGGGCCGCGTCGCCGGCCGCGACAGCGGCTTGCAGTTCGGCCGCGATGGTCGCCGCGCTGGCGCGAAAATCGAGCAGGAATTCGCGGATCGTCTCCGGGTCGTCGCCGACCAGGGCGGCGAGCACGCTGACGTCCAGCGTTGCAAAAGTGTGGGGCGTTGCCCCATCCCTCGCGT
>DDWF01000233.1:0-2650 GCA_002345845.1 Betaproteobacteria bacterium UBA2293 | reverse complement strand
GCGCTGGCGAGACGGCGCCAGCCGGCAGCCACTTCGCCAGCATCGCCTTGAGATCGACGAGCTGCGCCGGTTTGGACAGATAATCGTCCATGCCGACGGCGCGGCAGTGCTCCGCCTCGTCCTTGAGCACATTGGCGGTCAGGGCGATGATCGGAATGCGCCGCTGGCCGGCTTCATGGTCGCGGATCGCGGCGGCAAGTTCGTAGCCGTCCATGTGAGGCATGTGCAAGTCGGTGAGCAGCAGGGCGTAGTCGCCGCTTAGCCAGCGTTCCAGCGCTTCACTGCCATCGGCGGCGACGTCGGCGGCGTAGCCGAGCAGGGCAAGCTGCTGCACGATCACCTTCTGGTTGGTCTCGTTGTCTTCCGCGACCAGGAGCAGCCGGCCCTGGCGCAGCGCGTCCGCGCGCGGCGGCGCGGCCAGCAGCGCCGCGCTCTTGCCGGTCGGCGGCGCATCCACCTTTGCCGATCGGTGGCCGGCGGCGATGGCCACCACGTTCTCCACGCTGTGGCGCGTCAGCACATTGGCGTCGATTTCGAATACCCGCGGGTCGGCGCCCTGCCGGCGCGGGAGCCGGCGCTTGCCGCGACCGACGACGATGACGCAGTTGAGATGTTGCGCTGTGTGAGCGTCGATGAGGGCGCGCAAGGCGTCCGGCGCGGGCGGCGCGCTCCCGGCGTCGATCAGCCAGACCCATGGGCCGGGCGCGGTCGGCCCGGGATGCGCGCCGGCCGCCGCGAGGTCTGGCGCCCGCTCGACCCGGGCGCCGGCGGCGACCAGATAGGCGGCCAGGTCGTCGGCCAGGCCGTCGGCGCTACCCACCGCAAGGCAGGAGAGGCCGGCCAGCAGGGGGTGTACCTCGCCGGCGGCGCTGCCGGGTGTTTCCGTCACGGGCACGCAGGGCAGGCGCAGGGTGAAGCTCGCACCCTCGCCCGGTGCGCTTTGCACGCGGATATTGCCGCCCATCAGTTCGGCCAAGTTGCGCGCGATGGCCAACCCCAGCCCGGTGCCGCCGAAGCGCCGCGTGGTCGAGGCGTCGGCCTGGGTGAAGGAGGAGAAGAGGCGCGCCTGGGTGGCTTCGTCCATGCCGATGCCGTTGTCGGTGATATGGATGTCGATGACGACCTTTCCGGCTTCGCGTGCGGCCAGCACGGCGCGCACCGCCACATGGCCCTGCCGCCCCTGCCCGCTGGAGAATTTGATGGCGTTGTTGGCCAGGTTGACCAGCACCTGGCGCAGGCGCGCCGCATCGCCGAGAATCTGTGCGGGCAGCGCCGGGTCGGTGAACAGCGTCAGTTCCACTCCTTTTTTCAAGGCCAGATGGTCGAGCATGCCGCAGGCCTTTTCCACCACCTCGGCGACCGATGTCGGCACCTGTTCGATCTCCAGCTTGCCGGCCTCGATCTTCGAGAAATCCAGGATGTCGTTGATCACACCCAGCAGCGATGTGCCGGCGTTGTGGACCTTGCTGATATAGTCGCGCTGCTTGGGCGTCATCTGAGTCTTCAGCGCCAGGTGCGAGAGGCCGATGATCGCGTTCATCGGCGTGCGCAGCTCGTGACTCACGTTGGCAAGGAACCGGCTCTTCGCCTGCGTGGCCTCGCGCAGGTCCCTGTTTGCCTGTTCCAGTTCGCGCGTGCGCTCGGTAACCAGCTCCTCGAGGTGATCGCGATGCTCCTGGAGCTCCAACTCGGCCTGTCTGCGCTCCGTGATGTCCTGGAACGCGCCGCGAACAGCGACGACGGCGCCGGACGCATCGCGGACGGGCATACCCATCGTCCGGACCCACACGCGTCGCCCGCTCGACGCGATGATCTCAAGCTCCTCGTCGTACGGCACGCCGTCGGTCACTGCGGCCGTGAACACCTCGGTGATCCGGTCACGATACTCCGGGGCGTAGAAGGCGATTCCCTCATCCACCGAAGGAGAGTACCCGACGGGCATCTCGTGGATCGCAGCGACCTCCGGCGACCAGTACACGAGTCCACTGGCCAGGTCGACAGCCCAGCCGCCGAGATGTGCCAGCCGGCCGGCCAGGCTCACCAGCTCGTCCCGATCGCGGATGGCCTCCTCGGCACGCTTGTGCAAGACGATCTCCCAGGCGACATCGGCGATGTACGAGGCGATCTCCACGTCGACCGCACGGTAGGCGGTGGACTTGTTGGCCATTCCCAACACGGCGACGGCCCGGCCGTCCCTGATCACCGGCACCTGGAGCATTCTGGCCAGGGGCGGATGACCCGTCGGAAGACGCGTGCCCTCAGGAAGTGAATCCGCGTCATCGAGCATGACGGGCGCCCCGCGTCGCACGCACTCTGCCCACACGCCTGCCTCGGATATCGGGCGATGCCCGCTGCCGGGAGACATCCTGCAGTGCTGCTCTCTGGTGGCCGTGGACCAGGTCTGGGTGTGCATCCCCGAGCCATCCTCCGTCAGCAGGTGATAGAAGCCCAGAGGACTGCCACTCAGCTCGCAGACCCGATCAGCGGCCTCCTGCAGGACCTCCTGAAGCGTGTGACCGTGCTCATACTCCAGTAGATGCAGCCGCATCTTGGACATGGTCTCGGCACGGATCCTGTCGGAGACGTCCCGCACGAACACGAGGGCGCCGTCCTCGCCTCCGAACGTGATCGGCACCGCCGAGACTTGGAC
>DDWF01000335.1:15328-20708 GCA_002345845.1 Betaproteobacteria bacterium UBA2293 | reverse complement strand
CGCCCATGCCCATGAAGACGACCCGCCGGACCAGGCGCCGGGCGCGGGCATGCACCACCTGGGCAACGATCTCGGCACTGCCCAGCTGGCGCAGCAAGCCATCGCGACCGGTCATGCAGAATTGACAGGCAACGGCGCAGCCAACCTGGGTCGACACGCAGACGCCATCGCGCGGCAGGAGCACGCTTTCCACCGTCTGCCCATCGGCCAGATCGACCAGCAGGCGGGCCGAGCCATCGGCGCCGGGGTGCTCGGAACGGATGCGGGCCAGGCCGGCCAGTTGTTCGCTGAGGGCCGGCAGGTCGCGGCGCAGGGCGAGCGGCAGGAAATCGGCGGCGGCCTTCCGGCGCGGCCCGGCATCGAGCGGCTGGGCCGCCGTCCAGGCGCGCAGCACGCGCTCTTCGTGCACGGGCAGGGCGCCCCGTTCGCGCAGCCAACGGCGGATGTCAGCGATTTGCAAGGGTGTGGTCAGGCAGCCGTGGCCGGCGCCGGCGCTGCCGGGGCATTGCCCTTGTCGCGGGCACGGGCGGCGGCACGGGCATCCATCCAGTTCTTCCAGGCGATCATGCAGCCGAGCAGGATGAAGGCGCCAGGCGGCAGCAGGCCGAGCAGGAAGCCGGGATAGCTTTCCGGCAGCAGCTGGATCGGCTGCAGGCTGGGGAAGACCATGTCGATGCCGCCGAACAGCGTGCCGGCGCCGAGCAGTTCGCGCATGCCGCCGAGCAGGGCCAGGGTCCACAGCATGCCGAGGCCCATGAAAATGCCATCAAGCGTCGAGTGCAGCGGCGGGTTCTTGGCGGCGAAGGCCTCGACGCGGGCGAGCACGATGCAGTTGGTGACGATCAGCGGAATGAAGATGCCGAGCACGACGTACAGCTCGTGCAGGTTGGCGTTGAACATCAGGTCGACGACGGTGACCAGGGCGGCGACGATGAGGATGAAGACCGGGATGCGGATTTCGTGCGGAATCAGGTTGCGCAGCGAGGCGACAGCGACGTTGGCGAGGGCCATGACGATGATCGTCGCCAGTGACAGCATGATGCCGTTGACCGCATTGGTCGTCACCGCCAGCAGCGGGCACAGGCCGAGGATCTGGACCAGCGAAGTATTTTGCTTCCACAGTCCGTTGCGGGCGATGGTAGCCAGTTGGTCACGGGTGATCATGGTTTGCCTCCGTCAGTGGAGAACAGTTGCTGTCGATTGGCCTCGTACCAGCGCGCCGCCTTGTGCACGGCACGGGCGATGGCACGCGGGCTGATGGTCGCCCCGGCGTAATAGTCGATGCGGCCGCCATCCTTGATCACGCGCCAGGCCTTGTCGTCGGTCGTTGCCAAGGCCAGACCGTTGAACTGGGTGATCCACGGGCGCGCCTTGTTGCGGTCCTTCTTCGGCTCAATGTAGTCGCCGAGGCCCGGCGTTTCCTTGTGCTGGGTGACGCGCACGCCAGCCACGGTGCCGTCGGCGCGGATGGCGATCAACAGGCGGATGCGCCCGGCATAGCCATCCGGAGCGATGGCCTCGAAGATGGCGGCGGCCGGCTGGCCAGCCCGGCGGGCCGGGTAGAAGGTGCTCGGCTCCTTCAGGCCGAGTTCCACCGTCGGCGGAAGCGTCCGCGCCTCGGCAACCGGATCGTTGTCGTACTCGGCGGCGGGCAGGACTTCGTTGAGCAGGCGCAGGCGTTCCTCGCGGGCAGTGGCTTCGATCACCGGCCGGGTCCACTTGTAGACGGTAGACAGCAGGCCGGTAAAGATGACGACGAAGACGAAGAGGGTGGCCGCGGTGCGGGCGGCCATGGCCGGAGCGGCGAATTCCTTCGGCGCGCTGCTCATTTTTTACCCTTCATGCCGAAGATGGCCGGCTGGGTCAGCAGGTCGATGACCGGCGCGCTGAGGTTCATCAGCAGTACGGCGAAGGCGACGCCATCGGGATAGCCGCCGAAGACGCGGATGATGTAGGCGAGCAGGCCGGCGCCGGCGCCGAAGATCAGCTTGCCGCGTGGTGTCGTGCAGCCGGAAACGGGGTCGGTGGCGATGAAGAAGGCGCCGAGCAGGGTGCCGCCGGAGAACAGGTGGAACAGCGGGTTGGCGAAGGCGGCCGGGTTGTACAGCCAGAGCGCGCCCGAGATCAGCGACAGCGAGCCGATGAAGGCCAGCGGCACCTGCCAGGAGATGACGCGGCGATGCCACAGCCACAGGCCGCCGATCAGGTAGCCGGCGGCTACCCACTCCCAGCCGCGACCGGCGAAGTTGCCGTAAATGTCCTGGTTGGCCAGCAACTGGGCGATGTCGAAATTGCTGTCGCCCATGCGCATGGCGGTCTTCATCGCATCGAGCGGTGTCGCGCTGGACAGGGCATCGACGCGCGGGGCGAGGCCGAAGATGATGTCGATCTGGTCGAGCAGGCGCAGCTCCAGGCCGACGGCCGGCCACTGCGACATCAGCGCCGGGAAGGAGACGATGCAGACGGCGAAGGCGACCATCGCCGGGTTGAACGGGTTCTGGCCGAGGCCGCCGTATAGATGCTTGGCGAAGACGATGGCGAACACCGTGCCGGTAAACACCATCCACCACGGTGCCAGCGGCGGGAAGGTGAGGGCAATCAGCCAGGCGGTGACGATGGCCGAGCCGTCGGAGAGGAACAGCGCCAGCGGCTTGCCGCGCAGCTTGAGCATCACCGTTTCGGCGAGCAGGGCGGCAAAGGTGGCGATAACCAGCTGGACCAGGATGGCCGGGCCGACCAGCCAGGCATAGGCGGCGATACCCGGAATCAGGGCGACGCAGACCTGGGTCATCACCTGGCTGACGCTGGCGTCCTTGAGCAGGAAGGGCGAGGGGGCAAAAATCATTCGGCTTTCGGTTCCTGGGGGGCACTTGCCGGCGCCTCGGCAATGCCAGCGGCCTGACGGCGGGCTTCGATCTCGGCCAGCTCACGCTGCTGTTGCGGTTTCAGCGCTTCGATATTCTTCGGCTGTGCCGCTTCCCGTTGCGCCTTGGCGCGTTCCATGGCGGCCTGGATGGTGGCCATTTTGGCGGCCTTGTCGGCGTCGGCGGCACTTGCCGGCGCCGGTGCGGCAGTTGCTGCTTCCGTCGCGGGGGCGTCGCCGGCCGGTGCTTCGGCGGCTGCTGCCGCTTCCGCTGCCTTCTTGGCCGCCTGGGCGGCGGCGGCCTTGGCCAGCTTCTCGGCCTTCTCGGCCTTTTCGCGCTCGTCGCGGAATTGCTTGAACTCGAAGCGGGCCTTGGCTTCGTCGGCCGCCTTCTTTTCGCGCTCACGGGCCCAGATCTCGCTCTTGGCGAAACGGAAGTACTGGACCAGCGGAATGCGCGACGGGCAGACATAGGAACAGCAGCCGCACTCAATGCAGTCGAAGATGTTGTATTCCTGCGTCTTGCCGAAGTTCTTGGCGCGCGCGTACCAGTACATCTCGAAGGGCTGCAGTTCGTGCGGGCAGACCGTGGCGCAGGCGCCGCAGCGGATGCAGGGCATTTCCGGCGCCTTCGGCGGGAACAGGCGTTCCGAATGGGCGATCAGGCAGTTGGTGGTCTTGACCACCGGCACCTGGCGATTGGGCACCAGGAAGCCCATCATCGGGCCGCCCATCAGGATGCCGTCGGTGTCCGGATGCGGCCGGGCAAGCTTGAGCAGTTCGTCCATCGGCGTGCCGATCAGCACCTCGACATTGTGCGGCTGGGCGACATTGCCGGTCAGTGTGACGACGCGCGAAATGACCGGTTCGCCGTAGGCGACGGCACGCCAGGCGGTGTAGGCGGTGGCGACGTTGAATACCTGGACACCCATCTCGGCGGTCGAACGCATCGAACCGGGGACTTCCTTGCCGGTCAGCACGCGGATCAGCTGTTTGGCGCCGCCGGCCGGGTAGCGGGTCGGCACGGCGACGACGGCGAAATTCTCGCCGCGGGCGGCAACGGCGGCGGTCATCGCGGCCACCGCTTCCGGCTTGTTGTCCTCGATGCCGATCAGTACCTTTTTCGGCTGCAGCAGATCGCGGAAGAGGGCGATGCCGCGGACGATCTCGTCGGCCCGCTCGCGCATCAGCAGATCGTCGCAGGTGATGTAGGGCTCGCACTCGGCGCCGTTGATGATCAGCTCGTCCATCGCCACGTTCGGCGCTGGCGTCAGCTTGCCGTGGGCCGGGAAGCCGGCACCACCGAGGCCGACGACGCCGGAACGCTGCAGGTGGGCGAAGACGTCGGCGGGGGCGGTGCTCGCCAGATCGAGCGGGCTGTGTTCGATCCATTCGTCGCGGCCGTCGGGATCGATGACCACGCACAGCGAGTCGAGACCGGACGGATGCGGCCGCACATGCATGGCGACCTCGCGCACGGTACCGGAAGTCGGCGCATGCACGGCAGCCGAAATCCAGCCGTCGGCCTCGCCGATCAACTGCCCCTTCAATACCTTGTCGCCAGCCTGCACCACCGGCTTCGGCGTACCGCCGATGCTCTGGTGCAGCGGCACGATCAGGTGCGACGGCAGCGGCGCGACGCCGATCGGCTGCTGGTTCGATTCGGTCTTGTGGCTGGGGGGCTTGATGCCGCCCCAGAATTTGAACAGATTGAACATCAGGCGGCGTCCTTCATGGGCACGGCCTTGATGCCGACCACCGGGTATTTCCATTTCCAGTTATCGAGCGTTTCACCGATGGTTTCCATGCGGATGCATTCGACCGGGCAGGGCGGCAGGCACAGTTCGCAGCCGGTGCACTGGGCGCCGATGATGGTGTGCATCTGCTTGGCCGCGCCGACGATGGCATCGACCGGGCAGGCCTGGATGCACAGCGTGCAGCCGATGCAGGTGTTCTCGTCGATGATCGCCACCTGCTTCGGCTTTTCCTCGGCTTCCAGCGGCTTGACCTCGCGGCCGAGCAGGTCGGCGAGGCGCTGCACGCCTTCCATGCCGCCCGGCGGGCACAGGTTGATGTCCACATCGCCCTTGGCGATGGCCTCGGCGTAGGGCTTGCAGCCGGGAAAGCCGCACTGGCCACACTGCGTCTGCGGCAGGATGGCCTCGATCTTCTCGACCAGCGGATCGCCCTCGACCTTGAACTTGATCGCGGCGAAACCGAGCGCGGCGCCGAGCACGACGGCGCCCAGGGCCATGATGGCGATGGCGGTGAGGATGTCCATTACTGGTACTTGTCCAGACCGGCGAAGCCCATGAAGGCGAGGGCCATCAGGCCGGCGGTGACCATGGCGATGGCCGAACCGCGGAAGTACACCGGCACGTCGGCGCACTCGATGCGTTCGCGGATGCCGGCGAAGAGGATCAGTACCAGCGAGAAGCCGACGGCGCTGCCGGCGCCGAAGAGCAGCGATTCGACGAAATTGTGGCCGCCGGCGATGTTGAGCAGCGGCACGCCGAG
>DDWF01000335.1:0-15267 GCA_002345845.1 Betaproteobacteria bacterium UBA2293 | reverse complement strand
CGATGGCGGCGATGGTGACGATGAAGGACAGCGCCCGCAGGTACTCGAGGCCGAAAGGCAGCAGCAGGTACTGATCGATGATGTAGCTGGCTCCGGTGGCCAGCGTCAGCACGAAGGTGGTGGCGGCACCCATGCCGTAGGCCGTTTCCAGTTTCTTGGAAACACCCATGAACGGGCACAGGCCAAGCATCTTGACCAGCACGACGTTGTTGACCAGCACCGCGCCGACAAGGATGAAGAGATAGTGGCTCATGGGGTGGAAAAGGGGCAGAGGCACGTATTATCGGGCTTTGCCGGCGCCCAAACAACTATGCGCCGGTTGTGGCCTTATGCCGTTTTCCTCTTCATGACGTGGGCCAGAGTTTCCGCCACTTCCGCCACCAGATCCGGGCCGCGGTAGATGAAACCGCTGTAGAACTGAACCAGGCTGGCGCCGGCCCGGATCTTCTCGGCCGCGTCCTCGCCACCCATGATGCCGCCGACGCCGATGATCGGCAGTTCGCCGGCCAGCGCTGTCGCCAGTTTCTTCTGCACGGCCGTCGATTTGGCGAACACCGGGGCGCCGGAGAGGCCGCCGGTCTCGTTGCCATTCGGCAGGTTGTCGACACCGTCGCGCGACAGGGTCGTGTTGGTGGCGATCACCGCATCGAAGCGGTGCCGGCGCAGCGCGTCGGCGATGGCGGTGATCTGCGTGTCGTCAAGGTCGGGGGCGATCTTCAGCGCCATCGGCACGTATTTGCCGTGCTTTTCAGCCAGTTGCTCCTGGCGCGACTTCAGTTGCGCCAGCAGGTCGTCGAGCGCCTCGTCCTTCTGCAGTTCGCGCAGGTTCTTGGTGTTCGGCGAGGAGATATTGACGGTGACGTAGCTGGCGTCGTTGTAGACCTTTTCCAGACAGATCAGGTAATCGTCGGCCGCCTTGTCGATCGGCGTCGTCGCGTTTTTGCCGATGTTGATGCCGAGGATGCAGCCCTTCTTCGGGAATTCGGCGCGGCGGACGTTCTCCAGCAGCTTGTCGACGCCGGCATTGTTGAAGCCCATCCGGTTGATGATGCCCTGCGCTTCCGGGATGCGGAACAGGCGCGGGCGTGGATTGCCGTCCTGCGGCCGCGGGGTGATCGTGCCAATCTCAAGGAAGCCGAAGCCGAGTTTGGCCAGACCGTCGATGTGGTCGCCGTTCTTGTCCAGGCCGGCGGCCAGGCCGACCGGGTTGGGGAACTTGAGGCCCATGACCTCGACCGGGCAGGGTGTTACCGGCTTGGCCAGCAATCCGGCAAAACCGGTTGCGTTGAGAAAGTCGATGCCATTCATGCCAATACCGTGGGCGGTTTCGGCGTCGAGGGCGAAAAAGAACTTGCGGATGAGGGGATAGAGCATGATGGGGCGCGATTTTAGCGCATCGCACAAGGCCGTGCCGGATTGTGAACCGCGAACGGATTGTCGGTTGCGTTGCCTGCGGTTTCCGCCGGGTGGCTAAGCCTATTTCCGTACCCTGTCGACAACCACGGGGCTCAACCTTTCGGTTTGGCATGAATGTCATGAACCCGATCCGTCAAGCCCCCTGAATTCCTTTGCCGGTCAGAACGTCCGTTTAACGTGGACAAGCCATTTATCGGCTCCGCTGTCCTTGCACCGGCCATTGCCGTCGCACAGCGTATACAACTGCTTGTCGGCGTTCGTGGTGATCCAGGCTATCCCTGCCTGCCAGCCGTCTGCAAAGTCTTTCGTGACCCCGATTTTCCAGTCGGTGAAGTCGTATTCATCATAATTGTGAACATGCTGACGCCCGACGTGGAGCAATCCCTTCCAGCCCGGCAGGAATTCATGGGCAAGATTGCCTTCGATGTAATGTGATCCCTTTGACCCTCCCCGGCCCAGTCCCAGCGAATTGTCATTAACCCCGAAATAGTCCGTTACGGTGTGCGAGTACTTCACGTTCAAGAACTTCCAGGTGAGTGCGGCGCTCAGTTCCAGCGTGTCGTATTTTTCGTTGGTTCCGTTGATTTGGCCACTGGGGAAGATGAACTGAAGGAAGCCCAAATCGTAGGTGACGTCGCCAATCGTGTTGGCGTAGCCGCCGTAGATGTCGATCTCGCCAACCGCATTGTTCAATGCAGCGTCGCTGACGTTGGTGCCCCAGATCCCCAGGTAGAGCCCACTCTGATGGGCGAGGTCAAATCCTCCCTGGACCGCAGGTTTCTCCTGGGTGTAGGAAATGCCGCGGAAGACGTACTGCGAAAACAGTCCAACATTGGCGCTGAGGGTATATGGCGGGGCTGGCGCTTCCTCGGCGCGGGCAACATTTGCTACGGCCAGCAGCGTCGCGAGCACGATCCATGACTTGTGTACATTTTTCTTCATTCGATTGACTCCTCTTTCCTTGGTGGTGGTAAAAAAACTCTGATCAGTGCGCCACGTGGTGAGGAGCGAGGCAGTGCCTGTGCAGCCAGTGCAGGGCGCGCAGGATCGACTCCGTGGGGGCATTCAGCTCTTTGCTGAACGTGGCAATTTCTGTTCTTGGTGAAGTGCGCAGGCGCTCATCCATGAGACCCAGGTCAACGCCGTCGATGAAGCGCACGCCACGGGGGTGTTCTTCGCTGACGACGACGCGGCGCGCGAGGATGAATCCGTCCTCAACCACTGGGCGCAGAGCAAATTGCGCTTGCTGTGGAGCCTTGCCAGGGGCTTCGGTGTCGTCCGCAACTGCTCGCCGCCAAAACTCCGAATCGGACCATCGTGTCTCGGCGGCATAGTGCTGAAGCGCGGCTTTGAGGCGGGAGAAATACACGGTCTCCGCCCGCTCCGAGAAATAGCGCAGCGCCAGGGGGCCGTCGTCCGGGCGGTTGAGCAGCGTGTTGATCACCGGCACAGCAGCAATGGCCCCCGAGGCGGCTTCGAAGATGCCGTGGCCGGACAGCGGATCACCGGTATAGGCGGCATCCCCGATGCGCAGATAGTCCGCCCGGGCAACGCCGCCGCGCAGTGCCGGCTGGATGCCACGCGCCCGCACCGGGCCGCTGGGTCGCAGTTCTCTGCCGAAATGCACCGGCAGGCGGTCGAGATACTTCAGATTGGCTGTGTGAGTGGCTTCCAGATCGCCGCCGTGGCATTTCACCCGATCAGCAGTAACCACGGTCTGGATGTGCGCCATGCCCTGCCCGTCCACTGCCCCCCAGGCCCAGCCGTGGGCGAAGGATTCGGCGAAGGTCGTGCGTGGCTGCGGGCGGGCGCCGACAAAACTGCGCCCCAGCGACAGCAGCATGCCGCCACTATGGACATCCGGCAGCGACCGCGGCGCAGCATGCCCCCGGCATTCCGCGATCAGGTCGGCGCGGGTCTGCCGCAATTGCCCGGAGGCATCGGTCCACGCCACGGTGCGGGCGCCATCGGCGTCACGGCCGATCCTCGCCACCCGCCCCTCATGGAAGGTGATGCCGGCCGCCCGTACGTCGCCCGCCAAAGCCTTGTCGAAAGCTGTTCGCTCGACGACGAATTCGCCGTTCATTTCGACTTCTTCGCCATTCCAGGCGGATATTCGGCGCCAGCGCGGCCCCAGCAGCGATAGCGCGCCAGCACAGTCGAGGCGTTCCAAGGCCTCGACCACCCGTAGGGACAAGCCTTCCACGGCAGGCTTACGGCGCAATTGGCCAATCATGAGCGGGGTATGACCGGCCTTTAACAGGGACAGCGCGAGGAAAGATGCCGCCGGGCCGGCACCCAAGATGACGATCTGTTTCATGAAGCCTCCTTGATGCGGCCGTGCCTGGGCCGGCGTGTGGCGAACCACAGCGCGCCAGTGGAAGCCAGGGCCAGGCCAAGCCAGAGCAGCGATGCAAAGGGAAAAATGCGCAGTACGACGACCGCTTGCGACGCCTGTGGCCCGCCTTCGAGCGCCGCCACCGCCGCCGCGCTGGACACCCACAATTGCACGTCGCGTGTCCAGCCACGGTCGATGAAGGGATGCAGCACATAGCCGGGCGTATTGGCATAGCGGGCGTAGCGATAGTCGAGCACTTCGCAGATCTGGCGCACCGGCCCGCTGTAAGCTTCGACGGCGCGACGCGCATCGCGGTACAGCGTCTGGCCGCTGACCACGCTTTGCGACGGGCTCTTCAACTCAACCTGGGCCAGCGCCCGGAAACTCCCGGCTTCTTTTGCCCGGCCGCCGTCCGCTGTCCGCTCCACCGCCAGCGAAGTGACACGGAAGGCGTAGCCGTGGGGAGTGTCCTGCCACGCATCGGACAACTCGATCAGCCGCTGGGAGTAACCGTTCAGTGCCGTAGCCAGCAAGGCCCCCCAAAGAGCAATCACCGCCCCCAGGTGGACCAGTCCCAAGGCGAGTACATAGCCTTTGACGGAAGTTCTGTGTGCCGCGTATACGCTCCAGGCAATGACGCCGAGCGCAAGGTAGGCACCGGCCGCCAGCGCCGCATCGATACGCGGCAAGACCGTGGCGATGCGTTGCGACAACACCCCTTCGCCCATGTAGCCCCGGGTCAGCGGCCCGCCTTCGATCCAGGCAGCGGCGCAGACGATGGCCGCCAGGCACAGCGTCAGCCAACCGAGCCGCCGGGCCACGCGCCAACAGAAGAACCAACCGCCGACCAGTCCGATGCCGATCAAGGGGTACAGCGCGACACGGGCCAGCGCATAGCCGTCTACCTCCCACTGGGCGAAGGCGGCGCGCAAAGCGGGCAATTCGCGGCCGCGCCGCCAATTGTCGAGCGTCTCGAAGAACGGTTTCAGGTCTTCCGGCCGCGGCCAGCCCTGGGCGCTGGCGAGGTAAGCCCACGCCAGATGACCGGCGGCGAGCAGGCCCAAGACGATGAAAACGAACTGCGTCAGGCGCAATCCCCAGGCCGCCGGACCGACGTGCAGCGGCAGTGGCCTCACCCGGCGGCCGTGCCAAGCCTTGATGCAACCTAGCAACACGAGGATCGCCGCGAGGCAAAAGTAGACGGGCGAGGCCGTGGCGCCGACGTAGCGGTGCGAGCTTGCCAGCACCTCGTTGCGGGTGACGCCCATTGCCACCAGCGTCAGCACCGCGGCCAGCAGTGCCGCCAACGGCATCCAGCGCCAGAGCGGGCGTCCTGCCCGCCAGTTGACGATGCCGTGCAGATGCGCGCCGAGCAGGCACCAGACGGCGAACACGGCCGTTTGTACCGGATCCCAGTGCCAAACCTGCCCGTACATCGCGTCCTCGAACGCCCACACCATGCCGAAGCCGATGCCGGCCGTCAGCAGCGCCCAGGCTCGCCGCGCATGCGCCAACGCCACCGCGGACCAAGTCGCCTGATCACCAGCGAACGCGGCAAGTGCCGGCGAGGCCAGGGCCAGCGTCCACGCATAGGCGGCCAGCACCAGTGGGGCGTGAGCCAGCATCCAGATATTCATCAGATGGGCGTTCATCCCCTGAGACGCGGCCTGCGCCAGCCACTCCGCCGGCGTCGCCGAAAATGGCCCCAACCAGGCGGCGGTCAACGCCAAGGTAGCTCCGATCAAGGCGGTGACGTCGAAGCGCCACGGCACAACGCGGTTCACCGCCACAAGGCTGGTACAAAATGCGGCCAGCAACAGCGTCGTGCCCTCGTCACCGCCCCACAGGTTGCCCAGCTTCAAATACAGGGGCAATTCGGCGCCGCTGTAGAGCCACACGTAGCGCACCTCGAATTGGTCGCCGAGCAGGAGCAGCGCCAAGCCGAGCAGGGCACCCGACAACAACGCCGCCGCGTACTGCGCCATGGCTTGGCGCCACCTCGGCAACACGCCCGCGGCGAGCGCGCAGAGACCGGCGACGATAACCACGCTATTGCCGATGGACGGAAGCGCCGCGCACAGCAGCGCCGCAGCGAACGCAGCGAGCCAGACCGTGCGTTCACGCATGACGCCGCTCCGCGCCGACGTAGCGCGCCTGGCGTGCCAGTTCGGCCCGCAATGCCGAGGCTTCCATGCCAGCCTCGAGCCAAGCCGCCAGCAACCCGCTCAGGCGCGCGGTGGCGATGCTGGCGCCACCGCCACGGCGCGGATCGCCAGGCTCGAGAAAGGGATGCGTGCCGAAATCCGCCACCCCGGTCGCCAGCCAGGACACTTCGCCCGGCGCGCAGCGCGCATCGCCGCTGACCCCGATGCAGTCGTCAAAGGCGGCGGGAAAGGCGGCGCCGCCGCGGGCCGGGGCCGCGGCGACAAGCACGACGCCGGCCGCGGCGGCGGCATGGCAGGCCTGCGCCAGGCGCCGGCTGGGCTGCGGCATGCCGAAACTCATGTTGACCAGTTGGGCGCCTTGGTCGACCAGCCAGGCCAGTCCGTCCACCACGGCATCGACGCGGCCTTCGCGCCGCCGGTCGAGCACGCTGGCCACCAGCAGGCGGGCGGACGGACTGTGTTGCAGCACGCAAGCGGCGATCTGTTCGCCATGGTCGCAACGTTCGTTGCAGGCGCCGCCAAAGGCGCGCGTCGCAAGCACGGCAGCGTCGAATACCCGGCCCACGCCGCCGTCGATGAGGCCGACCCGTACCGGCTTCAACATGCGCCCCTCGACGGAAATTCGACGACTTGATCGAAAGCTGCCACATCGAGCGCCCGGTGGCTCACCACGATCCGCGTCGCCCGTGGCAGCAAGGCATCGATCGCCTGCAGGGTCCGCTGTTCCAGCGCCCCGTCGAGTGACGAGGTGGCTTCGTCTACCACCAATACCGATGGCGCCATCAGCAGGGCGCGAGCCAGCGCCACGCGCTGCCGTTCGCCACCGGACAAGGTGGCGCCACGCGGGCCGACCGCGGTGTCGAGGCCGTTCGGGAGGCGGGTGGCGAATTCGCAGACGCCGGCCGCCCGGGCCGCTTGCTCGACCGCTGCCGGTTGCGCATCCGGACGACCGTAACGGATGTTGTCAGCCAGCGAGCCGGCAAAGAGCACCGCCTCCTGGGAGACCACCACCACCTGTCGGCGCAGCACGCCGGGATCGAGATCGCGCACCGCCACCCCGCCAAGGCGCAGGCTGCCCCGCGTCGGCGCGAAATGCCGGTGCAGCAGGTCGATGAACGTCGACTTGCCGCTGCCCGAATCGCCCCGCAGCCAGACCCTGCTGCCTGCGGCAATGGTGAAATTCAGCCCCGATACGGCCTCCCGATCACTGCCCGGGTAGGTGAAGGCCAGGTCTTCGGCAACGATCTCGCCCGCTGGGCCGCCCGTTTGCCGACCGGCGGCGGGAAGGGGCAGGGCCGGGCATAGCGCGTGCAGTTCGGCCACCCGTGCAAGACCCACCTTGACCCGCTGCCATTGCAGATAAAGCCCCATCAGGGTGTGTACCGGCGCGCTGGCACGCTGGACGCAACTGGCAAAAGCCACCAAGGTGCCGAGGCTCAGCGCATTGACGCCGGTCATCGCCAGGCTGCCGCCGACGAAGATGCCGATCACCGCCAGCGACAACACGAGGTTGGGAAATGCCCCGCCGATATAGCCGACCAGTTGCAAGGCCAGCATGCGCTCGCGCACCGCGTCGTGCAGACTGCGCAGCTGCTCTCCTTCGCGCCCCTCGGCTACGTGCGTCTGGATGCAGCGCACCGCCGCCAGTTTTTCGACGAGAAAGCTCGATACCTCGACGCCGGCTTCCCGCGCCTTGATCGAGAGGCTTTCGATGCGCGGCCGGACCCAGCCGAGCACCAAGCCATTGACCGTCAGGAGCGCAGCGAGGAACAAAGCCAGCCGCGGACTCCATAGCCCGAGAAGGGCGACCGTACCGATCAGCGTCAGCAGCGAGTTGATCGCCGACAAGGCGGCATCGATGCAGAAGCGCTGCACCTCACCGAGATCGCCCTCCAGGCGCGCCAGCAAATCGCCCTGGCGGGTCCGGGAAAAGACCGCCGGCGACAGTGTCAGCAGGTGCGCGAACAGGGATTCGCGCAGCCGGTGCAGCAAGCGCGCCGAGGCGGTGACGTGAATGCGCCGGCAGGTAAAGCCGATGAGCAAGCCCCCAAATGCCAAGGCGACCATCCAGCCGCCGGTGGCGATGATGACGGCTCGATCGTGGGCGAGGATGCCCTCGTCAATCAAGGTCTTGGTCAGGTAGGGCTGCGCCAGGCCAGCTGCTACGGCAAGAAAGGAGAGCAGAAGCACGGCCGCGTATGCCGGCAGTTCAGGGCGGATGAAGGACCATAGCCAATGACCCAGGCTGCCTTTATCTCTGATGCCCCGAACCGCCGGCACCGCGTTTGGTACCGTGGCAGGAAGCCGGATTGCTTCTGCGCTCATGGGTGAATCAGCGCTTGAAGATCCGCAGCGAACTCAACACCTGATCGCCACCGCCAGGCGTCCGGATGTTGCCGATGCGTTTCAGGCTCTTGCTGTCGTAGACCGCGATGTCGCCCTGCGTGCCGCCGATGTACAACTCGCTGCCGTCGCTCGACACGTTCACGTCGTAGTAGGTGTGATCGAGATCGACGCGGTCCATCTTGCCGGTCTTCATGTCGGTGCGCGTCAATTGTGTGTAGACCGTGTACACCTCGTTGCGCCGGACCGGATTGACTGCCGACGAGAAGAGCACCACCGAAGCGTCCTCGAATTCCTTGAAGCTGACGGTGTCCTTTTCCAGGTCGAGCGCCCAGATGCCGGCGCGCAAGGCGGCCGGGTCGCCTGCCTCCTTGTCGGTGGCCACTTTGTAGTAGGGCGTGGCGAAGATGTTGGTCTGCTCCCACTGCGGCCAGATGGCCAGCGTGTCCGGCTCGCCCCGGTTGGGCTCCTTCCAGCTACGCCAGGGGTGTTGGCCCTTCACCGCACCAGTCTTTGGATCGAGCTTGAGCATCTCCCAACTGAAGGTGTAAAGGGTGTCGCCTTTCGCCGAATAGGCGAGTGTCGACACCCGGCGAGGCGACGGCAACTTGCGCTCAGGCTTGGCGTCGGTGCCCGCATCGGTACGGTAGATCGCGATGTAGGGGTCCAGCACCTGGTATTCGCCTGGCAGCAGGCGGGTGGGATTGACGAAGACGGCGAGCTCCTTGCCGTCGGGGCTCAGGTCCATGGCAAAGACGGCCTTGCCGCGAAGGTCTTCACCTTCCGACAGTTCGGCCCGGAAAACCTCCTTGCCGCTTTCCAGGTCGATCCCCGAGACCGTCTCCCAGCGGTTATGAATGACGTACGCCACCTTGCCATCGCGCGACGGCACAACCGTGATCGGGCTGTTACCCATCGACGTGTTCGGGATCTTGTGGGTCTTGACGACCTTGCGCTCCTTGGCGTCTACCACGAACATGACATCGGGGCGGGCGGTGGTGACGATGTAGTCCTTCGCCAACGCGCCGGCCGAATACAGGGTGAGCAATGCGGCGGCGGTGGCATTGGCCAGACACGCGGTAGTTAACTTGTTCTTTGTCAGCATTTGAAAATTCCTCTGATTTGGTGGTGTGACCCGGTGCATCATTTGGGAAAGACGCTTTGCAGCGACTGCCAGTCGCGTGCCGCATCGTCACGACCCTCGTTCCATTTCGGGTAGTTGTGCAGCGTGTCGGGGACCTGGGCAGGCCACCAGCAAGGATCCGAGCAACCATAGAGATCGGCCTCCATCGGCTGGCAAAGTCCGGCCACGCCCATGAAGGGGTCGAGTTCCCAGCCCGGGTCGAAGGTGGTTGAGCACCCGGCAACGGCGGCGGACATGGCGACGACCTTTTCAGCGGCTTCCGCGGTCGGAGCGGTTTCGATCTGGTGGGCCTTACGATTCAGCGGCTTGAGGTTTTTCATAATTCAGAACTCCTGTTGGCGACATGACGGTGAAGGAAAGCGGGGTTTTTCTGGAGGATTTCGAGGTAGGCTTCGATGCCGAAATCCACCCATTCCCTCAGCAGGTCGCAGTAGTGATAAACGGGCGAATGGGGATCGCTGAAATTGGCGTACGACTCGTGGTAGCAGCCGCCCGAGCAGAGGTTTCGGATGCGGCAGGTGGAACAGCCACGTTCCGAGCGGTCCAGTGCTGTTTCCATGAAGGCGCCGAGTTCGGCTTTGGCGATGCCCGAGTCGACATTGCCGAAGGTCGGCAATTCGGATCCGGTAAACCGGTGGCAAAGGTTCAAGTCCCCTTTGTGATCCACCGCCAGCAGGCCGACGCCAGCGCCGCACGGCAACGCCTTCCGGCGCCCTTCGTAGAGATCGCTCAGCAACTGGTGCATGTTGGAGAAACCGATGTTTTCTCCGGCGATGGCCGCGGCAACGTATTCCCTTCCCAGGGATTTCATCGCCTCGAACACCGCGCGCAGTTCATCGCCCACCAGATTGAAGACTTCGACCGGATTGCTGGTGACCGGCGCGAAACCGACCTCGGCGAAACCGATCTCGTTCTTCAGGTGGTGATGGATCGCCGCCACGTCGGAGTAACCCGCGGTCAAGGTGACGCGGGCGCCGACCGGCCGTGCTGTGTAGCGCGCCAGCAGCATCCGGCTCTTCGCCGCCACGACCTCGTAGGTTCCCTTGCCGCCGATGGTCTTCCGGCGCTTGTCATGGATGGCCTGGGGGCCGTCCATGCTGATCGAGATACCGAAGCGATGCGCCTGGAAGTAGTCGACGATGTCTTCCGTCAACAAGGTCGCATTGGTCGTCAAGGACAGGTCCAGGGACTTGCCTTCTTCACGGCAGCGCTGCTCGGCGTACTCGGTGACGGCGCGGATCAACGGCATATTGGTCAGCGGCTCGCCGCCGAAGAACACCACGTTGACGCGCTCCCGTTTGGCGCCTTCGCGCAGCAGCAGCTCGATACCCTGCCTGGCCTTTTCCAGGCTGAGCTTGTCGCCCTTCGACGGCGTCGTCAGATCCTCCTTGTAGCAATACGTGCAGCTCAGATTGCAGCCGGTATTGACGTTGAGCACGATCGTGCTGAGCGGAAACTCGCTGACGGTGATCCCCGGCCCGTGATCGGGAATGGCCGGCGCGCTGCGCAGGACACCCAGCGACTTCAGATCCTCGATGGCATCGGCGATCAGATTCGGTGTCCCTCGATCCAGGAAGCGTGCTTGTAGATCCTCGAAACTCACGCTCGAACGCGGCCGGACAAAATCCAGAACATCGCCCGTCACTTCATCGAGATCGAAAATCCCCGTACTCGGTACGTGCAAAAGCACCCGGCGCCCTTTCACCGCAACGTCATGGAACGCGTTGGCGTCGACGTAAAGCAGATTGGCTTCAGACATTGGCGTCTCCTCTGGCGGCTCTGCTTCAGCGGATCGGGGGATCATTGAAGCGTTGAACCGTCACGATCAGTGGCGCGCTCGCCTTGACCGTCCGCGAACCATCCTTGACCGTCGCCGTGACTTTCAGCTCGCCGGCATTGTTGGTCTTGTACTTGCGCTCCGGGTTGGGGCCGGCGCCATTGGGAACGAAGAGGCCGCTTTGTTCGATGCGGCCGGCGAATTTCGTGTCCTGCATCTCAACCGCCATCTTGTTCAGGTTGTCGACGGACCACGCAGCGGGAACTTCACCCAAGCGGATGTCATCAGCAGTACCCGATTTGCCATCCGGCCCGGCAGCCCAGGCGATAGCCTCCAGTTGCGCCGGCACTTTTGGCTGGGAGCCGCCATTGCCGCCAACGCGCGCCATCGGATGCTCGGGGAGCACCTTCACGTAGTCGATTTGCTTGTAGAGCTTCAGCAGGCCGGCGCCGCTGGTATTGCCCACCTGCACGTCGCGGGAACTGCTCGCCACATCCTTGGCCACTTCCACCTCGGCCACGATGCGCTCGGCCGATTGTTCGACCAGCTTGATCACTTTGACGCCGCCGCCGAGCTTGACTTCGCCGTTCAGCCCGACGCCGTTGATGGCCAGCGTCGCCCGCGTCCCCGCACGGACCATGGCCGGCTGAACCGAAAGCACCGTCGCCGGCGCTCCCTGATCGGCACGCACCGCCCGCAGGGTTCCACCAACCGCATCGTTATTCGCTTCGAACCAGCGACCACTCAGTTCGACGCCGTTCGCGCCCAGGCTGAACACCTGGTGAATATCGCGGCCGCCCTGCTTCAGCGTCGCGCGCCATTCGTGCCCTGTGTAAACGATGGCGGAACCCTTCGCCGACTCCTGCGAACCGTTCTCGTAACGCATCACCATGTCCACGGAATAGCGGTCGTCGCCGGTCTTGGTGATTGTCGCTCTGCCTTCGTAAGCGCCGATGCCAGGGCGATTTCCGACCAGCCGCCAGACGCCACTCGCATCCGCGTGCTTCCGGGCTTTCCACTGCTTCCAGCTCTCCGTTTCGTAGCCGTAAAGTTTGCCCAGTTCCTTCGAAACTTCACCCGTCGCAATTTCGAACCAATTGCGGTCGCGGCCACCCGCCTGAATCTCGATGGCCGGGAACTGTCCGACATGGAAATGGACCAGCTTGCGCCAATCGTCTTCGGTCCGCCGCTGAACCGCGATGCGTCCATAGGAATGGCAACGCGCGCAAGTGTCTCCGACCGGTTTGCTTTCGGGGTGCTCGACGACACTGGGTGTCCGCTCGACGATGTAGCGATGGTCAGCTGTTTCGTCCGGCGCCAGACCATAGGTGTCCGACAGGTACTTGACGACGGCGCCACGCTCTTCCGAAGTCAGTTTCACCCCGTGAGCAAAGGTCATTCGCGCCACGGTCATGTCCCACCCTTCTGGCGTACGGCGGCTTTCGCCGATCCGTGTCAAATGGTGATCCGTCTTTGTTTCATGACATACCGTGCACTTGCTATTGACAAGCGCTTGACCCGAAAGCGCCGCGTGGGCCGGATTACCGATGGCCGACATCGCCAATCCGGTAACCAACACGAGGGCGCCAGTCCCCCGCGCCATGTGCTTTTTTTTCATTAATCAATCCTCCGATAGGTGGTGAGAATCCCGCACATGACGAACCCGTTTCATTTCGCCGGCGGAAAGATTGCTGGATCAGCAGAGGGAGATAGTAGGGGGAGTAACATCGGCGAACTATCGTGAAACGGCCGCGAAAGCGCAGCGAACTATCAAGATTCGGCCACTTCGGACGTTGGCCTGCAACAGCAAGGCCGGAGCAGGGCCTTCGAGCCGCTTACCGGTCATGTGTGGCAATGCGGGAACGCCATATCGACCGCCTGGGCGACGGTTGTCGCGACCAATGGCACGATGAAATTCAAGGGCAGTGAGCGTGGCGTGCAGAGGGCGGCCGGGCCCCTCTTTTCATTAGCAGCAGGGATGTTTACTGCTGCAATTGGCCTAGCCCGATTGCCGAGTTTCCGGTCGATCCGACCAGTCTCATGCAGGCACCTGGCAAGATGCTGATGCCGTAGTTTTCATGCTCTTTGTTACTTCCGGGACAGAATCCAGTGGATGCTCGCCTTGAGATCATCATCGCTAATTGTTTCGATCGGTTGCGGAGTCATCGCGGCATCTCCCCAGTTCCCTGAGCCACCTTTCCGCACTTTGTCGAATAATTTTGCCGGCATACTGTCGTCGCCTTGGTATCTGGCAGCGACATCCTTGTAGGCTGGGCCGATACGCTTGGTTTCGACGGAATGGCAAACAAAGCAATTTGCCCGTCGAAGGATCCGGGTTGGCTCATTCGCGTCGACGGACACGGGGGCAATGGAAAGAACGGCAGCAATCAGCGAAAGCGCACCGGGAGCAACATATTTATTCATGAAAATTCCTTACGAGATCAAACCAGGCCGGCGGCCTGCAGTTCAGCCCATTCGCCGTCGGTGAACAGGCGTGAGCGGGTGTGGAAGGCCTTGCCGGTGTTGCCTTCGAGGGAGAAGGTGCCGCCCGAGCCGTCGATGACGTCGATGATCAGTTGCGTGTGCTTCCAGTACTCGTACTGCGATGCGCTGATGTAGAACGGGACGTCGCCGATGTTGCCGAGATGCACATCGTAGGGGCCGATGGTCAGGTCGGTGGGTAGGTAACAATTGGCGGCGCTGTTGTCGCAACAGCCGCCGGACTGGTGGAAGATCAGGGCCGGGCCGTGGCGCTGCTTGAGCAGGGCGATCAGTTCCAGTGCAGCCGGCGTGGCGATGACGCGGTCGACCATGGGGTTCTCCCGAAAGCGGTCTAAAAAAGGGGGCGGTTGCCCGCCCCCGGAAGTGCCCGCAAATCTGGGCGAGTGGAGGAGATGCGCGGTTAGAAGAAGCCCAGCTTCTGCTCGGCGTAGCTGACCAGCAGGTTCTTGGTCTGCTGGTAGTGGTCGAGCATGACCTTGTGGGTCTCGCGGCCGATGCCGGATTCCTTGTAACCGCCGAAAGCGGCGTGGGCCGGGTAAGCGTGGTAACAGTTGGTCCATACGCGGCCGGCCTGGATGGCGCGGCCCATGCGGTAGGCGACGTTGCCGTTGCGGCTCCAGACGCCGGCGCCGAGGCCGTACAGCGTGTCGTTGGCGATGGCCAGGGCTTCCGCCTCGTCCTTGAAGGTGGTCACGGCGAGCACCGGCCCGAAGATTTCTTCCTGGAAGATGCGCATCTTGTTGTGACCCTTGAACAGGGTCGGCTGGATGTAGAAGCCGTTTTCGAGGTCGCCGCCGAGATGAGCACGTTCGCCACCGATCAGCACCTGGGCACCTTCATCCCGGCCCAGTTGCAGGTAGGACTGGATCTTGGTCATCTGTTCCTGCGACGCCTGGGCCCCCATCATCGTTTCGGTGTCGAGCGGGCTGCCCTGCTTGATGGCGGCAACGCGGGCCAGGCAGCGTTCCATGAACCTGTCGTAGATGGATTCCTGGATCAGGGCGCGGCTCGGGCAGGTGCACACTTCGCCCTGGTTGAAGGCGAACAGCACCAGACCTTCGATGGCCTTGTCGAGGAAGCCGTCATCCTTGTCCATGACGTCGGCGAAGAAGACGTTGGGCGACTTGCCACCCAGTTCCAGCGTCGCCGGGATCAGGTTGTTGGCGGCAGCCTGGGCGATGACGCGGCCGGTCGAGGTCGAACCGGTGAAGGCGATCTTGGCGATGCGCTTGCTGGTGGCCAGCGGCATGCCGGCTTCGCGACCGAAACCGTTGACGATATTGAGCACGCCCGGCGGCAGCAGGTCGGCGATCAGTTCCATCAGGATCAGGATCGAGATCGGCGTCGACTCGGCCGGCTTCAAGATCACGCAGTTGCCGGCGCCGAGCGCCGGAGCCAGCTTCCAGGCGGCCATCAGGATCGGGAAGTTCCAGGGGATGATCTGGCCGACGACGCCGAGCGGCTCATGGATGTGGTAGGCCATGGTGTTCTCGTCGATTTCCGAGATGCCACCTTCCTGCGAACGCAGGCAACCGGCGAAGTAGCGGAAATGGTCGATGGCCAGCGGGATGTCGGCGTTCAG
>DDWF01000331.1 GCA_002345845.1 Betaproteobacteria bacterium UBA2293 | reverse complement strand
TGCCGCCGACGATCATCACCGCGCCGACTTCCGACATCGCCCGGCCGAGGCCGGCCAGTGTCGCCACCGACAGCGAGAAGCGGCAGTCGGCCAGCAGCAGGGCCACCGCCTGCGGCCGGCCGATGCCGAACAGCGCGAACTCCGGCGCATAGTCCTTCCAGGCATCCTCGACAATCTGCCGGCTGACCGCAGCGATCAGCGGCAGGACCAGCAGCGTCTGGGCGACGATCATCGCCCCCGGTGAAAAGAGCAGGCCCATGCTGCCGAACGGCCCGCTGCGCGACAGCGCCAAATAGACGAGCACACCGACCACCACCGACGGCAGCCCCATCAGCGCATTAAGGCCGACGACCAGCGCCCCGCGCCCGGGAAACTGCGTCACCGCCAGCCAGGCACCGAGCGGCAGGCCGAGCACGGCGCCGAGCAGCAGCGCCGTCAGGCTGACGCGCAGCGACAGGCCGACGATCTCCAGCAGGCGCTGGTCGAAGTGGCCAAGCAGGGACAGGGCGTCGGCAAGGGTGGCAAACATGGGGCTGGCAGGATATCACCCGCCGGCAAGGGCTGAACATGGACAAGCGCTTGCCCTCGGACAGCAGATTTGCCACTGAAAGCCGCGGCTATAATGCCGCACGCGGTCTGCGTACCGCCCTGGATAGATGGCACCTCGGTGCCTTGTAAGCTGCCGTGACATCCGCACGGTGGCAGTTGCTGTAAAAATCGGAGTTACAACATGATCAGTTCCACCATGCGCCGCCTGGCGCTGAAGGGCGCGCTTGCCTGCGCCATTGCCACCACCGTTGCCCTGCCGGCCGTTGCCGACAACGCCGTACTGCGCGTTTCGGCCATCCCCGACGAAGCCCCGACCGAACTGCAGCGCAAGTTCGCGCCGCTCGGCAAGTATCTGGAGGCGCAAACGGGCATGAAGGTGGTGTTCACCCCGGTCACCGACTACGCCGCCGTCGTCGAGTCACTGGCCACGAAGAAGATCGATCTCGCCTGGCTGGGCGGTTTCACCTTCGTCCAGGCGAAGATCCGCACCAACGGCACGGCCATCCCCATCGCCCAGCGCGAGGAGGATGCCAAGTTCACCTCCAAGTTCATCACCGCCGACCCGGCGATCAAGTCGCTGGCCGATCTCAAGGGCAAGACCTTCGCCTTTGGCTCGCCGTCGTCCACCTCCGGCAGCCTGATGCCGCGCTTCTTCCTGCAGCAGGCCGGCATCAACCCGGAAAAGGACTTCAAGAACGTCGCCTTCTCCGGCGCCCATGATGCGACGGTGGCCTTCGTCGCCGCCGGCAAGGCGGAAGCCGGCGTACTCAACGCCTCGGTCTGGGACAAGCTGGTGGAAACGAAGAAGGTCGATACCGACAAGGTCCGCGTCTTCGCCACCACGCCGCCCTATTTCGACTACAACTGGACAGTCCGTGGCGATCTCGACCCGGCCCTGGTCAAGAAACTGACCGACGCCTTCCTCAAGCTCGACCCGGCCAATCCGGAGCATAAGGAAATCCTCGCGCTGCAACGTGCCGCCCGGTTCATTCCGACACAAAAGGAGAACTACGACGGGATCGAAAAGGCAGCCTACTCGGCCGGCCTGTTGAAGTGAGTTTTCGCCTCGCTGGCGTGGGGTTGACCCACGCCAATGGCTTCACCGCGCTCGCCGACATTTCGCTGCAGGCCCAGCGCGGCGAGCGCATTGCCCTGATCGGCCCGTCCGGGGCCGGCAAGACCTCGCTGATTTCGCTGCTCGGCACGGCGCTGGCGCCGACCGCTGGCCGGATGACAGTGCTCGACACCCGGCTGGACAAACTGTCGCCAAGCCAGAATAAAGCCCTGCGCTGCCGCATCGGCACCGTCCATCAGGCGCCGCCGATTCCCGGCCGGCAGCGCGTCGTCACCGCCGTCCTGGCCGGCCGCCTCGGTCGCTGGCCGGCCTGGAAGTCGCTGCTCTCACTGCTCCATCCGGTCGACATTCCAGGCGCCCGCCAGGCGCTCGCCCGCGTCGATCTCGGCGACAAGCTGTTCGCCCGTTGCGACCAGCTGTCCGGTGGCCAGTTGCAACGGGTTGGCATCGCCCGGGCGATGTATCAGCAAGCGGACCTCGTATTGGCCGATGAACCGGTTTCCGCCCTCGACCCGGCGCTCGCCCTGAGCACCATCCGCCTGCTGGTTGACGATGCCGGGCAACGCGGCGCCACGCTGGTGGCCAGCCTGCATGCCGTCGATCTGGCGCTGAGCTGCTTTTCCCGCATCGTCGGCGTCAAGGCCGGACGCATCGCTTTCGACCTGCCAGCCGGCGAAGTCACGACGCCCCTGCTACACGAGCTGTACGCCAGCGAAGGCGAGGAACTGCCGGTAGTCGCCCATGAACCGCGCTTTATCCCCGCGTCCGCTGCCCACGCCACCTCGCGCGCCGCATGCTGCTGAAGCCAGCCGAGCGTGACCCCGCCTTTCGCGGCCGCCTGAACGCGGCCCTGGTCGCGCTGTTCATTCTCTGGCCACTGTTCCAGACGGCTGAAGTCAAGCCCGGTGCGCTGTTCGATGTTGGCAACCTGAAGGTCATCGGCAACTTCCTCGCTGCCTTCCTGCCGCCGGAGACCGGTGCGGAATTTCTCGGCTATCTGGCCAAGGCGACGCTGGAAACGCTGGCCATCGCCACCGCCGGCCTCGCCCTGGCCTTCCTGATCGCCGTGCCGATGGGCTACCTGGTGAGCGGCGCCGGTCGCGAGCGGCCGACTCTCAACCCGCTGACCCGCAGCCTGCTCACCATCCTGCGCGGCATTCCGGAACTGGTCTGGGCGCTGGTCTTCGTCCGCGTCTTCGGTCTCGGCCCGGCGGCCGGCGTGCTCGCCCTCGGCCTGACCTATGGCGGCATGCTGGCCAAGGTCTATGCGGAGATCCTCGAATCGGTCGATCCGGCACCGGCCACCGCCCTGCGCCAGAATGGCGCCAACCGGCCGCTGGCCATTCTCTACGGCCTGCTCCCCCAGGCCTCGAAAGAGCTCGCGTCGTACACCGTTTACCGCTGGGAATGCGCCATCCGCGCTTCGGTGGTGATGGGTTTCGTCGGCGCCGGCGGCCTCGGCCAGCTGATGGATCAGGCGATGAAGATGCTGAACGGCGGCGAAGCATCGACCATCCTGCTCGTCTTCATGCTCCTCGTCTTCGCCGCCGACGGTTTTTCCGGCTGGCTGCGCCGCGCGCTCGAGGCAACGCCAGCCGGGCGCGCCTCGCCCTTCGGCTGGCGCAGTGGCGGCTTCATGATGGCGCTGCTGCTAGCGGTCGGCGCCAGCTTCCAGATGCTCGACATTGGCTTCGGCGCCCTGTTTTCAGTGGAATCGGCGATCTCCACCGGCCAGTTCGTTGGCAGCTTCTTCCCGCCCGATCTGTCAGCCGACTGGCTCGGCAAGGTCGCCATGGGCATCTGGGAGACGCTGGCCATCTCCATTGTCGGCACCCTGCTGGCTGCCGTTGGCGGGCTGCTGCTGGCTCTGCCCAGAACACGGCCGCCGTTCACCTTCCTGCTCAATACCCTGCGCTCGGTGCCGGAACTGGTCTGGGCCACCATCACCGTCCTCGCCGTCGGCCTCGGTCCGTTTGCCGGCGTGCTGGCGCTGGCCCTGCACACCGCCGGCGTCCTCGGCCGGCTCTACGCCGAAGCCTTTGCCAACACGCCGCCGGCAGCCGCCCAGGCCCTGCGCCTGTCAGGCGCCACCGGCGTATCTGCCTTTCTCTACGGTACACTGCCCGGCGCCGCTCCGCAGCTCGTCGCCTACACGCTCTACCGCTGGGAAATGAACATCCGCATGGCGGCCATCCTCGGTTTCGTTGGCGCCGGCGGCCTCGGCCAACATCTCTATTTCGAACTTTCGCTGTTTCACTACGCCCAGGCATCGACCGTCATCATCGCCATGCTGGCCCTGTCGATTGCCGTCGACCAGAGCAGCGCCTGGCTGCGGCGATCGATGCAATAACCCGGAGCTTCACCATGCAGAACATCCTGATCATCATCCACGCCCCGCCTTACGGCAGTGAACGCTGCCTGTCGGCCCTGCGCCTGGCGACGGCACTGGCCGGCAGCGATCCGCAGCCAACACTGCGCATCTTTCTGATGTCCGACGCCACCGTGCTCGGCTTGCCGAACCAGGTCGACGGTGCCGGCAACGGCCTGCAGGGCATGGTCGAAGGACTCGTTGCCCAGGGTGTCGACATCCGCTCCTGCCGCACCTGCGCGCTGGCCCGCGGCCTGGCCGAACTGCCGCAGATTCCCGGGGTCAGCATCGGCACATTGGTCGATCTGGCGGAGGCGACGCTGGCAGCGGACAAGGTGATTACCTTCTAGTTACCGGGCGGGACATTTTGTCCAGGCATCAGGCAAGCTGGACAAAATGTCCCAATCAGGCAAGTACTTCCGGCAACCGATTCCCCATCGTTCAATGACTTAGCCCTAATGGCACACTCGTTGCAGTGTTTTTCCCTTGCGACATGGGGTCGCATAAAAGAGGGGAAAACTCAAATGAACATGAACAGGCGGCAGTTCTTCAAGGTCTGCTCCGCCGGGCTAGGGGGGTCGTCCATCGCGCTGATGGGATTCTCACCGACCGCAGCCCTCGCGGAAGTACGCACCTTCAAGCTGGCCCGCGCCACCGAAACACGGAACATCTGTCCGTACTGCTCGGTGTCCTGCGGTGTCCTCATCTACTCGACCGGGGATAAATCCAAGAATTCCCAGGGCGAAATCATCCACATCGAAGGCGATCCGGACAATCCGGTCAATCGTGGAACGCTGTGCCCAAAGGGTGCCGGTCTGCGCGACATGATCCAGAGCGAAAACCGCCTGAAGTGGCCGGAAGTGCGCGAAGCGGGCTCGAACGAGTGGAAGCGGATTTCCTGGAACGAAGCCATCGACCGCATCGCCAAGCACATGAAGGCCGACCGCGACGCCAACTTCATGGCGCAGAACAAGGACGGCGTGACCGTCAATCGCTGGACGACAACTGGATTCCTAGCATCATCAGCAGCGCCGAATGAGGCCGGCTACCTGACCGTGAAGACGATTCGCGCGTTGGGCATGACCTCGATCGATACCCAGGCACGTATTTGACACGCTCCCACGGTGGCCAGTCTGGCTCCGAGTTTTGGGCGTGGTGCGATGACCAACCACTGGGTGGACATCAAGAACGCTGATCTGATTCTGGTAATGGGCGGCAACCCCGCCGAAGCGCACCCCTGCGGCTTCAAGTGGGTGATCGAAGCCAAGAAGACGCGCAAGGCGAAGCTGGTCGTTGTCGACCCGCGCTTCAACCGCACCGCTTCCGTGGCCGATTTCTATACCCCGTTGCGCTCCGGTACCGACATCGCCTTCCTCGGCGGCGTCATCAACTACCTCGTCTCGAACGACAAGATTCATCACGAGTACGTCAAGGCCTATACCAACGCAGCTTTCCTGATCGATCCGGGTTTCAAGTTCGACGACGGCATCTTCTCCGGCTACAACGAGGAGAAGCGCAGCTACGCCAAGGACACCTGGAAATACCAGATTGGCGAGGACGGTTTCGCCAAGGTCGACGAGACCTGGCAGGATCCGAACTGCGTCTGGCAACTGATGAAAGCCCACTATTCGCGCTACACGCCGGAGATGGTGAGCAAGGTCTGCGGCACCCCGAAGGATGCATTCATCAAGGTTTGCGAGATGATTGCCGAGACCGCAGCGCCGAACAAGACGATGACCAACCTCTACGCGCTGGGCTGGACCGAGCACTCTGTCGGCTCCCAGAACATCCGCTGCATGGCGATCATCCAGCAGTTGCTCGGCAACATGGGCATGGCCGGTGGCGGCATCAACGCCTTGCGCGGCCACGCCAATGTCCAGGGCATCACCGACTTCGCCCTGTATGCGCAGAATCTGCCGGGCTACGTCAGCGCACCGACCGATGCCGATCCGGATCGCGCCACTTATCTGGCCAAACGCACGCCGAAGGCGCTACGCCCGGGCCAGATGAACTTCGTGCAGAACTTCCCGAAGTGGCACACCAGCCTGGCGAAAGCCTGGTGGGGCGATGCCGCGAACAAGGACAACGACTTCGCCTACGACTATTTCCCGAAACTGGGCGGGGCGTCGGACGTGCTGTCGATCTTCAACGCGATGTACGAAGGCAAGATCAACGGCTTCTTCTGTCAGGGCTTCAACCCGCTGGCCTCGGTGGCCAACAAGAAGAAGGTCTCGGATGCCATGGCCAAGCTGAAGTACATGGTCATCATGGACCCGCTGGCGACCGATACTTCCGAGTACTGGAAGCCGCACGGCGAGTTCAACGATGTCAAGCCGGCCGAGATTCCGACCGAGGTCTTCCGCCTGCCGACCACGCTGTTCGCCGAGAACGCCGGCACCTTCACCAACTCCGGCCGCGTTATCCAGTGGCGCTGGAAGGCGGTGGACGGTCCGGGCGAGTCGAAGGACGACACCGAGATCATGGCGGCGCTGTTCCTCAAGCTCAAGGAAATGTACGCCAAGGATGGCGGCGCCTTCCCCGATCCGATCATGAAGCTGACCTGGGCCTACAACCAGCCGGCCAAGCCATCGCCGGAAGAACTGCTGCGCGAAATCAACGGCAAGGCGCTGGCCGACGTGCTCGATCCCAAGGATCCGACCAAGGTTCTGGTCAAGGCCGGCGAGCAGTTGCCGAGCTTTGCCATGCTGCGTGACGATGGTTCGACCACCTGTGGCAACTGGATCTACTGCGGCGTCTGGTCGCAGGCCGGCAACAACTCGGCCCGTCGTGACAACGCCGATCCGTCTGGTCTTGGGCAAACCCTGAACTGGGGCTTCGCCTGGCCGGTCAATCGCCGCATCATCTACAACCGCGCCTCGGCCGATCCCTCCGGCAAGCCGTGGGATCCGAAGCGGACGGTGTTGAAGTGGACCGGTACGGCATGGGGCGGCAACGACGTGCCCGACATGCGCCCGGATGCTGCGCCAGACCAGAACGTCATGCCCTTCATCATGAATCCGGAAGGCGTGGCCCGTCTGTTCAGCCGCGAGCTGATGGCTGAAGGTCCTTTCCCCGAGCACTACGAGCCGTTCGAAACCCCGCTCGACAACAATCCGATGCACCCGAACAACCCGAAGGCGACCAGCAATCCGGCCGCCCGCGTGTACAAGGGCGACATGGAAGCGTTCGGCAAGGCCAAGGACTTCCCGTACGTGGCGACGACCTACCGCCTGACCGAGCATTTCCACTACTGGACCAAGCAAAGCAAGATCAACGCGATCATGCAGCCGGAACAGTTCGTGGAAATCGGCGAGGAACTGGCCAAGGAAAAGGGCATCACCAACGGCGAGAAGATCAAGGTTCGTTCGAATCGTGGCTTCATCAAGGGTGTCGCGGTGGTGACCAAGCGCATCAAGGCCTTCGACATCGACGGCAAGAAGGTGCACACGGTCGGTATCCCGATTCACTACGGTTTCAAGGGAGCAACGAAGCCTGGCTTCATCACCAACACCCTGACCCCGTTCGTCGGTGACGCCAATACGCAGACGCCGGAGTACAAGGCGTTCCTGGTCAACATCGAGAAAGCCTAAGGGAGAGCTGATATGGCACTGCAATCGCTAGACATCAAACAGCGCTCCGCGACGACGACGCCCTCCACGCAAGTGCGGGAAACAATCGAAATCGCCAAGCTCATCGACGTATCGGCCTGTATCGGCTGCAAGGCGTGTCAGGTGGCCTGCTCGGAGTGGAACGACATCCGCGACGAAGTCGGCAACTGCCACGGCGTCTACGACAACCCGATGGATCTGACGGCAAAGTCGTGGACGGTGATGCGCTTCACCGAGGTCGAGCAGAACAACAAACTGGAGTGGCTGATCCGCAAGGACGGCTGCATGCACTGCGCTGATCCAGGTTGTTTGAAGGCTTGTCCGGCACCGGGCGCGATCATCCAGTACGCCAACGGCATTGTCGATTTCCACCAGGAAAACTGCATCGGCTGCGGCTACTGCGTCACCGGCTGTCCGTTCAACGTCCCGCGCATCGCCAAGGAAGACAGCAAGGCCTACAAGTGCTCGCTGTGTTCCGACCGGGTGGCGGTCAACCAGGCCCCGGCCTGCGTCAAGGCATGCCCGACCGGTGCGATCCAGTTCGGTTCGAAGGAGGACATGAAGGATTACGCCGCCAAGCGCGTCGAGGACCTCAAGGAACGTGGCTACGACCAGGCGGGGCTGTACGACCCGCAGGGTGTTGGCGGTACGCACGTGATGTACGTGCTGCACCATGCCGACAAGCCTGACCTGTATGCCGGCCTGCCGGCCAATCCGTCGATCAGCCCGCTGGTCGCGCTGTGGAAGGGCTTCGCCAAACCGCTCGCCACGCTGGCCCTGGCCGGTGTCGCGCTGGGCAGCCTGTTCCACTACGTGACCAAGGGTCCGAACGAGGTCTCGAAGGAGATCGAGGACGAGATCGAGAAGGAGGACGCAAAATGATCCGCGACCCGAAAGACCTCAAGCGCTATGAGCCCAAGGAACGGGCCAATCACTGGGTGGTGGGCATCAGCTTCATCCTGCTCGCCCTCTCTGGACTGGCCTTCTTCCACCCGGCCTTCTTCCCGCTGACGCAGCTGTTCGGCGGCCCGGTGTGGACCCGCATCCTGCACCCCTACCTGGGGGTGATCATGGCTGTCGGGTTCATCGTCATGTTCTTCCGCTTCAAGCACCTGAACAAGATGACGCCGGCAGACAAGGAGTGGCTGGGCAAGGTGGGCCAGATGGTGGACGGCGACGACCACAACATGCCGGAGCAGGGCAAGTACAACGGCGGCCAGAAGGTGATGTTCTGGGCACTGGCCATCAGCATGCTGCTGATGACCCTGTCCGGCATCGTCATCTGGCGGGCATGGTTCGGCCTGCCGGTGGACATCGTCCGCCTCGGCGCCGTCGTCCATGCCGCCGCCGGCGCTTTCATGATCGGTCTGATCATGGTGCACGTCTATGCCGCCATCTGGGTCAAGGGCACCATCCGCGCCATGTGGTACGGCACGGTCACCCGCGCCTGGGCCAAGCAGCATCATCGTGGCTGGTACCGCCAGATGACCGGCAAGTAAACCGATGCCCGGACTTGCAGGCTCCGCGTTGCGCCCGCTGGCCGTACGACTTGTACTGTCTGCGCGGGCGCGCCTTGATCCTGCGGCGCCCTGGCATCGGTGTTGATTTGCTTTACCTTGCGTTACAGGGGCTCTGCAGGGAACATCCTGCATCCCCTCTTTTTTCGAGTCCTCATGCAAAGCCAACCGATCGATTTTCATCCGCCGGCTGAAGAAGCCGCCGCTTTCCTGTTGCCGGTGACGGCCAGCCTGTTTGCCGACCGTGCCGACCGTTTCGACGCGCTCGCCGTCGGCCACAGCCTGGGTGACTGGCTGGTTTTCCTCGGTCAGTTGAGCCGGGCCCAGCAGTCAGCCCTGAATGCCTTGCCCGAACTGCCGCTGCCCGATGCCGCATCGCTGGAACAGGCGCGTGTGCACGGCATGCCGCCGCTGAATGTGGCCAACCGTCCGGCAGCCTGGCGCGACGCGCTGCGCCGGATTGCCGGCGAACTCGCCGCGTCGGCCCCCGACACCGCCGCCAGCGTGCTGACGACCCTGGCTGCCGCCGACGATGCCCGCCTGGACCAACTGGCCGACGCGCTGTTGAGCGGCGAACCGGCCACCGGCGATGTCGCCGAATTGCCCTTCGTCGCGGCGGCGCTGCAGGTCGTCTTCACCCGCCTGGCCAGCCAGTTCGCCACCAGCCAGCTGCAGCCGCTCGACGCCCACGGCGTCTGCCCGTGCTGCGGCAGCCCGGCGGTCGCCAGCGTCGTCCGTCTGGGCGCGGCGATCAACAACCTGCGCTATCTGCACTGCAGCCTGTGCAACAGCGAATGGAACGTCGCCCGCGCCACCTGTACGACCTGCGATACCGACCAGCAGGTCGCGCTGCAGGAACTGGAAGGCAGCAAGGGGGCGGTCCGCGCCGAGACCTGCGATGCCTGCAAGAGCTATCTGAAGATCGTCTACCAGGACAAGGACCCGAACGTCGACCCGGTGGCCGACGACCTCGCCACGCTGGCGCTCGACATGCTCGTCGACGAAGCCGGCTACGAGCGCAGCGGTCCCAATCTGCTGCTCATTGGTGCCTATAGCGGCTGATCCAGCCTTTTTCTCAACCTTTCTGCCCGGTCCGGGTGAAAGCCATGAACGAAAATTCCAGCGAAGTTTCCCGTCTGCCCGCGGTCGACCGCGTCCTCAAGCAACTCCCGGATCTGATCGAGGCGCACGGTCGCCAGCCGGTGACCGCCTGCGTCCGCGCCGAGCTGGCCGCTGCCCGCGAAGGGGCGAAGCACGGCCTACCCTTGCCCGATGAGACGACGCTGCTTGCCGCCATCCGCCGTCGCGCTGTCGATGCCGCCCGCGCCAAGCTGCGGCCGGTGTTCAACCTGACCGGCACGGTGCTGCACACCAACCTCGGCCGAGCGCTGCTGGCCGAGGAGGCCATCGCGCAGATGGTCGAGGCGGCGCGTTCGCCGTGTGCGCTCGAATACGACCTGGCATCCGGTGGGCGCGGCGACCGCGACGATCTGGTCTCCGGCCTGCTTGCCGAACTGGTCGCCGGTGGTTCGCCCGACATCGCCGCGACCATCGTCAACAACAACGCCGCCGCCGTGCTGCTGACGCTGAACGCGCTGGCCCAGGGCAAGGAGGCGGTGGTCTCGCGCGGCGAACTGGTCGAGATCGGCGGCGCCTTCCGCGTCCCCGACGTGATGCGCCGGGCGCAGGTCAAACTGGTCGAAATCGGCACCACCAACCGCACGCACGCCAGGGACTATGCCGAAGCCATCGGCGCGAAGACGGCGCTGCTGATGAAGGTGCATACCAGCAACTACGTGGTCACCGGCTTCACTGCTGCGGTCGACGAGAAGGACGTGGCAAGAATCGCCCACGATGCCGGCCTGCCGTTCGTTGTCGACCTCGGCAGCGGTACGCTGACCGATTTCGCCGCCCTCGGCCTGCCACCCGAGCCGACGCCGCAGCAGGCGCTGGCGGCCGGTGCCGACATCGTCACCTTCTCCGGCGACAAGCTGCTCGGCGGCCCGCAGGCCGGGCTGATCGTCGGCCGCAAGGACCTGATCGCGAAGATCAAGAAGAACCCGCTGAAGCGTGCGCTGCGCGTTGGCAAGACGACGCTGGCGGCACTGGAGGCGACGCTGCGCCTGTACCGCGACCCGGACCGCCTGAGCGAACGCCTGCCGACCTTGCGCCTGCTGACCCGGCCGCTGGCCGACATCGCCGCCCTCGGCGAGCGCCTGCTGCCGGCGGTGCAGGCCGCCGTCGGTACGACATTTACGATTTCGGTCGAGGATTGCAACAGCCAGATCGGCAGCGGTGCGCTGCCGGTCGAACGCCTGGCGTCACAGGCGCTGGTCTTGCGGTCGACGGCCAAAAAACCGGGGAAAATGCTGTCGACCATGGAAGCCGCGTTCCGCGCGCTGCCGCAGCCGGTAATCGGCCATATCCGCGACGACGCCTTCCGGCTAGACCTGCGCTGTCTGGAAACGAAGGATGAAGCGCGCTTCGTCGCGCAACTGCCTGCGCTGAAGCTTTGATTGTCCCGGAAATGACCTGGCGTGGCGTTTCGGCGACCAAGCACCTGAAGCCGCTCGAGCCGACGCTCGATGTCGTGCCGCTTGAGCGCAAGGCTGCCGTGCACACCAAGGCGACGTTCCCCGCCACCTGCATCCCGGCGCCGAACATTGCGTCCGTGAGACAAGGAGGCTTTTCATGATCATCGGCACTGCCGGCCACATCGACCACGGCAAGACAACGTTGGTCAAGGCGCTGACCGGCGTCGACTGCGACCGCCTGAAGGAAGAGAAGGCGCGCGGCATCACCGTCGATCTCGGCTACGCCTACACACCGACACTGGGTTTCATCGACGTGCCGGGGCACGAGAAGCTGGTGCACAACATGCTCGCCGGCGCCACCGGCATCGACTTCGCGCTGCTGGTGATCGCCGCCGACGACGGGCCGATGCCGCAAACCCGCGAGCATCTGGAGATCGTCGAACTGCTCGGCATCCGCCGCGGCGCGGTGGTGCTGACCAAGATCGATACGGTAACGGTCGACCGCCTCGAAGCGGCAAAAAGCGAAATCGAAGCCTTGCTCGCCGATACCGCGCTCGCCGGTGCGCCGGTGTTTCCGGTCGCCGCAGTCAGCGGCGAGGGCATTGGCGAATTGCGCACGCATCTGGAAAATGCCGCCGCCGCCATTGGCGAACGTGAGGCCATCGGTGCTTTCCGGCTGGCTGTCGATCGCTGTTTTACGCTGTCGGGCGCCGGCACTGTCGTCACCGGCACGGCGTTTGCCGGCAGCGTCCGCATCGGCGATCAACTGCTGCTGTCGCCGACCGGCAAGCCGGTGCGCGTGCGCAGCCTGCGCGCTCAGGATGCGCCGGCCGAGGTCGGCCACGCCGGGCAGCGCATCGCGCTGGCACTGGCCGGTATCGAAAAGGCCGAGGTCGAACGCGGCATGTGGGTTATCGCACCGGCGTTGCACCAGCCGCTGCGTCGTTTCGACGCGCAGCTGCGCGTGCTCTCCGGCCAGCCGGCGCTGAAGCACTGGACGCAGGTGCATTTACACCTCGGCGCCATCGACGTGCCGGCGCGGGTGGCGCTGCTTGGCGCCGAGGAAATCCCGCCGGGCGGCGAAAACTGGGCGCAAATTCAGGTCGACCGCGACATCGGCGCCCTCGCCGGTGACCGTTTCATTCTGCGCGACGCCAGCGCCCGCCACACCATCGCCGGTGGCACGGTGCTCGACATCGCACCGCCGACGCGGCGCAAGTCCAGCCCTGAACGCCTGGCCATGCTGGCGGCGCTGGCCGATCCGGACCCGGCCGTCGCCCTGGCGCTGGCCGCGCAACAGCAACCGGCCGGCGTCGACCTGGCGGCGTATGCGCTCAACCGCAACCTTGATGCGGCGGTGATGAGCGCGCTGTGCGCACGGCTGGCGCTGCGCGTCGTCGGCGACACCGCTTTCGCACCAGCTGGCTGGCAAGCGCTGGGTGAGCGCTTGCTCGCGGCGCTGGCCAATGAACACGAGCGGGCGCCGGATCTCACCGGCGTCGAACGCGACCGCCTGCGCCGGCTGACGCTGCCGACGCTGGCCCGCCCGGCCTTCGACGCGCTGCTCGCCGAGCTGCTGGCCGCCGGCGAGGTAGCCCAGAGCAATGCCTGGCTGCACCTGCCCGGCCACCGCGTCGAGCTGGCCGCCGCTGACCGCGACCTATGGCTGACGCTGCAGCCGCTGCTCGCCGCCGAGCCCTACAACCCGCCGCGCGTGCGCGATGTGGCCAAGGCAACCGGCATCGGCGAAGACAGCGTGCGCACCCTGTTCAAGCGCATTGCCCGCCACGGCCTGGCGTGGCCGGTGGCACAGGATCATTACTTCACCGCCGAAGCCGTAGCCGAACTGGCCCGCCGCGTTGCCGAACTCAATGAACGCGACGGCTGTGCCCGCGCCGCGCCGCTGCGCGACGTCATCGGCGGCGGCCGCAAGGTGGCCATCCACATCCTCGAATTCTTCGACCGCATCGGCTACACTCGCCGGGTCCGCGACACCCATGTGTTGCGGGGTACACCGGAGCAATTCGGATCATGAACAACGGAAGAGATCGTTCCCCGGTGGGGCGGCCGGTCTTCAAAACCGGCAGGACCTGTCAGACAGGTTTGGGTAGGTTCGACTCCTGCTCTCTTCCGCCAGATTTAGTCGTCTGCCCGTCCGTACCTTTGTCACCTTCGCCTTGCCGGGCAAGAGCACTGTCTGCGGCTCGGTTTCGCGGCACAAGGCGATTTCCCGCTGAATTCCAACGCTTACCATCATGCCCCACACCCCCTTCTCCGGCGCCATCCCCGACGACCGCCTGTACTGCCCGCGTTACGACATGTGGGTGCAGGAGACTGGCGACGGCGAAGTGCTGATCGGTGCCACCGCCTTCGGTATCTTCCTGGCCGGCGAGATCATCGCCTTTACCAGCAAGCCCAAGGGGGCCGAGGTGGACATTGGCCGCGGCATGGGCACGGTGGAGTGCCGCAAGACGGTGCTGGCGGTGCATGCGCCGATTTCCTTTGTGCTTCTCGCCGGCAATGACGAGACCGAGGAACAGCCGCAGCGGGTCAATACCGATCCTTACGGCGGCGGCTGGATGGCCCGTGCCCGCCCCAGCCGCTGGGCGGAAGAAAGGCCGACGCTGGTCGATGCCGCGGCTTACCGCCGGCACATATTGAAGATCGAGCCGGAGGCCGACTTTGGCTGAGCGGCTGGCGATCCTGATCTGGGCGGCGACGCCCGATCGCCCGGAGCTCTGCGTGACGCCGTTGGTGCATGCCCTGGCGGCGCGGGCGCTGGATGCCGAGGTGGAAATCCACTTTGCCGGTCCGGCGGTCCGCTGGCTGGTCGCCGGCGTCGCCGAGGCCAGCCACGCCACGGCGACGCAGGAAAAATCACTGGCTGATTTCCTGCGCGAAGTCGATGCCGCCGGGGTCCGCCTCTACGCCTGCAGCATGGCGCACGCCGCCTGGGTGGCCGCGGACGAGCGCTTGCTGCCCGCCGCCCATTTTGCCGGGGCTACCGCCTTCATCGCCCGCAGCCTGGATCCGGCATGGCAGACGCTGGTCTATTGATGAGCCAACGAGGCATCAGCGGCGTCATCCTGGCCGGCGGTCTCGGCCGGCGCATGGGTGGCGTGGACAAGGGCCTGCAATTGCTCAACGGCCGGCCGCTGGTCGCCCATGTGGCTGAACGCCTGGCGCCACAGGTCGATGAACTGCTGATCAACGCCAACCAGAATGCCGACCAGTACGCCGCCTTCGCCCCGCGCATCGTCGCTGATCGCATTCCCGGTTTCGCCGGCCCGCTGGCTGGCCTGCACGCAGCACTAGCCGCCGCCAGCCAGCCGCTGGTAGCAACCGCCCCCTGCGACTCGCCTTTCCTGCCGGAGGATCTGGTCAGCCGCCTGCATGCGGCGCTCGGCGCAACGGACGGCGACATCGCCATCGCCCGCACCGGCGATCAGGTGCACCCGGTTTTCTGCCTCTGCCGCCGCCAGTTGCTGCCGCATCTGGAAGCCTTCCTTAACGCCGGCAACCGGCGTTTCGGCCAGTGGTGCGCCAGCCTGCACGCCATCGAAGTGACCTTCGACGACCAGGCCGCGGCGTTCGAGAACATCAACACCCGCGACGAACTCGCCCACTTCGAACAGGGCCGCTGAGCCCGCCGACGCGCTGCCGTCACCGTCCGGAAAAGGACATCCCCAACCTGTGGAAAACCCTTATTGCGGCGCAACATGGCGCAGCTAGAATTCGCGCGCAGCATCCAAAAACACATAAAAGGTTAACAGCAATGAACGTCAAAGTTCACTACCGCATCACGCAGGATCGCGCCGGTCTACCGCAGGATTTTGCCGGCGCCCGCCGTTTCATCACCAGCGAAGGCCAGGCCGTCGAAGACCTGGCGCGCAAGCAGCTGGCGGCTGACTGGCAGATTCCGGCCAGCGCCGTCGAAATCTGCCGTATCGAGCACTAACCACCGCCACGCTGGGTCGCCCGGTCGACCCGCGCCAGCAGTTGCTCGGCGGCAGTCGGCGTGCCCGCCTGCACGCTGATGTCGACCTGCAAGCGCGCCAGTTTCAGGGCACCGATCTGCCTCGCCGGCAGGCTGTGCAGGGCGAAATGCAGGCGGACATCATCGACCACCAGCAGCAGTCCGTTTCCCTCGTCGCCAACCGCCATGCCGAAGGCCTGGACCAGCGCCCGGCGAAATTCCGCCGGCGTGCTGCTCATCTCCCGCCGACGCTCACCGCTCCACGGATAGGGCCGCTCAACCACCGGCGATCGGCGGCCAGACGGCGAGCACATCGCCCTCCTGCAAGGGAGTGGTCGGCCGCTCATCCGGCGGAATGAAAACGCCGTTCACCAAGACCAGATGGGTCAGTTTCGCCGGCAAGGCAAACTGCTGCAGAACCTCCTGCACGCAAGCGCCTGCCGTCGCCACCAGTTCAAGCCGGTTGTTCTTGCTGCCGGATGGCAGATAGTCACTCAGCGTCGCGTAGAGTTTGACGGTAACGCGCATGCGTCAGCTGTTCGGCCGCTGGCAGGCGATATAGGCCTCGGCGAAGCGGGTCGGCGTCGCCAGTAACGTGTCTTTCCACAGGCCGAGCCTGGTCTTGCCCTGAATCAGGCCGCGCAGGGCGCCGACATGCTCGGTCAAGCCGACCGCCGTCGCCCCGACCAGCACATCGCCGGAAAACTGCAGGCTGATGTAACGCCCCATCGCCTCGTCCGCCCGCTCCACCCCGTCGCCGCCGGGCACGCCCTGCCATTCGCCGAAGGACGAGGAAATCATGCCCATCGAGTCGAGCACATTGATGGCCAGCACGCCCTTCATGCGCGCTGCCTGGCCGGCCATATTGAGCGCCGCGACACGCGCCTGATCGGCAGCATTGGGCTGGATGGCGGCGACCAGGTGACGGCCGGAGAACAGGTCGGGCGCCTCGGCGACGTCACCGGCGGCGTAGATGCCGGGCACCGAGGTCTGCATGCTGTCATCGACCAGCACACCCTTGGCGACATGAACCGAGGTGCCTTCGAGAAAGGCGACGTTCGGCGCGACACCGGCGGCGACGATGAGCAGGTCGCAGTCGAGCCGGTCGCCGGTGCTCAGGGTGACGCTCAACGGACAGCCCGCGCCCGCTTCGATACGGTCGACACCAGCACGGGTGACGACGCGAACCCCCTGCTTCTCGACCCAGCGCTTGATCATGCTGCCGGCTTCCGGCGTCATCATGCGCGGCACCATACGGTCGCCCATCTCGACGACGCTCAGTTGCACGCCGCGCTTGACCAGGGCCTCCATGATGATGCAACCGATGAAGCCGGCGCCCAACTGCACTACCCGCGATCCGGGTTTCGCCAGGCGGGCGATGGCCCGGGCATCCTCGAGTGTCCAGCATGTCTGCACCTGATCCAGGTCGATGCCCGGAATCGGTGGCCGTACCGGGTGCGAACCCGTGGCGATCAGCAGCTTGTCGTAGTCCTCGAAATGGCCGTCATCAAACAGCACCGTGCGCTTGTCGGCATTCAGCGCCACCGCCCGCCCCTGCTTCTGGCGGATGCACAGACTATTGAAATGGTCAGCCGACTTGCGCAGGTAAGTGCCCGCTTCGTCGATGTTGCCTTCGAGCAGGTAGGGAATGGCCATGCGTGAATAGGGCGGTTCCGGCTCGTTGCCGACCAGCAGGATGTCGTCGTTGGGCGCCGCCCGACGCAGGGTTTCGGCGGCGACCACACCGGCCGGGCCGTTACCGAGAATGATGTGTTTCATGATTTTCCGCTCCGACAGGGAAAGAAAAACGGGGCGGCGACTGGCGCGACCCCGCTTCCGCTATTCGACTCAGGCCTTACAGGCCGAGACGTTCCAGCGTCGCCTTTTCCGGCACGCCGGCAGCATCCCAGCCGCGCACCTTGTAGTACTCCGGCTTCATCTTGTCGATGCCATTGACCAGGCCCTTGGCCGGACCGGTCTTCGCCGGTTCGGTCTTCAGGCGCGGCGGCAGGTCGTCGTCCTTGGCGGTCATGCCGGCGGCCAGATTGTATTGCCGCTCCATGTTCCAGATGCGCTCGCCGACTTCGTTCAACTTTTCCATCGACCAGTCGCCTTCACAGGCGGCTTGCAGTTGCGGCTGCACATCTGCCAGCGTCCAGGCGAAGCTGGTGAACACGCAGATACCGGCCGAGTCGAAGACGCCGGTGGCATCCTGGAAGGCCTTGACCAGTTCTGGCTTGCCGTCGGTGGCCAGCGGGTCGGTCTTGACCGGAATGCCGAGCACTTCCGAAGCCACGGTATAGCCGCGCAGGTGGCAGGCGCCGCGGTTGGAGGTGGCGTAGGCCAGACCGATACCCTGGATGCCGCGGGAATCATAGGCCGGGAATTCCTGCCCCTTGACGCTCATCGACAACTCCGGGCGGCCGTACTTGGCACACATGCGGGCGCTGCCCTGACCCAGTTCCTTGCCGAAACCTTCGCCGTGGGCGGTCATCTCGACCAGCTTGCACAGGGCTTCGGCCGAGCCGAATTGGGCATCGACGCCGATCTGCTCCTTGCTCAGGATGCCCAGATCGTAGAGTTCCATGGCCGCACCGACCGTCGCCCCGAAGGAGATCGGATCCATGCCGTGCTCGTTGCACAGCAGGTTGGCGTATTGCAGCGCTTCCAGATCGCCGACGCCGTTGGCCGCGCCGAGCGCCCAAGCGGCTTCGTATTCCAGGCCACCGTTGGCACCCCAGTATTTCGGGCTGTTCTTGACGCTGAAATGGGTTTCGTCGATTTTCGAAATGCGCCCACAGGCAATGGTGCAGCCGAAGCAGGCCGCATTGGTCACCAGATGCGCCTTGCCGTCGGTGGGCCGCTTTTCGTGCATCGCTTCAGCCGAAATCTTGCCGGCGTCCTCGAACTGCACGTCACGGTGATTGCGCGTCGGCAGAGCGCCCATTTCGTTGATCACGTTCATCAGCACCTGCGTGCCGTACTTGGGCAGGCCCTGACCGGTCACCGCATTGTCGGCGAGCACCTTCTTGGCGGCATTGGTCGCTGCCATGAAAGCGGGGAAATCCTTGATCCCGGAAACCCCCTGGGTGCCACGGATGGCCACCGCCTTCAGGTTCTTCGAGCCCATCACGGCACCGACGCCGGAACGCCCGGCGGCGCGGTGCAGGTCATTGACGATGCAGGCGAAGAGCACGGCGTTTTCGCCAGCGGCACCGATCGAGGAAACACGGATCAACGGATCCTGATGGTTGGCCTTGATCGTCTCCTCGGTTTCCCAGCAGGTCTTGCCCCACAGGTGGCCGGCATCGCGCAGTTCGGCCTTGTCGTTCTCCAGATAGAGATAGACCGGCTTTGGCGACTTGCCTTCGAAAATGATCATGTCCNNGCGAACTTCATCTCGGCGCCGAAATAGCCCCCGGAGTTGGAGCAGGCGATGGCATTGGTCAGCGCGCCCTTGGTCACCACCGTATAGCGGCCGCCAGTCGAGGCCATGGTGCCGGTCAGCGGGCCGGTGGCCATGATCATCTTGTTGTCGGGCGACAGCGGATCGACCTTGGGGTCGGTCTCCTCGACCAGGTATTTCGAGGCGAGGCCGCGCGAGCCCAGGTAATCGTTGGCCCAGGCCATGTTCAGCGGCTCGGGGGTGCAGGTGCCGGCGCTGAGGGTCACGCGCAGGACTTTACGGTTCCATCCCATGATCTCTCCTCCTTAGGCCGCGACGGCAGCTGTGTTGGCCTTGGCCGCCCAGGACCGCATGCGGTCGAGACCGGTCCAGTCGGCATCGACATAGGTGATGGCGGCGGTCGGACAGGCGCTGACGCACTTCGGATCGCCGGCGCAGAGGTCGCATTTCTGCACCTTGCCGACATCGGCCATGTAATTGATCGTGCCAAACGGGCAAGCGATGGTGCACACCTTGCAGCCGACACAGGTCGCTTCCTTGACCACCTTGGCGCCGGTGGCGGCATCGATGACGATGGCCTCGACCGGACAGGCATTCATGCACCAGGCGTCGGCGCACTGGGTGCAGGTATATGGCACCTTGCGCCCTTCGTGCTCAAAATTGAACACCTTGATCCGGGATTTCGAGGGGTTGATCACGCCCGTATGCTCGTAGGAGCAGGCCATTTCGCACTGCAGGCAGCCGGTGCATTTGGCTGGATCGATATGAAGCGACTTCTGCATGGTGTCTCCTCCATGGATTGTTGGGTGTCGCCCTAATGGGTTTCGTGTTTTGTAAACAGGCACGTTTTTGCATGATGTCGCAAAGCCCCGAGAGTGTCATGCCGCAATGCAACATTCTGTTACAGAAGGCTACGAAAGCAGGACAGACGCGCCTCTGGGTGATGACTACACTGCAAAGCGTGTACTGAACCCCTCCTCTCGAAACCCCCCCTTTCGAGAATTTTCAACCCCGCCCACCGGCGGGGTTTTTTTTCGCCTGTTGCGCCGCAAGCCGTTATAATCGCGGACTTTATTCATTTGCGCACCGAGGTATACAGCATGGCCGAGAAGCATTCCTCCAAGGGCATCATGTGGGCAGTAATCATCGTCGCGGTTGTTCTGATCGCGATTCTCTATCCGCTGACCGTCAAGAAATCGACTTCCGCCGCCGATGCTGCCTTCTCCGGTAGCGATCAGGCTGAAGTCCGCATCCAGCCGGTGGCCCGCTTCCAGCTGGCCAAGGCCGACGCAGCCGCTGCCAGCGGCGCACCGAAGGACGGCCCAACCGTTTACAACAGCGTCTGCGGCGCCTGCCACAACACCGGTGCCGCCGGCGCGCCGAAGATCGACGCCAAGGGTGAGTGGGCTCCCCGCCTGGGTGCCGGCAAGGACGCACTGTACGCTTCCGTACTCAACGGCAAGGGCGCGATGCCAGCCAAGGGCGGCGCTACCAGCCTGTCCGACGACGAAATCAAGGGAGCTGTCGACTACATCCTGGGCAAGGTCCAGTAAGCGCAGGCTACTCACCAAGCAAAAAGGGAGGCCGCGGCCTCCCTTTTTTGTTGCCGCTCAGCGCTTGTTGGCCGCCAGCATCGCTTTCAACGACTCCAGCCGGGCGCTGCCGGTAGCCTTGTCGGATGGCGCCGCCTCCTTGCCACCGGAAAAGCGCACATCGTCCTTACCCATTTCGTCGATGAAACGCGACGGTTCGCAGGGAATGAACTCGCGCGCCTGCTTGCGCCGCTCGCAGTAGCTGATGCGCAGTGACATCTGGGCACGGGTGATGCCGACATACATCAGCCGCCGCTCTTCCTGCAGTTTGGCCGGCTCCAGCGATTCGCGGTGCGGCAGGATGCCTTCCTCGACGCCGACCAGGAACACGTGACGGTACTCCAGCCCCTTCGAGGCGTGCAACGTCGACAGCTGGACGGCGTCGTAGTCCTCGGCATTTTGCTTGTCCAGCATGTTGATCAGGGCGATGCTCTGGGTCAGGTCGATCAGCGTCTTGCCGTCGGCCTCGCCCTTCTTGTTGATCCACTGGGCGAACTCGCAGACGTTGGCCCAGCGCGTCTGCGCCGTGCGCTCCTCCTCGTGGTCGTAGAGGTAGGTTTCGTAATCAATGGCCTTCAGCAGGTCGGGCAGCACCTGGTGTGCCGGCTCGCGCTCGGCGCGCGCCTGACTGCGGTTGATGAACTGGCAGAACTCAAGCAGCGGTTCGAGCTGGCGGGCCTGGATGCGCTGGGCGAATCCCTCCTCGAAGGCCGCCTGGAACAGCGAGACATGACGCTCGCCGGCGTAGGTGCCGAGCACCTGCAGGGTCGCCGCGCCGATGCCGCGCTTCGGCGTGGTCGCCGCCCGGATGAAGGCCGGGTCGTCATCCTCGTTGGCCAGCAAGCGCAGGTAGGCGATGATGTCCTTGATTTCCGCCTTGTCGAAGAAGGACTTGCCGCCCGACAGCAGATAGGGAATCCGGTGGTCGCGCAGGTATTCCTCGAAAATCCGCGCCTGGTGGTTGGAGCGGTAGAGGATGGCGTAATCCTTGAACTGGGTGCGCTGCTCGAAGCGATGCGCCTGCAGCTTCATGACCACGCCCTCGGCCTCGGCATCATTGTCGCGGCAGGCGGTGACGGTGATCTGTTCGCCGTGCCCCAGTTCCGACCACAGCTTCTTGTCGAACAGCTTGTCGTTGTGGGCGATGACGTTGTTTGCCGCCTTCAGGATGCGCACCGTCGACCGGTAATTCTGCTCCAGCTTGATGACTTTCAGCGCCGGGAATTCGGCCGGCAGCTTGCGCAGGTTGTCGATGTCGGCACCGCGCCAGCCGTAGATCGCCTGATCATCGTCGCCGACCGCCGTGAACTGGGCGCGGACGCCGGTCAGCAGCTTGAGCAGCTGGTACTGGCAGGCATTGGTGTCCTGGTATTCATCCACCAGCAGGTAGCGCAGGCGGTTCTGCCATTTGTCGGCAATCTGCGGATGGTCGCTGAACAGTTTGACCGGCAGCCCGATCAGGTCGTCGAAATCGACTGCCTGGTAGGCTTTTAGCGTCGCCTCGTAGCTCAGGTAGGCATGGGCGGCCAGCGCTTCGTGCTCGTCGCGGGCCAGGCCGCGGGCGGCCTCCGGCGTCACCAGCGCGTTTTTCCAGTTGGAGATGATCGACTGGACGTGGCGCAGGGTCGCCTTGTCGGTAGTGCTGGCCGTCTCGCCGATGATGCCGGCGCAGTCGGCGGAGTCGAAGATCGAGAAGCGCGGCTTGTAGCCGAGAACCTTGGCTTCCTCGCGCAGGATGCGCACGCCCAGCGAGTGGAAGGTGGAAATCTGCAGTTCGTTGGCAACGGAACTGCCGAGCAGCTTGGCCACGCGCTCCTGCATTTCCTTGGCCGCCTTGTTGGTGAAGGTGATGGCGGCGATGTTGCGCGGCTGAAAACCGCAATCCTGGACCAGATAGGCGATTTTTTGCGTGATCACCCGGGTCTTGCCCGAGCCGGCACCCGCCAGCACCAGCAGGGGGCCGTCGAGGTAATGGATCGCTTCGCGTTGCTGGGGATTGAGACCGGACATTCGACAAAAGACAGCGCCCCGACAAGGCGGGGCGCTTGGTATCTGGGATGGCGAATTTTACTCTGCCCGGGGCCACCCGGGGGATGGCGAGCGTTCAGGCCTTTTCGTCGACGACACAGAAGCCGTCGGGCAGGGCCGGGCGGGTCAGGCGCGCCCGCTCGTCGGATGGCAGGCCGGCCACTTGCTCGACCACTTCACGAACGTCCGGGGGGCCAACGAGGCCGCCAAGGGCATTGCCCCGATCCTGCGGATCAGCCTCGCGCATTTCCTGGCGGAGGCTGCGCTGGCGGTCACCTTCGATGGCATTCAGCGCCTCAACGCGGCGCACATCGAGTTCGCCCACATCAGGCGAGCGCTCAAGCGCCGGGCGGGCATAGCGATCAGTGGTCGATAGCAGACGGCTGGATTTCATTCGGCAACCTCCTGCTCCTGTTTTCGTCAGGAACTCGCCGAACTTGAGGGCCGACTCCGCTCAGAGGGCGCCAAAAACCTTCTTCAACAATGCGCTGCCGGCGGCCACCGGATTGGCGCGCAGCTTCTTCTCTTCCTCGGCGATCATCAGGAACAGACCGTCCATGGCTTTCTGCGTGACATAGCTGTCGATGTCGGCGTCCTTGGAGTCGATCAAGCCCATGCTCGCCGCCTTGCCGGCATAAGCGTTGTACTGCTCGGCGAGTTGCAGCTTCTGGGTGGCCGCCTTGACGATGGGCATGAACTTCTGGGACAGCTGCTCGGAGGAGGTACGCTTAAAATACTGGGTCACGCTGTCATCGCCCCCCGTCAGAATACCCTTGGCATCCTGCACGCCCATCTTCTTGATCGAATCGACGAGAATCGGCTTGGCCTCGGCAACTGCGTTCTCGGCCGCGTGATTCATGGTGTTCACCAGTTCGTCGGCCTGCTTGCCCATGCCGAACATGCGCAGGCCTTTCTCGGCTTTCTGCAGATAGCCGGGCAGCGGGATCTTGACCTTGGCATTGCCGAGGAAGCCATTTTCCTTGCCCAACGAAGCGACCGCATAATCCGCCCCCTGGGTCAGCGCCGCTTTGACGCCAGCACTCGCATCACCGCTGGAAATCCCCTCCAGGCCGGCCGCCTGGACCAGAGTCGCGGCACTGCCGACGAAAACAGCGACGAACAGCGCAAGCAGTCGTTTCATGGTGAGGCTCCTGGTCAGACGATGTCGAGATGACCGATGCCGGTGCTCAGGTCGCGGTCCTTGGATTCCTTGCCATGCAGTTTGATCTGCAGGCGCAGGTCGTTCAGCGAATCAGCGTTGCGCAGGGCGTCCTCGTAGGTGATCTTGCCGGCCTCGTAGAGGTCGAACAAGGCTTGGTCGAAGGTCTGCATGCCGAGCTCGCGCGACTTCTTCATGATCTCCTNNTCGGAAATCAGCGGCGAGTTGAGCAGCACCTCGATGGCGGCCATCCGGCCCTTGCCGTCCTTCTTGGGAATCAGGCGTTGGGAAACCATGGCGCGCAGATTCAGCGACAGATCCATCAGCAATTGCTGGCGGCGCTCTTCCGGGAAGAAGTTGATGATCCGGTCGATCGCCTGGTTGGCGCTGTTGGCGTGCAGCGTGGCCAGGGCCAGGTGACCGGTTTCGGCGAAGGCGATGGCGTAGTCCATGGTATTGCGGTCGCGGATTTCACCCATCAGGATGACGTCGGGCGCCTGACGCAGCGTGTTCTTCAGCGCTGGCCCCCAGTCGTCGGTATCGACACCGACTTCACGCTGCGTGACGATGCAGTTCTTGTGCTCGTGCACGTACTCGATCGGGTCTTCGATGGTGATGATGTGGCCGTACGAGTTCTCGTTGCGGTAATCGACCAGCGCCGCCAGCGAAGTCGTCTTGCCGGTGCCGGTACCGCCGACGAAGATGATCAGGCCGCGCTTGGTCATCGCCAGATCCTTGAGCACCGGCGGCAGTTGCAGTTCGTCAAGCGTCGGGATGCTCATGTTGATGGTCCGGCAGACGACGCCGACGCGCCCTTGCTGAACCAGGGCATTGACCCGGAAACGGCCGATGCCGGCCGGCGAGATGGCGAAGTTGCACTCCTTGGTCGCTTCGAACTCGGCGGCCTGGCGGTCGTTCATGATCGAACGCGCAAGTTCGGCGGTATGCGAAGCCGTCAGCACCTGATTGGAGACCGGCATGATCTTGCCGTCGATCTTGATCGCCGGAGGAAAGCCGGCGGTGATGAACAGGTCGGAGCCCTTCTTCTGCGACATCAGGCGCAGAAGATCGTGCATGAATTTCATTGCCTGATCGCGTTCCATGGTTTCCCCTTGAGTTGTTGGGCGCTACCGGCCTCAGGCCGGGAAGGCATCCTTGTTGGCCGCCTTGTTGCGCGCCTCGGCGCTGGAGACGATGTTGCGGCGAACCATGTCGAGCAGGTTCTGGTCGAGTGTCTGCATGCCGAAGTTCTGGCCGGTCTGGATAGCCGAGTACATCTGCGCCACCTTGTTCTCGCGAATCAGGTTGCGGATGGCCGGGG
>DDWF01000225.1 GCA_002345845.1 Betaproteobacteria bacterium UBA2293 | reverse complement strand
TACTCCCAGGCATTCTCGCCATCGAGGAAGACCGGGATCAGATTCTCGTCGTCTTGCAGATGGATGGCCTTCAGCTCGGTCATGAAGTGCTGGGCGGCATCGCGACCGTGCCACTTGGCGTATTCGAAACCGATCAGGTCGGACAGCCGCTCATTGCGAAAGAAGAGCAGGATGTCGCCGCTCGTGCCTTCGGGTGGGCGCCAGGGCGTCGTCGTCGGCGCCGTTTCTCCGGCCGAATGGCGCAGCACGCCGTGGCTGCTCGCCGTCCAGGCAAAACCGGCGTCGGCGATCTGCTGCAGGAAGGCGGTGGACAGCGCTCCCTCGGCCGGCCACAGGCCGGCTGGCGCAGTCCCGAAGCGGCGGGTATGGCTGTCGCGGGCGGCAGTCAGATGCTCAGCCACGCGCGATCGTCCGCCGGGATATTCCGGCGCGGCGGGCAGGGGGCAGTCGGGCAAGGCTTCGCGGGCACTGTGGAAATCGAGCAGCAGCGGGGCCAGCGGATGGCTGCCCGGGGTGCAACTCAGCTCGATCTGGCCACTGTCGGCCAGCTTGCGGTAACGCGGAATCAGGTCGGTGACGGCGGCGCCCAGTTCGGCCAGCAGCGCCTGGCGCTCTGCCGGGGAAAAGTTGCCGCCCTTGGCCATCAGCAGGGGAATATTCTGCCCGCCCCGGCGCAGGCTCTCGCCACTCCAGGCGAGCAGGTACCAGGTCGCCAGATCGGAATAGAAAGTGCCGGACAGGTAGCTCATGCCATGACCATCGCTGTCGCGGACGAAGGTGAGCAGGTCGCGCAGGCGGCGGTAGGGGGCGAAGGGTTCGAGCATCGTCGGCGCATGGCAGCGGAAGGCGATGTCGAGCAGCCAGGCACGGTCGTCGGCTGACAGACTGTCGCCATCGGCAGTGGCGGCGATGCGCAGCAGTGGGTCGCGCCACTGGCGGGCGGCGAACTGCGCCGCGTAATCCTCGATCTGGTCGAGCAGTACCGGTACGAAATTGACCGTGCAGCGGATGCCCGGGTGACGCTCCAGATGCGCCACCATGTCGGTGTAATCCTTGGTCGCGTGCAGGAAGACCCAGGGCAGCAGGAATTCGCCGCTGTCCGGGTGGCGGTAGTCCGGCTGGTGCATGTGCCAGAGGAAGGCGAGGTCGGCCATCAGCGTGTTGCGGCGCCCTGGCCGAGCATTTCCGGGGTGACCAGGACGATGCCGCCGGGGCTGACATGGAAGCGCTGGCGGTCGGCTTCATCATCGACACCGATCTGCATGCCGGCCGGGATGCGACAGCGTTTGTCGATGACGCAGCGCCTGAGCACGGCATGACGGCCGATATCGACGCCGGGCAGGATCACCGAGTCTTCCACCGTTGCCCAGCTATGCACGTGCACGCTGGAGAACAGCAGCGAGCGCTTGACCTCGGCGCCGGAAATGATGCAACCGCCGGAAACCAGCGAGTCGATGGCGCTGCCGCGGCGGCCGTCGTCGTCGAAGACGAACTTGGCGGGCGGCAACTGTTCCTGATAGGTCCAGATCGGCCAGTCCTTGTCGTAGAGATTGAGTTCCGGCGTCACCTTGGTCATTTCCATGTTCGCTTCCCAGTAGGCGTCGATGGTGCCGACGTCGCGCCAGTAGGGCTGGTGATTGTCGCTGCCGACGCAGGAGTCGGCGAAGCGGTGGGCGAACACCCGGTAGCGCGGAACGATGTAGGGGATGATGTCCTTGCCGAAATCGCGGCTGGAACCCTGGGTCAGCGCGTCGCGTTCCAGCTGTTCGAAGAGGAAGCGGGCATTGAAGATATAGACGCCCATCGAGGCCAGTGCCCGCTCCGGCTGGCCGGGAATCGCCGGTGGGTTCTGCGGCTTCTCGACAAAGTCGATCACGCGGTCCTCGCTGTCGATGCCCATGACGCCGAATTCGCGTGCCTCGGCCAGCGGCACGTCGATGCAGGCCACGCTCATGTCGGCGCGGTGCTTGACGTGGAAGGCCAGCATGCGGCCGTAGTCCATCTTGTAGATGTGGTCGCCGGCGACGATCAGTACGTGTTCCGGTTGGTAGCGACGGAGGAAATTCAGATTCTGGAAAACCGCATCGGCGGTTCCCTGATACCACTGGTTTTCATCAATCTGCTGCTGCGCCGGCAGGAGCTGGATGAATTCGTCGAAGCGCCCGTCGAGAAAGCTCCAGCCACGCTGGATGTGGCGGATCAGGCTGTGTGCCTTGTACTGCGTGGCGACGCCGATCTTGCGGATGCCGGAATTGACGCAGTTGGATAGCGTGAAATCGAGGATGCGGAACTTACCGGCGAAAGGCACCGCTGGCTTCGAGCGGTAGTCGGTCAGTTGCTGCAGGCGGGTGCCGCGGCCGCCGGCCAGGATGATGGCGAAGGTGTTGCGCGTCAGCTGACTGATGAAACGCATGTCGGTCTGTTCGCGCATCTCGCAATACGGCTGATGGGGACAGCTTGTGCTGAGGGTCATGGCGGACCTCCCTGGTCGCGGTTTTAACTTATGATACTGCGCCAGGGGGACCCCATGCAGCATTCCGACGCGCTTTACCTGTTTAACGAGGGCCGCAACGTCCAGGCCTACCGGCTGCTTGGTGCCCATCCGGATGCCGCTGGCACCACCTTCCGCGTTTGGGCACCGAATGCCCGCCAGGTGGCCGTCGTTGGCGACTTCAACGACTGGCAGCCAGCGGCCCACCCGATGCAGGCACTCGGGGCCTCGGGTATCTGGGAGCTGCGCGTGGCCGAAGCCGTGCCGCACAGCCTCTATCGCTTCGCCATCACCCTGCGCGCGGGCGGACCGCTAATGCTCAAGTCCGACCCTTACGCCCGCGGTTTCGAGCTGCGTCCGGGTTCCGCCGCTTATGTCGTGCCGCCGTCCGCCCATGTCTGGGGCGATGCTGAATGGCTGCGTCGCCGCGCCGCCTGGGACTGGCAGCAGGCGCCGGTGAACATCTACGAAGTCCATGCCGGTTCCTGGATGCGCCATCCCGACGGCAAACCCTACCTGTGGCGCGAACTGGCCGAGCGACTGATCCCCTACGCCGTCGACCAGGGCTATACCCACCTCGAATTGCTGCCGATCACCGAGCACCCGCTCGACGAATCCTGGGGCTACCAGACCACCGGCTATTTCGCCCCGACGGCCCGCTACGGCTCACCGGATGACTTGCGCTTCTTCGTCGATGCCTGCCACCAGGCCGGCCTCGGCGTGCTGCTCGATTGGGTACCCGGCCATTTTCCCCAGGATGCCTGGGCGCTCGCCCGCTACGACGGCACCGCCTTGTACGAACATGAAGACCCGCGCCTCGGCCTGCATGTCGACTGGGGCACGCACATCTTCAACTACGGTCGGCACGAGGTCAGGAGCTTCCTGCTCTCCTCGGCCCACTGGTGGCTGTCCGAGTTCCATTTCGACGGCCTGCGCGTCGATGCCGTCGCCTCCATGCTCTATCTCGACTATTCGCGCAA
>DDWF01000316.1 GCA_002345845.1 Betaproteobacteria bacterium UBA2293 | reverse complement strand
GCATCCAGAAATCCTGGACCGGCGGACCAATGGCCATATCGTCAAAATCGATCAGGAAAAACGACTCTCCCGGACGATAGATGAGGTTGCTCGAGTGGCAATCACCATGAATCCGAATTGATTCGCTGTGGGCAAAAAGGGGCTCGATTTCTTTGATTATTCTGGTGGTTATCTGGGTGTACGACCCCATCAGGTCATGGGGAACCAGACCGCTTGTGCGGATGAATTCCACCTGGTTTGCCGTTGTCATCGCCGGGTGCATCGTGGTCCTGTCCCGGGGCATCTTTCTTGCCCCCACCATGTGCGTGCGCCCGAGCAGGGTTCCGAACGCCAACCATTGGTCATCATTGAATTCATCGACACATCGCCCTCCTTTGCGCGGGAAAACGGCAAAGTACATGTCTTCATATTGCCCGAGCGTCCCGCCATTCTTCAGGGTGAGCGGGGCAATGACCGGGATTTCTTCCGCTGCCAGTTCCAGCAGAAAATCATGCTCATCCTGCAGGGCCTGCCGCGACCAGCGTCCGGGTCGATAGAATTTGACGACCATGCCGTTGCCGTCCCTGTCTTCCAGTTCGTAAACGCGATTAATATAACTGTTATAGGGCCGGCAGAGATTGGTACAGGCACGGCCCAGCGCCGATTCGACGTGCTGCAGGATACTCTCCGGCGTCAGCCTGTTTAAAGCCGACCCTTTTTTCTTGAGGTCCAAAGTATCCATAAACGAATTATCTCCCTGAGTGTCGTCACTCTGTTTCATCCGGCAAACGCATTCCTGCAAAAGGAAACCAATGGACGTGCTCAGCCCCTGCACTGGTTGTTGACAGCATGCACTACACCGGCAGGTTCGATCATTTCCAAGCCGACACTCTACCACGCTTTGCCCATAAAGGGTGCAACGTATCGTTGTGTCCTTCTCCCCGGCAAGACTCTTGATCATTTAGATCAAGAAGAACGTAAATCTCGATACAAAAGTCAATATTCATCCAAATTACCTATTTGACTTTGGGGGAGAACTTGAGTGTATTGCCGGTACTTTGAGGGGAAATGACCGTTCGGTTGCTGTTGGGAGGCAGGGGGAATGACGATGGGCGAGGGCAGTCTCAATGTACGATGGCACCGCGTCCTGACCCTTGCCGTGGTGGAACGGCTCATCCGCTGGGCGCTTGCCGGCATCTTCCTCTACTCCGGGCTGGTGAAACTTGCTGATCCAACGAGATTTGCCACGGTGATCGCCGGTTTCGGGCTCCTGCCCGAGGGATTGGTTTTTCCGGCGGCGCTCCTCCTGCCTGCCCTGGAAGTGGTTGCCGGGACGGGCATTTTTTTGGCGATACGGGGCAGTCTTGCGCTCATCGCCGGGATGCTGATCCTGTTCATGGCTGTTCTCCTCTACGGCATACATCTGGGGTTGGATATCGACTGCGGCTGCTTCGGGCCCGAAGATCCGGAGCAGGCCTACAAGAGCCTCAGGGTGGCTTTGGCAAGGGATGCGGTGATGATGGCGGCGGTGTTGTTTGTCTACTGGCGTCGCGGCCTGGTCCGATGGCGGACCGGTCGCCTGAAACAATAATTGGAGATCAAGGAGAAAAAGGATGCGGAAAAAAGGAATGGTTCATGGGCTGGTGATGAGTTTGTTCTTGTTGGGCAGCACTGTTTCGGCTTTCGGTTTCGGCACCGACAAGTTCAAGGAAGAGGTGGCCAAGGAGCAGGAAGCGGTCAAGCTTGTCCGCGAAGTACAGCAGGGCGGGTATGGCATCGTCACCACCGAGGAGTTGAAAGCAAAGATCGACGCCAAAACGGACATGCTGATCATCGACACCATGCCCTTTGAAGATTCGTACAAGAAAATGCATATTCCCGGCGCCAAACAGTTTCTCTTCCCCATCCCGGAGATGAAAGAATGGAACGCCAAGGAAACCGACGGCAAAAGCGTGGAAGACTTTCAAAAACTGCTCGGTCCCGATAAGAACAAATTGATCGTTATCTATTGCGGTTTTGTTAAATGCACTCGCAGCCACAACGGCGCCCTTTGGGCCAAGAAACTCGGCTACACCAATGTGTTTCGTCATCCGGGCGGTATTTTTGCCTGGAAAGGCGCGGAGTATCCGGTCGATTCCGAAAAATGATCCACACCGTTTGCCGCCAGGGAGAGCTTGCTTTTCCCGGCGGCGGCACTCTCACCTCCAATCCTGCTTGGTTGTCCCCCTGTCCTGCCATGCGACCTCTGTGACAGCAGGCGTTTTTTCTGCTGCTCGATGTGCGCGTCGCTACGCTTTTGGCGCCCCCTTCATTTTGGATTGATCATAGAACTTCCTTTCGCCATGTTTTCCCTGAAATCGCCTCATTGGCTTCGCCGTCTGTTCCACAACCCCGAGGGGTATATCCGTCAGGATAAGGGACACCCGAAACCTGCGGCAATGGTTCCGGGCGATGCCGCCTTGTCCATGCGTACGGCTCAGCATGAGGTGCGGGAGGGGTGCACCGAGTGCGGCGCCTGCGTCAGGGAGTGCGCTTTCCTCACCCAGTACGGTCCACCCAAGGCGATTGCATCCGGCTGGGATTGCAGCGATCCCGCCCACCGTAATTGTGCCTACGAATGCAGCCTCTGCGGCCTGTGCACGGCGGTATGCCCGGAAAAGCTCGACCCGTGCCGGCTGTTTCTTGAAATCCGCCGTTACCAGGTTACAGCGGGTTTTTTTGATAAGCGACCTTATCGCCTTCTGACCGGCTATGAACAGCGCGGTTCCTCCTCTCTTTTTTCGTGGTACGGATTGCCGCTCGGGTGCGAGACGGTTTTTTTCCCGGGGTGCACGCTTCCCGGCACCCGGCCAGCGGCGACGATGCAGATGTATCAACAGCTTGGTCTGCTCATACCGGCGCTCGGTATTGTCCTGGACTGCTGCACCAAGCCGTCCCACGACTTAGGGCGAGCGGCGCATTTTCATGCTGCTTTCGGCAAGGTGACCGGTTTTCTTTCCCGCCACGGCGTTCGCACCGTGGTGACCGCCTGTCCCAACTGCACCAAGATTTTTCGCCAGTACGGGGACGGGCTTGCCGTGCAAACGGTCTACGAGCTCCTGCATGCAAGCGGAAAAGGGCAAGAAGGTTCGGCCACGAGGGGGCTGGAGGTCAGCGTCCACGATCCCTGTCCCCTGCGCGACGACCATCAGGTCCAGGCCGCTGTCCGGGGGCTGTTATCGGATCTGGGGCATACCGTTATCGAGATGCGCCATCATGGAAAACAGGCGATGTGCTGCGGCGAAGGCGGCGCGGTGTCCTTCGTCAACCAGCGTTTGAGCACAGGGTGGGCGAATCGTAGGGTACTGGAGGCGAAAAAACGGCTGCTTGTCACCTACTGCAGCGGCTGCACCGCCACGCTGAACCGGGTGACCCCCACTATTCACCTCGTCGATCTCCTTTTCCGGCCGGATGCCGTGCAGCGTGGTAAAGTAACAGCGGCGCGGCCGCCATTCACTTATTGGAATCGCTTGCTGTTGAAGCATCTGCTGCGACGAAGGATGCGGTCAGCGATGCAAGAGTCTCGTCCCCACTGTCGATAACCCTGCGGAAAAAGCACCCCTCCCCGAAGTACTCAAAAGTTGATGTTCAAATAAGCCCTCTTTCTGCATCTTGTCGAACTCCTATACGCCACGTGTCAAATAGAGTGTCAATTTCTCCATTTCAGTCCATGGGAACGTACGCATACCCTTGATGCTGATAGCTGATCATGGAAACATATCCGTTGTTCACAATCTCCAGTTGGGGCAAAAAATCAGCTTCGGTTATCCCTTGCATAGCGGCAGCTATGCTGCACTGTTCCAGTCGAAAACCTGCAGACTTGAACTGGACAACTCGCGCTAATATTTTCTTTTTTAACGGAATATCGGTTTCTAAAATGTAATCATCATCCTTGGTGAAAAAATTACTCGCCTTGCCACGAATGCCGACAATGAATCGAGGTGTAAGTCCCATCGCGATCAAGTCGCCATGAGTTTTATCTATCAATTGCAACCGGGTAGCCAGTTTCTCGGATTCACCAATATTGACATCAAAATAGACTTTCACCTCTTTGTTTTTCGCAACAACATCATCGTTCGAATAGGCTTCTGCACTGAGGCCATATTGAGCGAAGAGGACGGCCGAGAGAATGATCCATATTCGCGCCATTCCTTTCATAGTTTCGCCTCATGAATTAAATATCTCCCTGAGTGTCTCAACACCCAAGTTCCGGTAATTTGACAATTTTCAGGCCAATATTGCCGTGTTGATCCGGGCGATACCAGATTTTTACATTTTCGTTAGGCTGCAGGTCCTCGATTTTTACAAAGCCATCCATTTCTGTCTGCTGTTGCATTAATATTTTGATCCTTGGGCCTTTCAAGGCTTTAACCGTTATGGATTGCTCTTGGGGGGAAACGGATTGAATTATTCCTTTGACAAAAAGATACTCTTGACTTGAAACCCCCTCTTCATACTGGGATGCAAAAAGATAGGATGAAGAAGTTAACAACAAGCTGCATAACAAAAGAAGGTTCCGTGCCGATCTGGTGAGCGTTGATGCTTTCATAGGTGTGATCTCCTCTCGAACGCTGGTTTCTCAATAATCAGTGGATCTGATCATCGGAAAGTGTTCGTTAGAAAATGTTTAAGCATCTCCTAAACTGTTGGCAATATATGGAACAACAGTTGGATGGATTGTGTGGGGGATTGTTGTGGAGGGAGAGAAAAGCGATCTGAAATAAAAATCAATCGGGGGAGCTTGAACAGGTAACAGGGGAGGGCGGATTCTCAAGCAGCAATCCCTGGACCCGTTTTCACCCCTCTCCTGCGATAGGATTAGCAGTTACCTTCCCGTCAATCATCGATTTTTGTCTATGAGATCCATTCTTAATATTCGGTTCACAAGCAAGGAAAAAACAGCTAATATATTCCCATGCTTTCGTTCTCCGGCCCTATTTATAAAGATATGTGCCTCAACCACAAAGCGTTGCGGAAGAGTCGTCCATGGTCATTCATTCAGATCCCGAGTCGCTGGAATTAGCGGCCCTCAAACAGAGGGTTGTTGAACTGGAAGCTCGGGAATCACAGTTGCGGAAGGACTACCAGCACCTCGCGCAACTCTTTGACGGTGCACCCCTGTGTTTCCAGTCCCTTGACGAAAACGGCAGGATTCTCTTGGTCAATCAGACCTGGGAGAAGACCCTCGGCTATTCCAGGTCTGAGGTTGTCGGTAAGGAAATCATAGCGTTTCTTCCTCCAGCACAGCGGGTTGCATTCAAAGAGAAATTTGAAATATTTAAAGAAAGGGGAGAGATGTACGGTGCTGAGTTCGAAATGGTGAGAAAGGATGGCACCATCCTTCTTGTCTCTTTGGACGGCACTATCGGCAAGGATTCGGCGGGGCGGTTTCAGCAGACCCACTGTGTTTTCAAGGATATTACCGAACGACGACGGATGGCGGAGGCCTTGCGGCAGAGTGAGGCCCAGCTGCGCGCTATTACCGAATCGGCCAAGGATGCCATCGTCATTATGGATCATGCTGGTCGTGTTTCCTATTGGAATCCTGCTGCAGAACAGATTTTTGGATATACGAGAGACGAGGCGATCGGAGCCGATTTGCATCGGCTCATAGCTCCTCAGCGTTACGTTGCCCGACATGATACCGCCTTTGCCAAATTTCAGGCAACGGGGCAGGGGGCGGCCATCAATACAACCCTTGAACTGGAAGCCTGCCATAAGGATGGCCATGAAATCGCCATTGAATTGTCGCTTTCAGCCCTCCCTTTTCGAGACACCTGGCACACTGTCGGGATAATTCGCGACATCACCGAGCGCAAACAGGCCGACGAGGCGCTGCGTCGCGAACAAATGCTCGTGGAAACGTTATTGGGCAGCTTGCCGGGCATTTTTTACCTGTACACCTACCCAGATCTGCGCCTTGTTCGTTGGAATACGAATCATGCGACCCTGTTAGGCTTTACCCCCGAAGAAATGCCGGACAGGTCCCTTCTGAAGTGGCACAGGCCCGAAGCTAAAGAAGCGGTCCTGGATGCTGTGAAAAGGGCAATGGCCAAAGGATCGGACACAATCGAAGCGCCACTTTTGGCCAAAGATGGGCGCGAAATTCCCTTTTTGTTAACTGGCGCTCGATTGGACATTGCTGGTCAGGTCTATCTCATGGGGGTGGGAATTGACATCAGTGAGCGTAAGCAGGCTGAAGCGGCTTTGCGGGAGAGCGAGGGAAAATACCGGCTGCTCTTTGACAGCGCCAATGATGCGATTTTTATTTGCGATGTTCAAGGACGGATCCTGGAGGCCAACTCTAAAGCCTGCGAATGTTTTGGATATTCCTACCCAGAACTGATGGCCATGACTGTCACCCAGATGAACGCACCGGAAACCGCGCCTTATGTGCCGGAAAGAATCAAGCGGCTGATGGAACAAGAGGACAGCATGTTTGAAGCGGTGCATCAACGCAAAGACGGCACCCCCGTTCCCAACGAGGTGAGCGCACGCCGGATCACATGGGATGGTCAACCGGCGATCATTTCTATCTGGCGCGATATCACCGAGCGCAAGAAAATGGAAGAGTATCTGCGCCTCACCCAGTTCGTCGTCGACAGTTCGGCCGACGAAGCCTATTGGATTTCGGAAGATGCCCGGTTCTTGTATGTCAACGATCAGGCGTGCCGTGCCTTGGAGTACACACGGGAAGAGTTGCTCACAATGTCGCTCTTCGATATCGATCCGTTTTTTACCGAAGAGCTGCTACGGGAGTCGCAACTCGTGCTCACGCCAGGGAACAACAGAATTCTTGAGACCTACCACCGGACCAAGAGCGGATCGCTCTACCCGGTGGAAGTGCGGGCTTCGCTGGTGAAGTTCGGTCAGCAAACGGTGAGCTGCGCCTTTGCCCGGGATATCACCGAACGCAAACGGGCCGAGCTCACACTGCTTGAATCGGAACGACGCTTTCGCGAGATGCTCTCCACCGTCAGGCAGGTTGCCCTTATGCTGGATGTGCACGGCAATGTGACGTTCTGCAACGATTTTGTCCTTGAATTGACCGGCTGGCAGCGAGCGGAGGTGCTCGGACAGAACTGGTTCAAGAATTTTCTGCCCAAGGATATCTCTGGGCACGTCGGGGCGATTTTCACAACCGCTGTCGGACAGGGAGCCGTGCCCGCTCACTTTGAAAATGAAATCCTCACCAAACAGGGCGAGCGTCGGCTGATTGTCTGGTGCAATACGGTGCTGCGTGACGAACACGGCCAGGTTATCGCCATTGCCAGCCTGGGCAATGACCTTACCGAGCGCAAACGAATGGAAGAGGCGTTGCGCGAAAGCGAGGTGCGGGCGCGGACCATTGCTGATTTTTGCCCCATCGGGCTCTTCATGGCCGATGCAACCGGACGAATTGTCTATGCTAACGAAGCTGCCCGTTGGGTGCTCGTTGGTGCACCGAGCGAGTCCTTGGAAAACAATTGGGCCAAGGCCATTCATCCGGACGATCAGGCGTGGGTGACCACTGGTTGGCGCCGGTTCGTCTCAGGTGACGGCCAGGGGTATGACATGGAGTTTCGGATTGTCGGCCCGAACCGGACGGAACGGTTGGTCCGCGCCTGCGCGACGCGGGTGCAGGTCGAGGATCGGTTGTTGGGATTCGTCGGCACAGTCGAAGACATCGGTGAGCGCAAACGGGCCGAGAAGGCGGAAGCGGCCAACCGGGCGAAAAGCCAGTTCCTCGCCCACATGAGTCACGAAATCCGGACGCCGATGAATGGCGTCATTGGCATGACCCAACTCCTGCTCGATACGCCACTTGCCCCGGAGCAGCGCGAGTACGCACAGACCATACACGAGAGCGCCGAGAGCCTGATGGCCATCCTCAACGACATTCTCGATCACTCGAAAATCGAGGCCGGGCGCCTGGAGGTCGAATGCATTCCGCTGGCCTTGGCGAAGACCGTGCGCGGGCCGCTGGAGATGATGCAGGCACCGGCCCGCGACAAGGGTGTAACGCTGACCTGCTCGATTGATCCCGAAGTGCCGGCGCGGCTGATGGGCGATCCGCTGCGCCTGCGCCAGGTGCTGCTCAATCTGGTCGGCAATGCCATCAAGTTCACCGCCCAGGGATCGGTATCGGTCAGCGTTCGCCAGTTGCGGGCCGACAGTCAGCGGGTGATTCTCGAGTTCGAGGTGCTCGACACCGGCATCGGCATTCCCGAGGAGAAAATCGCCGAACTGTTCTCGCCATTCTCGCAGGTCGATGTCTCGGTGACCCGGTGCTTTGGCGGCAGCGGTCTCGGGCTGTCGATTTCCCGCCGTCTGGTCGACCTGATGGGCGGCGAGATCGGTGTTGATAGCCGCCTCGGGGAGGGCAGCCGTTTCTGGGTGCACTTGCCCTTCCTTCGGCCGTCGGCGGCCGAGATGCAGGCAGATGCCCCGGCAACGCCCAGAGTGGTTGCCGGCGCTCACCTGCTGGTGGTCGACGATAGCCCGATCAATGTCCGCATCGCCGGGGCACTCTTGGGCAAGCATGGCTATCGCATCGATGTTGCCGAAAACGGGGAGCAGGCCCTGGCCAAACTGGCGGCCACCGACTATGACCTGGTGCTGATGGACTGCCAGATGCCGGTTGTCGATGGCTTGGAGGCCACCCGTCGCCTGCGTGCCGGCGAAAACGGGGAACGCAATCGGCAGGTGCCGGTGATCGCCATGACCGCCAGCGCCATGAGCGATGACCGCGAGAAATGCCGCGCCGCCGGCATGGATGGATTCCTCAGCAAGCCGGTCAGCGAAAGCGAACTGCTGCGCACCGTCGGCGAACTGCTGCGCCCGGCGGCCTGATCCGGGCAGCGGCTCAGGCGTCCTGGCGCGGTCCGAAGACCGTGCCCCACAGAGCCTTGACGACGGCGATGTGGCGCTCCACCTGTTCCCGGGGAATGTGTGCCTTGGGCGTCGCCGTCAGCCGCTTGGCGTGCTGCAGGCGGCGGTATTCGCGGTAGGCGTTGCCGGCCGCCTCCGCCTGCTGGCGGTCGATCAGCCCGAGGTCGCCGGCAATGCGCAACAGCGCGATGTTGCCGAGGTTGCCGGTGAGTTCGGGGTAGCGGTGGGCGTGGCCGAGCACCAGGTACTGGACGATGAACTCGACATCGACGATGCCACCGGGATCGTGCTTGAGGCCGAACTCGGTTTCGCTCTTCGAGGCGTGGGCATCGATCATTTTCTGGCGCATGGCGACGACTTCCTCGCGCAGTTTGGCGAGGTCGCGCTGCTGGCAAAGGATCTCGATGCGGATTTCCTCGAAGCGGGCGCCGACCGCCGGGTCGCCGGCGCAGAAACGGGCGCGGGTCAGCGCCTGGTGTTCCCAGACCCAGGCCTTGGTCAGCTGGTAGTCGCGGAAGGATTCGACGGAGACGGCGAGCAGGCCTGAGTCGCCATTCGGGCGCAGACGCAGGTCGGTCTCGAACAGGATGCCGGCCGAGGTCTGGCTGGACAGCCAGGTGTTCAGGCGCTGGCCGAGGCGGGTGTAGTTTTCCGGGGCGTCCTGGTCGTCATCGTCGTAGAGATAGACGAGATCGAGATCGGAGGCGTAGCCGAGTTCCTTGCCCCCCATCTTGCCGTAGCCGATGACGGCGAATTTCGGCGTCGGGCAGTGGCGGTTCTTGATCTTGCTCCAGACCAGCGGCAGCGTTTCCTGGACGATGGTGTCGGCCAGTTCGGTCAGATGGTCGGACAGTCGCTCGATCGTCTGCAGACCGGCCAGATCCTGGGCCAGCAGGCGGAACACCTGGCCGTGGTGTACCTCGCGCAGGATGTCCATCTCGCGTTCGGTGTCGCCGGCGTGGTCGGCCAGATTGCGCCGCAGGTTGTCGCGGAAACCGGCCCAGTTGGTGGCGATTTCGTAGAGGCGCGGATCGAGCAGCTCGTCGAGAAGCAGCGGGTGGCGGTTGAGGTAATCGGCGGCCCAGTTGGAGGCGCACATCATGTCGGCGACCCGGCGCAGGGCCATCGGGTACTGCTGCAGCAGAGCCAGGTAGGCGCCGCGGCGGGCGATGTTCTCGAGGAAGTTGAGGCCGCGCACCAGGGTCACGTCCGGATTGCCGGTGGCCCCGGCGGCCTCGATCAGGCGCGGCGCCACGGCGTCGAAGCGCAGCCGGTTCTGGCTCGGCAGTTGCAGGTAACGATTGGCGGCACGCAACTCGGCCAGGCGGGCGATGGCGTCCCGCGGGTGGCGGAAACCGAGATTGCCGAAGGCCTCGATGGCTGTTTCCTCGTCCAGTTGGCCGAGCCACAAGCCGGTCAGCGGATGCTCGCCGGCCTCGGGGTCGGAAAAGACTTCCTCGAAATGGCGGCTGACCTTTTGCCGATGCCCATCGAGCACGGCCATCATCGCCGGCCAGTCGGGGAAATCCATGCTCTGGGCGATGACGGCCTGAGCCGCAGGGTCTTCCGGCAGCATGTGGGTCTGCTTGTCGTCGACGTATTGCAGGCGGTGCTCCAGTCGGCGCAGGAAAACGTAGGCCGCGCGCAGTTCGGCTTCGCTGTCGGCCGGCAGCAGTTTGCGCTCGACCAGCAGCTTGAGCACCGACAGCGTCGGCCGGATCTGCAGCGCCGGATCGCGGCCGCCGCGGATCAACTGGAACACCTGAGCGATGAACTCGATCTCGCGGATGCCGCCGGGGCCGAGCTTGACGTGACCGACCATTTCCTTGCGCGCGACTTCGCGGCGGATCTGCGCGTGCAGGTCGCGCATGGCATTGATGGCGCCGAAGTCGAGATACTTGCGGAAGACGAAGGGCCGGGAAATCTTGCGCAGCGCCTCCATCCACTCGCCGATAGCTTGGCCGTCGGCGTTGGCGCCGGCATTCATGACGCGCGCCTTGATCCAGGCGTAGCGCTCCCATTCGCGGCCCTGGGTGATGAAGTAGTTTTCCAGCGCGTCGAGCGAGCAGACCAGCGGCCCGGAGTCGCCGTTCGGGCGCAGGCGCATGTCCACGCGGAACACCTGGCCATCGGCGGTCAGGTCGCCGAGCGCCTGGATCACGCGCTTGCCGAGGCGGGTGAAGAAATCGTAGTTGTCGATCGACTTCGGCCCGGCCGTCTCGCCTTCTTCCGGATAGACGAAGATGTAATCGACGTCCGAGGAGACGTTCAGCTCGCGTCCGCCGAGCTTGCCCATGCCGATGATCAGCAGGCGCTGCGGCCGGCCGGCGCGGTCGAGCGGTTCGCCGTAGGTGGCGGCAAGCTGGCGGTGATAGTGGTCGAGGGCGAAATTGGTGGTGACATCGGCGAGCATGGTCATGCTCTCGACCACTTCTTCGAGCGGCGCCAGGCCGATCAGGTCGCGCAGCGTGATCTGGGCCATGGCGCGTTGGCGCAGGCAGCGCAGGGCGGATTTCACCGCCTCGTCGTCGGCGAAATCGACGTGCAGCGGCTCCAGCAGCTGATCTTCGCCGAGCGGCCGCAACCAGCAGGCGGCCAGTTGGTCAACCAGCGCCGGGCGCGAATGCAGCAGATTGCTCAGATAGCGGCTGTGATCGAGAGCACGCTGCCAGCGGGGATCGGGGAGGGGGGTCATGGTTAGCTCGCTCGGCCAGGGGGGCGAAAAGGTAGAATTGCCTTTTTGTTGAACGACGATTGTAGTGATCTATTCAGCCTTCTGGCAAAGCGGGGCGCTTGGTGACTGAGCACCGGAGCCACGCCGGCGCTTCCGATTCCGCAGTAATCCGCCTCGCCCTCTACCGGCGCCTGCACTGGTTGTGGCGCCTGCTTGCCCGGCCGGCAGTGGGCCGCGGCCTGCGCCTGCTCGCCTGGGGCAGCTTCGCCGCCTGGCTGCTGTTCGTCCTGCTGCTGCTCGTCCTGCGTTACGGCATCCTGCCGCGGGTCGGCGATTACAAGGCCGATATCGAGCGCGCGGCCAGCCGCGCTGTCGGCCAGGAAGTCAGCATCGGCAGCCTCGAGGCGCGCTGGCGGGGCCTTAACCCCGACCTGATACTCGACGATGTGCGCGTGCTCGATGCCGCTGGCCAACCGGCCTTCACGCTGACGCGGGTGGAGAGCGTGCTTTCCTGGCAGACGCTGTGGCGTCTGCAGCCGACGCTGGCGTTGCTGGCCTTCGACCGCCCGGTGCTCAACGTCCGCCGCGATACGGACGGGCGGATCACCGTCGCCGGCATCGCCACCGAAGGCGACAGTGATCCGGCTTTTGGCGAATGGGTGCTGGCGCAGAAGCGCATTCGCATCCGTGATGCCACCATCGTCTGGGAAGATCGTTTGCGCGGGGCGCCGCCGCTGCTCCTCGAAGACCTGCAGCTGGCCCTCGACAACCGCGGCCGCGCGCACCGCTTCGGCCTCTCGGCGGCACCGCCGGCGGCCTTGGCCGACCGTCTCGACATCCGTGGCGAAATCGTCGGCGATCTTGGTGAGCCGCTGGCGACGCTCGCCGGCAAGGTCTTCGTCCAGCTCGACTATGCCGATCTCGCCGGCTGGCGGGCGTGGGTCGATTACCCCATCGATCTGCCGCAGGGCCGTGGCGCCCTGCGCGTCTGGGGCGATCTGGAGGATGGCGGTGGCGCCTTGACCGCCGACCTGGCCCTGGAAGAAGTCCGCCTGCGTCTCGGGCGCCAGCTCCCCGAGCTCGATCTGGCCAGCCTGCGCGGGCGCCTGGAAGGGCGCTACAAGACCGGCGAATGGTCGGTGCGCGGGCGCAAGGTCGAGTTGCTGACGCGCCAGGGGGTGCGCGTCACGCCGACCGATTTCCTCGTCGAGCTGCGCCACGAACCGGAAAGTTCGCTGATCAACGGCAATGCCAGCGCCAGCTTTCTCAATCTGGGTACGCTGGCGGCGCTGGCCGCTCATCTGCCGCTCGACGCCCGCAGCCGCGAACTGCTGCGCCAGCATCAGCCGCAGGGGCGAATTTCCGAACTGCGCGCCAGTTGGGGCATGGAAGGCGAGAACCTGCGGCGCTATTCGCTGCGCGCCGGATTCGCCGGCCTCGGCATGCTGCCCGGGGGCTATTTTCCCGGCGGTCAGGGCTTGGCCGGTCGGGTCGAGCTGAGCGAAAAGGGCGGTGACCTGATCATCGATGCCGACGCCTCCTCGCTGTCGCTGCCAGCGGTATTTCCTGAACCGAACATTGCCTTCGATTCGCTCAAGCTCAATACCCACTGGACGGTGAAGGATCAGGTCGTCGACGTTCGTCTCGCCCGGCTGGCCTTTGCCGGTCCCGATGCCAGTGGCGCGGCCCAGGGGCAGTACCGGTTCACCGGCGACGGTCCGGGCGAAATCGACCTCCAGGCGAGCATCGACCGCGCCGACGGCCGCGCCGTCTGGCGCTACATGCCACACGCCGTCAATGCCGACGCCCGCGCCTGGCTGCGCCGCGGTATCGTCGGCGGCAGGGGGTACGACGGCAAGCTGATCCTCAAGGGCGACCTGCGCAATTTCCCCTTCCGCGACGACCAGGGCGGGCAGTTTCTGGTGACCGCCAAAGCCGCTGGCGCCCGCATCGATTATGCCGACGGCTGGCCGGCCATCGAGGGCATCGATGGCGAAATGCGCTTCGGTGTCGGCATGAAGGTCAGCGCCAGCAAGGGCAGCATCCTGGGTGCGCAACTATCGGCGGTAACCGCCGAAATTCCCGATTTCGAGTCGCTCGAGGAAATGCTGCTGGTGCGTGGCGTTGCCGCCGGTCCGACCGGCGAGTTCCTGCGCTTCATCGACCAGAGCCCGGTGGCCGAGAGCATCGATCGCTTCACCGATGGCATGAAGGCCAAAGGCAACGGCCGCCTCGATCTGGAACTCGACATTCCGCTGCGTCGCGCCCTGGAAACCCGGATGCGCGGCCAGTACCGCTTCGATAACAACGAACTCGAACTGCTCCCCGGCCTGCCGCCGGTGAAGCAGGTCAATGGCGAGTTAAACCTCAGCGAATCCTCGATCACCGCCCGGGATATCGCCGGCCGCGTCTTCGGCGGTCCGCTCAAGGTGCAGGTGCGCAATGCTGCTGACAAGGTGGATGTGCTGGCCACCGGTTCGGCAGCCATAGAGGAAGTGAGCAGTCACTTTGGCTGGCCGCTGGTCAATCACCTGAGCGGTAGCGCCGGCTGGCGGGCCGAGATCGGCATCCGCAAGCGCCAGGCCGAGGTCGTCATCACCTCCGACCTGATCGGCGTCGTCTCGCCGCTGCCGGCGCCGTTGACCAAAAGTGCCGGCGACCCCTTGCCCCTGCGTGTTGAGCGGACGGCGCTCGAGGGCGAGCGCGAGCAGTACCGCATCACCCTCGGCGACGTCGGCCGCGGCACCGTCATCCGGCGTCAGGAGGCATGGGAGAGCGGTGTTCTGGCGGTCGGCTCGGCCGAGGCAAGACTGCCGGAAAAGGGACTGGCCATCCGCGTCGCCACGCCACAGCTCGATGCCGATGCCTGGCGGCCCTTCCTGCCAAGCGCCGCGCCGGCCGCCGGCAGCCCCGGCGAGGCCGGGCTGGACATTGCCTTGGTCAAGCTCGATACGCCGCAACTGAACCTGCTGGGCCGCAGTTACCAGCAGGTCGATCTGGCGCTCCGGCCGCATTCCGGTGGCTGGCGTATCGCTCTCGAAACCGACGAAGCGAGTGGTGACCTGCTCTGGTTGAGTGCCGGCGAAGGCCGACTCGAAGGCCGTTTCCGCCGGCTGGCCATCCGCCCGGCGGCGGCAGACTCTCCGCCCGGCAACGACAGTCTGATCGATTCCCTGCCCGGCATGAACCTGCAGGTCGACGATTTCCGTATCGGCGACAAGCAACTGGGCAAGCTCGAAGTCAAGGCGCAAAACACCGGCGGCGCCTGGCGTCTGGATCGCCTCCACCTGCAGAATCCTGATGGCGCCCTCAACGGCCAGGCGGTATGGCGCAACAGCGGGCAGCACCAGACCGATCTCACATTTGATCTGAGCACTCCCGATGCCGGCAAGCTGCTCGGCCGTCTCGGTTATGTCGACGCCGTCCGCCGCGGCACGGCGAAGCTGGCCGGCTCGCTGCGCTGGAACGGGCCGCTGACCGCCATCCACTACCCGTCATTGAGCGGCCAGATGACGGTTGCCGCCGAAAAAGGGCAGTTCAACAAGCTCGAACCCGGGGTTGGCAAGCTGCTCGGCCTGATTTCGCTGCAGTCACTGCCGCGCCGCCTGACCCTCGATTTCCGCGACATCTTCAGCGACGGACTGGCCTTTGACAGTATCGAAAGCAAGCTCGCCGTCGATCAGGGCATCATGCGCACCGTCGGACCGCTGCGCATCTTCGGGCCGGCGGCGCAGATCGAGATCGAGGGCGTCACCGACCTGCGCCATGAAACCCAGGATCTGCGCGTCGTCGTTCGTCCGGAAGTCGGCGGTCTGGCTGCCGTCGGTGCTGCAGCGCTGGTCAATCCGGTCGCCGGTGCCGCCGCCCTGGTCGCCAACACGGTGCTGCAGAAACCGCTGAACCGGCTGTTCAGCTACCGCTATCATGTGACCGGGACGTGGAGCGACCCGCTGGTTGACAAGGCGGGGCAGAGCGAGGAGCCGCTACCGGAGTCTCCCCAAGGAGCAAAACAGTGAACAAGCAGAATTGCCGCATCGCCGCCCTGCAGATGGTCTCCGGACCGCGCGTCGGCGACAACCTGAAGGTCGCCGCCCATCTCGTTCTCGAAGCCGTGGCCCAGGGCGCCCAACTGGTCGTGCTGCCAGAATATTTTCCGGTGATCGGCGCCATCGATGCCGATCGCGTCCGTGCTCGCGAGGATTTCGGCCATGGGCCGATTCAGGACTGGCTGGCGGAAACCGCCGTCCATCACGGCATCTGGATCGTCGCCGGCTCGCTGCCGTTGACCGCCTCGGTGCCGGAAAAGATGCGCAATGCGACGCTGGTCTACGATGCGCAGGGCGTCTGTGTCCAGCGCTACGACAAGATCCACTTGTTCGGCTTCCACAAGGGCGAGGAAAAGTATGACGAAGCCGCCTTCATCGAGGCTGGCGACCGGCCCGTCGCCATCGATACACCCTTCGGCCGCATCGCCCTGTCGATCTGCTACGACCTGCGTTTCCCGGAACTCTACCGGGCCCTGGCACCGGCGGACCTGATCCTGGTGCCGGCCGCCTTCACCGATACCACCGGCCGCGCCCACTGGGAAATCCTGCTGCGCGCCCGCGCCATCGAGAACCAATGCTATCTGCTGGCGGTCGGACAGGGAGGCCGCCATGAAAGTGGCCGGATGACGCACGGCAACAGCATGATCATCGATCCCTGGGGCGAAATCCTCGACCGCAAACTGAAAGGGCCGGGTGTCGTCATTGCTGACCTCGACCATGCCCGCATCGCCGAAATCCGCGAGAGCCTGCCGGCGCTCGCTCACCGAAAACTTTGATGGAGTTTCAATGAATCCAGACAGCGCCCTGGCGCAAGCCGAATCCCTCCTTCTCGCCCCGTTTGCGCTGGGCGAAGGCGACCTGACGCGGACCTTCGGCCAGATCCTGACCCATCAGGTCGATTACGCCGATCTCTACTTCCAGTACTCGCGCTCCGAGGCCTGGAGTCTCGACGAGGGCATCGTCAAATCGGGCAGCTTCAATATCGACCAGGGCGTCGGCGTGCGCGCCATTTCCGGCGAGAAGACCGCCTTCGCCTACTCCGACGACATCAGCGCCCGGGCGCTGGGCGACGCGGCCGGCGCCGTCCGTGCCATTGCCGCCGCCGGCCAGGCCGGCAAGTTGCCGAAGCTGAAGCACGGGGCGGCGGCGCATCAGTTGTATGTGCCGCATGATCCGATCGCCTCGCTGCCGGCGGAGGCCAAGGTCAAACTGCTCGAACGCCTGGAAGGTTTTGCCCGCGCCATCGATCCGCGCGTCGTCCAGGTCATGGCCTCGCTCGCCGGCGAGTATGAGGTGATCCTCGTTGCCGGTTCCGATGGCCGCCTGGCCGCCGATATCCGGCCGCTGGTGCGCTGTTCCATTTCGGTCATCGTCGAGGAGAACGGCAAGCGCGAGCAGGGCGCGGCCGGCGGTGGCGGCCGTTTTGATTTCGCCTACTTCAGCGACGACGTGCTCCAGCGCTACGCCGGCGAAGCGGTGCACCAGGCCGTTACCAACCTGCATGCTGACGCCGCGCCGGCCGGCCAGATGACCGTCGTCCTCGGTTCCGGCTGGCCCGGCATCCTGTTGCATGAAGCCGTCGGCCACGGCCTGGAAGGCGACTTCAACCGCAAGGGCAGTTCGGCCTTCACCGGCCGCGTCGGCCAGCGTGTTGCCGCCAAGGGCGTCACCGTCATCGACGACGGCACCATCGCCGACCGCCGTGGTTCCTTGAACATCGACGACGAAGGCAACCCGACCCGGCGCACCGTGCTGATCGAGGACGGTATCCTCAAGGGCTACATGCAGGACAGCCTGAATGCCCGCCTGATGGGCGTCGCCCCGACCGGCAACGGTCGCCGCGAATCTTTCGCCCACCTGCCGCTGCCGCGCATGACCAACACCATGATGCTGGCCGGCCAACACGATCCGCAGGAAATCATCAGCTCGGTCAAGAAGGGCATCTATGCCGCCAATTTCGGTGGCGGTCAGGTCGACATCA
>DDWF01000088.1:2700-2937 GCA_002345845.1 Betaproteobacteria bacterium UBA2293 | reverse complement strand
TGGGGGTGGAGCCGGGCGAAGCCGATTCGGCGATTGAAGCGGTGGCACACCTGCTGCACAAGCCGGTGGAGGAGATTCGGCGCATCCTTGCCCTCAACGAACGCACGACTTCGCTCGATACGCCGCTGGACATCGATCCCACCCTGAGTATCGCCGATGCCATTGCCGACGATGACGCCGTTGATCCCGCAGCTGCCGTCGAGCAGGCCGAGATCGAGCTGCATGTCGCCGCCTGGG
>DDWF01000088.1:0-2647 GCA_002345845.1 Betaproteobacteria bacterium UBA2293 | reverse complement strand
GGGTGCGGCAACTGCAGATGGAAGCGCTGACCCGTCTGCGCCAGCGCCTGGCCCGGCAAGCGATGGACGTGCGCTCGCTGCTCTAATTAGGGCCCGCCCCCTGCCATTCGCGTAGCGTCAGCAGCGCCTTGTCATACTCGAAGCCCGCGATCTGCCTGGCGAATATCTCGAAGCGCCAGTCCATGGCTTGTTGCAGGAATGCTTCGCCCTCGGCAAGCACCTCGGCGGCGCGGGTGTCGTCTTCGCCGAGCAGTTTTTCGAGACGGCGCACGATTGCTGCGCCATCGCTGCCTGTCGGCAGCGGTTTTGCCGCTTGCTCTTGCGCTGTGGAGTGAGCAGGTGGTGTTGTCCTCCCTGCTGCGGGAGAGAGTTGCAGATCGATCCAGAACACGCTGCCCTGACCGGGGGCGCTTTGCATGTCGATGTCGGCGCCCATCATGCGCGCGGCCTGCCGGGTTAGCGCCAGACCCAGGCCGACGCCGCCGTAGCGGCGTGTCGGGCTGTCGTCTTGCTGATGGAAGGCATTGAACAGCCCGGCATGCTTGTCGGCCGGAATGCCGATGCCGGTGTCCGTCACGCTGATGCGCAAGGCAATTTCACCGTCCGGCGCGGAGCCGAGAGATTCGGCGCGCACCCGAATGCTGCCGTGCGCAGTGAATTTGGCGGCATTGGCGGCCAGTTGGCGAATCACCACGGCGATGCGGTGGGCATCGCCATGCAGAAATGGCGGCAGATCGTCGGCGATTTCCAGGGTCGCCGCGAGGCCCTTGGCGCGCGCGGCGGCGAAGGGAATCTGACAGGCCTCGCCCATCACGACGCGCAAGGCGAAGGATGCCGTCTGGTTGGGCGTGTTGCGGGTGAATTCGATGAGGCCGTCGACCAGGCCCAGCAGTTGCTCGGCCGCCGTCAGCACTTTGCCGGCCATCTCGTCCGCTTTTGCCGGCAGCGCCTCCCTGCGCAGCAGTTCGGTGAAGCCGACGATGGCATTCATGGGCGTGCGAAATTCATGGCTCACCATGCCCAGAAAGCGGCTCTTGGCCTGGTTGGCGGCGTCCGCGGCGTCCTTTGCCTGGCGCAGTTCTTCGGCCATGACGGTCAGCGCTTGGGTGCGCGCCGCAACTTCGGTTTCCAGGTGTTGGTCGTGTTGCTCGATTTCGCGCAGTTGGCCCGACATCTGCGCGTAGATGCGGGTGATCGACCTGCCAAGCACCGCCTGCGACGGCCAGAGGTTACCACCCCGGGCAACTTCATAAGCCCGCTCGGGCGTTAATCCATCCTGAATGGCGCGCAGCTGGCGAGCCATGGCCTGGTCTTCGCCCAGTACATGAAACAGGAGCCAGCCGGCGAGGAAACCCAAGAATTCCTGTCTGGCCAGGACGTCGGCGGCGGAGAGGCGTGCTTTCCAGTCCAGCACTTCCCCAATCAGCCGGGCATGGGTCTGGCGGTGATGTTCAAGCACCCGGGTAGCGACTCCCTGGACGCGCATCAACTCCTCTTCGGTGCGGAAATGTTCCGCGGTGTAGGCGGCCAGGCCGGCGAACATGGCAGCTAGTCCTGCTGGTTCCGGATGCTCCTCCAGCAGGACGCGTGCCGTGCCATTGACCAGCTCCACCAGGCGGCGATGCTGGCGGTCGACGATGTCGATGCCGGTCAGGAAATCATCGGTCCAGGTGAAGAAGGCCATTGTTCAGGGTGCTCCGTTATGCAGCTGTGCCCTGAGCATTCGCAAGGTCGCCAGTGCCGCCTGATAGCTGAAGGCATCGATCTGCCGCTCCAGCAATTGCGCCTGCGCGTCGAATGCCTGCAGCAGCAGGGCACGATGGTCGGCGAGCAGGTCGGCCACGGTGATGTCGTCGGCGGCGAGCAGACTTTCCAGCCGTTCGAGCAGGCTGAGAATTTCCGCAGGGGGAACCTTGCCCAGTGGTTCCCTGGATGTTGTTGATGGATCTGCTGGCAGGCTGGCGACAGCGGTTTTCATGGTTTTCAATGCCTCGCCCAGTGTGGCGAGCAGTGGCTCCAGTTGCGCTGCATCGTCCTGGCCAAGGCGCAAGGCGGACTCGAGTCCGGCTGCGGCCGTTTGCAGGTGAACCAGCCCCAGGCTGCCGGCCGCGCCCTTGAGGCCATGCGCCAGATTGCGCGCCTCTTCCCGCCGCTCACTCGCCAGCAGCGCAAGGGCCTGTGTCAGGTCGTCGCTGTGTCTTTCTGTAAAGCCGCGCAGCATCTGGACATAGCGTTCCACGCTGCCCCCCAACAGTCGTACCGCCCTTTGCATTTCCGGACGACTGTCCAGGCCGGCCAGTTGCACTGGCAGGTTCTGCACGGGATGGGCGTCGTCAGCGCGCAGTATGGAAGCAGCTGAATCATGAGCGGGGACGAACCCGGATAGGGCTGGCGCCCCCGGTTTGACTATCGAGGCGGTGTGCGGCAGCCATTTGAGCAGGGTATCGAACAGGTCATCCGGAATCACCGGCTTGGTGATGAAGTCGTTCATGCCGGCGTCCAGGCAGCGCTGCCTATCCTCGGCAAAGGCATTGGCGGTCATCGCCAGAATCGGCAGATGACGGCCACTGTGCAGTGCGCGAATCAGCCGGGTGGCTTCCAGGCCGTCCATATTGGGCATCTGCATGTCCATCAGGATCAGGTCGTA
>DDWF01000039.1:3177-3526 GCA_002345845.1 Betaproteobacteria bacterium UBA2293 | reverse complement strand
GCGACTGGAAGGAAGTGATCTGGGCGATGACCACGCGCATGGATGCGACGCGCGACACGACGCTGGTCGACAACACGCCGATCGACTACCTCGATTTCGCCTCGCCGGTGGCCGGCCTCGGTTCCAAAATGGGACTGGATGCGACCAACAAGTGGCCCGGCGAGACCAACCGCGAGTGGGGGCGGCCGATCGTCATGGATGCCGGCGTCAAGCAGAAGGTCGAGGCGATGTGGGAGACGCTCGGCCTGTAGTCCAGCCGCTTAGCTCGGGGGCTGGCGCAGCCACCTGAGCACGCAGGCGAACAGGCGTTCGGGATCGACCGGTTTGGTGATGAAGTCGTTCATGCCGG
>DDWF01000039.1:0-3081 GCA_002345845.1 Betaproteobacteria bacterium UBA2293 | reverse complement strand
CATGTCCATCAGGATCAGGTCGTAATCGCGCTCGCTGGCCATGCGCAGCGCTTCGCTGCCGTCGGCGGCCCAATCGACGGCGATGCCGACGTCCTCGAACAGGCTGAGCGCAACCTCGCGGTTGACCGGTTCATCCTCGGCCAGCAGCAAGCGGCAGTGGGCAAAGTCGCGGGCGAGGACGGCTTCCGCCGATTCGTCGCTGGTCGCTTCCGGGGCGGGATTGCGGCTGTCCTGGCCTTTCTTCAGCCGGGCCGTGAACCAGAAAGTGCTGCCCTGGCCGGGCTGGCTGCGCACGCCGGTTTCCCCGCCCATCGCCTGAGCCAGGCGGCGAGTAATGACCAGGCCCAGGCCGGTGCCGCCGAAGCGCCGGCTGATCGTGTTGTCGGCCTGCTCGAAGGGGGCGAACAGCCGGGCCAGGGCTTCCGGGCTGATGCCGATGCCGGTGTCCTCGACGTCGAAGCGGACCAGCAGGCTACTATCGCGGCTCTCAATGCAGCGGCAACTGACGCGGATATGGCCGCGTTCGGTGAACTTGATGGCATTGCCCAGGTAATTGAGCAGAGCCTGTTTCAGGCGTATTGAGTCGCCGAGGGCACGGGCCGGCGCAGCGTCGGTATCGATGCGCAGTTCGAGGTGCTTCTCGGCCGCCTTGTCGGCCAGCATGGCCACCGCCTCGGCGACGATGGCGGCCGGGTGCACCACGGTCTCGTCGATCTGCACCTTGTTGGCTTCGATTCGCGAAATGTCGAGGATGTCATTGATGACGCCGAGCAGGTGCTGGGCGGCATTGGCGACCACCTGCAGGCGGCGTTCCTGCGCCGGTGTCGGACTTTCCCGGCGGAGCAGGTAGACGGTACCCATGATGCCGTTCAGCGGCGTCCGGATCTCGTGGCTCATGTTGGCCAGGAAAGCGCTCTTGGCAAGATTCGCCGCGTCGGCGGCTTCCAGGGCGTTGGCCAGTTCCTGCGTGCGTTCGGCGACCCGTTGTTCGAGATTGTCGCGGTAGTCGGCCAACTGCCGCTCGCTGCGCAGGCGCTCGGTGATGTCCACCAGGCTGAACTGGATCAGCGTCTGGCCGTGATGGACGAATTTCATCAGGCGCACTTCGGCATCCCAGAGCTCGCCGTCCGGCCGCAGATGGCGCCAGGTGAATACGACCAGTCCATCCTCCAGGCAGCGCTGGATGTACTGTCCGGCGAGAGTGGCTGACGGGGTGCCGTCGGGTTGGCTGGTCGCCGAGACATCGGCCGGCGTCCAGGCGAGCACCTCGGCGCGCGAGGCGGCGCCGTAGATGGCGACGGCTGCGTCATTGCAGTCGATATAACGGTTGCTCTCCGGGTCGATAACCACCAGCGCCAGTTGTGAATCGCTGAACAGCACGCGGTTGTAGGCTTCGCTTTCCTGCAGCTTGGCCTGGCCCTCGAGTTGCGAGCGTTCAGCCAGCTTGCGCCGGCGGATGGCATAGATCAGGGCGGCGATCAGCAGGGTCTGGACGGTGACGGCGCCGAGCAGCATTAATTCCTGTTGCTCGTGTTGGCGGGTCAGTTGTTCGGTACGCTCCTCGACCAGATGCTCGAGTCGCCCCTGGTACTGCAGTATTTCCACTTCCGGTAGGCGGCGGCCGGAGACGTCGTGGATGATCGACAGCAGCAGGGGGCGATTGTCCAGGGCGACCGGTGCCGAATAGACCTCGACGGTGCGCACGCTGCCATCGGCCAGGCGGTGCGGGAAGATGAAGTAATTGCGCTGCTCACTCTGGGCCAGCTTGCGCTCGGCAAGAATCTCGGCGGGATTGAGCGCGTTGATGTCCTGGATCGTCAGCTTCTGCAGGGTCGCGAGCGGATGGCCGTAGAAGCGGCTGGCGGCTTCGTTGGCATCGACGATGCGGCCACTGTCCGGTTCGATCAGCAGCATGATCGCGTTGTGCTTGCCGAACAGGCTGGACAGCAGTTGATCCGTCGGCACGGCAGCGGCGGCGGCCTGGGTTAGGCCGAGCAGTAGTGCGACGAGCATTGCCCGCCAGCCGAAAGAACGATTCAACATGGTGCTGCACTTATGCCAAAAGTAATAGATTCACTACATCCTACAGTTTTTCTGAGGGGTGGGTGAATTTGTTTTTTTGTCGCCGCCAGCGCCTGGGGAAGACGCCGGCGGGGACTGGCGCGGGCTTACTTGCGCAGTTTGGCGAAGGCACTGGCCATGGCGTTGCCGGCCGGCGGCGCGGTATTTTGGCGCGCCTGGTTCTTCGACAGCGGGGCGCCGCGCTGGGTGCCGGCATCGTGACTGCGACCCTTGCCAGGTTCGTCGCCCATGCGCATGGTCAGGGCGATGCGCTGGCGGGCGAGGTCGACATCCAACACCTTGACCTTGACCACCTGGCCGGCCTTGACGATGGTGTGCGGGTCCTTGACGAAGGTGTTGGACAAGGCCGAAACATGGACCAGGCCGTCCTGGTGTACGCCGATGTCGACAAAGGCGCCAAAGGCGGCGACGTTGGTGACGACGCCCTCGAGGATCATGCCCGGACGCAGGTCCTTCACTTCCTCGACGCCGTCGGCGAAGGTTGCCGTCTTGAACTCGGGGCGAGGGTCGCGGCCAGGTTTTTCCAGTTCCTTGAAGATGTCCTGGACGGTCGGCAGGCCGAAGCGTTCGTCGGTGTATTTGCTCGGGTTCAGGCCCTTGAGCGCCTGGCTGTTGCCGAGGATGTCCTTCATCGATTTGTTCAGATCGACGATGATCTTTTCGACGACCGGATAGGCTTCCGGGTGCACCGATGAGGCGTCGAGCGGGTTGTCGCCGTTCGGCACGCGCAGGAAGCCGGCGGCCTGTTCGAAAGTCTTGTCGCCGAGGCGCGGCACCTTCTTCAGGTCATCGCGCGATCTGAAGGCGCCGTGAGCGTCGCGGTAGCTGACGATGTTGGCGGCCAGGCTGCCGTTGAGACCGGAAATGCGGGTGAGGAGCGGCACCGAGGCAGTGTTGACGTCGACGCCGACGGCATTGACGCAGTCCTCGACGACGGCGTCGAGGTTGCGCGCCAGCTTGCTCTGCGAGACGTCGTGCTGGTACTGGCCGACGCCGATG
>DDWF01000278.1 GCA_002345845.1 Betaproteobacteria bacterium UBA2293 | reverse complement strand
GCTCCTCGCGCGAACTGTGCGGCGGCACCCACGTCAGTCGCACCGGCGACATCGGCCTCTTCAGCATTTCCGCCGAAGGCGGTGTGGCGGCCGGGGTGCGTCGCGTCGAGGCGGTGACCGGCGACAATGCGCTGAGCTACATGCAGGACATGGAAGCCGTGCTCGGCGGTGTTGCCGGCACGCTCAAGGTGCTGCCGAAGGACGCTCATGCCCGGGTCGTTTCGGTGCTCGATCAGGTGCGCAAGCTGGAGCGCGAACTGGCCGCCCTGAAGGGCAAGCTGGCATCGGCGCAAGGGGATGATCTGGTTGCGCAGGCGGTCGAGGCCAAAGGGGCGAAGGTGTTGGCGGCCAAGCTTGAAGGCGCCGACATCAACGCCCTGCGCGAAACCATGGACAAGTTGAAGGACAAGCTGAAATCGGCAACCATCGTGCTGGCTTCGGTGGCCGATGGCAAGGTGACCTTGATAGCCGGTGTTACCGCTGACCTGACCGGCAAGGTCAAGGCCGGCGAGCTGGTCAACATGGTCGCCCAGCAGGTCGGCGGCAAGGGCGGCGGTCGTCCGGACATGGCGCAGGCCGGCGGTACCCAGCCGGAAAATCTGGCGGCGGCGCTGGCCTCGGTGCCTGCCTGGGTCGAGGGCAAGCTGTGAAGGCGGCGCTGCTATTGATCGCCACGCTGGCCGCTGCACCGGCGCTGGCTGCCGACCTCGACCGGACGCCGGTCGAGGCGACGACAGCGGACGGTCAGAAGGTCAGGCTCTATCCGAATGGCCGCTGGGAGTTCGTCGATGCGGCGAAAGCGGTGGAAGCGCAGAAAGTTGCCGCTGAATACCCGGAAAACAAGACTCGTCCCGTCGACTCGCAGGGCATCGTCATCGGTGGCGTCGGCCGCTATGTCATGCCCGGTGACAAGGATTACAACCGGGGCTCGCTGAATCCGAAGATGCGCTGATCGTTCAGCGCAGCAGGCGGTCGTTGTCGACCGTTTCACGGACGAATTCGCCTTCGATTACCGGCTCGTCACGGCGGGCTGCCGCGACTGTGGCTTCGCGCATCGCCTTGCGCAAAGCCCGCGTCTTCCACCACAGCCAGCCGCCGAACAGCGTGCCGCCAACGGCGACCACGGCCAGGGCGACGATCGAGAACATGAAGGCGAGGATCAGGAAGGCGATACCCAGGATGAAGGTGAGCACCTTGCCGAGCAGGCTTTGCGGCGCCTGGCCGAAGGCCATGCGGGCGTGAAAGGGATTCTGTCGTCTGTCCATGGCTGGCGGTGGCGGCTGGTCCGTTTAATTAGGTTAGGCAGTATGCCGCAGAGAGGCCTACTGGTCTGTGCTGGCACTGTCGCCGTTTTGTAACGGCAAGGCGCTCAGGTGTCTCGTTCCTGGCCGATGGCATTGGCCCACAGCAGGGCGCCGGTCTGTGCCCGGTTGAGGGCTTTCGCGCCAAGCCCGGGCAGGCCGGCAAGCTGTGCGGCCAGACATTCCAGGTCGCCGCCTTCGCTGCTTTCGGCCAGACGCAGTAGGGTCCCCAGCGTGCCGCTACCATCGCACAAGGCATCGTGCAGGTGGGGGGCTAGACCGAGGGAGGCGACGATCTCGTCAATCGGCAGGTTCATCAGCGCCGGCATCAGCGACATGATGCCGGCCATGAAGGCCTGATCGGCGAAGGCCTTGTCATCGGGCCGCAGTTCGCCAGCCAGCAGCTCCATCAGTCGACCGCGCGTGGCCGCCAGCAGCAGGAGCGGATTGGTTGTGCCGTTGGCGTTGCCGGAGGCGAAGACCAGCAGTTGCAGCCAGCGCTGCAGCTGGCGCCGACCGAGCACGGCGATGGCGTGACGTAGCGAGGTGATCGTTTCCGTGGTGCCGGAGCCGACCGAGTTGGTCAGGCGCAACAGATTCACCGTCAGGCCGGGTTCCGGTTTCAGCGCCTCTTCCAGTTCGCCGGTAGCAGCATCGGAGAGCAGCAGGCCCATCAGCTTCATCAGCGACAGTTGCGAGTGGTCGAGTTTGCGGCCGGCGATGATCGTCGGCTTGGCGAAGTAGTAGCCCTGAAACAGCGAGAAGCCGAGCTTCAGGCACTGCTCCATCTGTTCACGCGAATCGACTTTCTCGGCCAGAAGCTGCTTGCCCATCGGCTTCAGTTTCATGACCAGTTGCATCAACTGGACGCGGCTGAGCGGCTGGATATCGACTTTGACGATTTCGACCAGCGCCAGCAGTTCAGCGTAGGCCGGTTCGAGCTGGATCACGTCGTCGAGGGCGAGCGTGAAGCCGGCCTTCTTCAGTACCTTGCAGCGCTCGACGACAGCTTCGCTGGCGGGCACGGTTTCGAGAATTTCGAGGACGACGGCGTGGCGTGGCAGCAATTCCAGCATGTCGCTGAACAGGAACTGCTCATCGACATTGATGAAACCGCGGCAGTCGCCGAGCGCCGCCTCTATGCCCAGTTCGGCAAAGGCGTTGGCGATGACCGTGGCCGTTGCCTGGACGCCGTCGGTGACGTCGGCGGCATTGCGGCTGCCGTTGCGGAACAGCAATTCGTAGGCGTGCAGCCGCTGCTCGCGGTCAAGGATGGGTTGGCGACCGAGATAGAGCTGGTCGGCGGCGTCGCTCACGCAGCAGCCTCAGAAGGGGAGGGCAATGCCCGGCCAGACGCCGTTCAACGCCTGGCGGAAGGCGCCCTGAATGCGCTCCAGGGCCGCCGCGTTGTCAGCCTCGAAACGCAGCACGACGACCGGTGTGGTATTCGACGGGCGAGCCAGGCCGAAGCCGTCGGCGTATTCGACGCGCACGCCATCGATGGTGATGACCTGCTCGGCGCCAGCAAAACGGCCCTCGGCCTTGAGCTTGTCGATCAGGGCGAAGGGCTCGCCTTCAGCCATCTTGATGTTCAATTCCGGCGTCGATGGCGCGTTCGGCAGCTCCTTCAGCAGCTTGTTGCTGTCGGCCGCCCGCGACAGGATTTCGAGCAGGCGGGCGCCGGTGTACAGACCATCGTCGAAGCCGTACCAGCGTTCCTTGAAAAAGGTGTGGCCGGACATTTCGCCGGCCAGCGGGGCACCGGTTTCCTTCAGCTTGGCCTTGACCAGCGCGTGGCCGGTATTCCACATCAACGGTACGCCGCCGTGTTGACGAATCCACGGGGCCAGCAGGCGTGTGCACTTGACGTCGTAGATCACCGTGCCGCCGGGCACGCGCGACAGTACGTCGGCGGCGAACAGCATCAGCTGGCGGTCGGGGAAGATGATCTCGCCATCCTTGGTGACGACGCCGAGGCGGTCGCCGTCGCCGTCGAAGGCGATGCCCAGTTCAGCGTCGGTTTCACGCAGCGCCTTGATGACGTCGGCCAGGTTTTCCGGCTTCGACGGATCGGGGTGGTGGTTGGGGAAGTTGCCATCAACTTCACAGAACAGCGGCACGATGTCGCAACCGAGGCGTTTGAACAGTTCCGGGGCAATCGCGCCGGCGACGCCATTGCCGCAATCCATGACGATCTTCATCGGCCGCGCCAGTTTCACATCGCCGACGATTTTGTCGACGTAGGCGGCGAGTACGTCGGCCGACGAGCGCTGGCCCTGACCATGTTTGAAATTTCCGGCTTCGATGCGCTTTTTCAGATCCTGAATGGCGTCCAGCGCCAGCGTCGTGCCGCCGATGACCATCTTCAGGCCGTTGTAGTCCGGTGGATTGTGGCTGCCGGTGACCGAAACGCAGGAATGGCAGCCCAGCTCGTAGGCAGCGAAGTAGGTGACCGGGGTCGGTACGCAGCCGACATCGATGGCATCGCAACCGGCGGCGCAAATGCCGTCCATCAGCGCGCCGGCCAGTTCCGGGCCGGACAGGCGGCCGTCGCGGCCGACGGCGATGGCTTTCTGCCCCTGTTCGATGGCCAGCGAGCCCAGCGCGTGGCCAACCTGGCGGACGACGTCGGCGGTCAGTGTCTTGTTGACGATCCCACGAATGTCGTAGGCCTTGAAGATTTCGGCGGGAAGTTGGCTCATCGGGGGCGACCTATGACGTTGCGGAAAGAAAGAAGTGTAAGAGCCTTTGCGGCAACCAGTCCAGATTTCCCGGGAAAGAGCCGCTGACGAAGCCAACATGGCCGCCGTCGGCGGGTTGCTCAAGGCGCACCCGGGGTCCGACTTCACTGGGCCGCGGCAGGTGGCGGGCGGGCAGGAAGGGGTCGTTTTTCGGGTTGATGACCAGTGCCGGTACCTCGATCGCCGCCAGCCAGGGTTTGGCCGAGGATCGCGCCCAGTAGTCGTCGGCGCCGGCAAAACCGTGGATCGGGCCGGTGACGACATCGTCGAACTGGAAGAGATTGCTCGCCCGGCGCATGCGTGATTCGTCGAAAAGGCCGGGAAAGAGGGCGAGGCGGTCGGCCGAGCGGGCTTTCAGGGTGGCGAGGAAATGCTGTGTGTACAGGCGGTTGAAGCCATTCGCCAGATGATGGCCGCAGGCGGCAAGGTCGAGCGGTGGGCAGACGGCGGCGACGCCGCTGACCACTTCGGTGGCACTTGCGCCACGTTCGCCCGCCCATTTGAGCAGGGCGTTGCCGCCCAGCGAGACGCCGGCGGCATGTAGCGGCCGACCGCCATCGGCCGCCAGCAGTCGGCGCAGGATCCAGTCGATTTCGGTGGAGTCGCCGGAATGATAGGCGCGCGGTCGGCGATTCAGTTCCCCCGAGCAGCCGCGGAAGTGCGGCAGGACGAAACGCCAGCCGGCCTGCTGGCAGGCACGCGCGGTGGCGATTGCGTAATGGCTGCGGGAGCTGCCTTCGAGACCGTGGAACAGCACCAGCAGGGGCGATCCGGGCGGGCCGTCGAGGTGATCGACGTCGATGAAGTCGCCATCCGGCGTCGCCCAGCGTTCACGGCGCAGCGGCAGCGGTTGTGGCTTGATGAGTAGCGGCCAGAGCGTCTGGGCGTGGCCGCCAGGGAGCCAGGACGGCGCGCGGTAAGAATTCAATGCAGGGTATGCGCGACCGAATCGGCCAGCGTCTGCTGGCCGTCGTCGGCGGCGGAGGCATGGCGGCAGACCAGGCGCCAGCCGTGGGCACCACGGGCATAGACATGGGTCACGTGCAGCGGTCCGTGGGGGCTCGGATCGTCGCCGACGAAGAGGGTTTCCGTCAGGTGGTGGATGGCCAGCACACTGCCTTGCCAGTGGGCGACGCCCTCCACTTGAACGCGGATATGGGCGGTGGCGAAGATGCTCTGCCAACTGTCGCGGATGGCCAGCACCCCGCTCAGGCGGACGCCGGTTGGATGCACGCACAGCGTTTCCTCGTCCTCGGCCCACAGGCGGCCGATCTGCTCGGCATCGCCGCGGGCGATGGCCTCGTAGAAAGCGAGTTCGACGTCATCCGCCGACGCGTAGACACCCGGTGGGTTCATGCGGCGCTCCTTCTGTCGACGGCGGCGAGGACCTGTTCCGGGCTCAGCTTGTTCAGGCAGTCGAGGTGGCCGAGCGGGCATTCGCGCTTGAAGCACGGGCTGCAGTCGAGGTTCAGGCTGAGGATGTCGGCCTGTTCCGACAGCGGTGGCGTGAAGCCGGGCGACGAGGAACCGTAGAGCGCGACGATCGGCCGGTCGAGGGCGGCGGCGACGTGCATCAGGCCGGAATCGTTGCAGACCACCAGATCGGTCAGGGCCAGCAGGTCCACGGCCTGGCCGAGCGAGGTGGCACCGCACAGGTTGCGGCAACAGCCCGGCGCCAGCTGGCAAATTTCCTCGGCGACGGCATGGTCCTTGGGCGACCCGAATAGCCAGACGGCCGTGCCGCGCGCGTTCAGGGCGCGGGCCAGGGCGGCGAAATGGGCGGCTGGCCAGCGTTTGGCCGGACCGTATTCGGCGCCGGGGCAAAAGGCGACGAGATGAGCCGGGCGCTCGATGGCGAGTTCGGCCAGGGTCTTGGCCTGCTCCGTCGCGGTCGAACGCAGGCGCGGGTGAGCGAAAGGTTTCTCCGGCGGTACGCCGGGGACTTCGGCCAGCTGCATGAAGCGCTCGATCATCAGCGGCAGCGCCAACTTGTCCAGCGTGTGGCGGACGTTGATCAGCCCGTAACGCGACTCGCCGGTGAAGCCGACGCGCCGCGGAATGCCGGCAAAGAACGGCACCAGTGCCGATTTCAGCGAATTGGGCAGGATATAGGCGGCCGCGTAGCCGCGTTCAGCAATCGTCCGGGCCAGGCGCCAGCGCGCCTTGAAGGAAACCTGGCCGTGACCGAAGGGACTGTCGACGACTTCGCTGATGTCGTCCATTCGCTGCAGCACCGGGGCCACCCAGCGCGGCGCCAGGGCGTCCAGTTGCAGGCCGGGATGGCGAGCGCGCAAGCGCGCAAACAGCGGCTGCGCCATGATCGTGTCGCCGATCCAGGCGGGGGCGACGATGAGAGCTTTCATGAGGTCGGTATTAGTTGCCAGTCATTAGTGGTCAGCAAATGCTCGCTGGCGACTGGCAACTATCAACTAGTGATGTCCCTTGGGCGCTTCGCCCGTGAACACATACTTGGTGCTGCAGTAGGGGCAGACGACTTCGCCGGTCTTCAGAACATCAAGGAAGACGCGCGGATGCTGGCTCCACAACGGCGCGTTCGGCGTCGGGCAGTGCAGGGGCAGGTCGTGGGCGGTGATTTCGACGGGGGCTTGTTCGGACATCGTTCTTCTCCCGGGGTCAGATGTAGGACAGCCAGCCGCGATGGGCATCCGAGCGGCCATAGACGACGTCGAAGTACTTGGCCTGGATCTGCGTGGTGATCGGGCCGCGGCGGCCGATACCGATCTGGCGGCCGTCGAGTTCGCGGATTGGCGTGACTTCGGCGGCGGTGCCGGTGAAGAAGGCTTCGTCGCAGCAATAGACTTCGTCGCGGGTGATGCGCTTTTCCTGAACGGAGAGGCCCAGTTCCTCGGCGATCTGCAGCACCGTGGCGCGGGTGATGCCTTCCAGGCAGGAGGTCAGGTCCGGCGTGAACAGCTTGCCCTTCTTGACGATGAACAGGTTCTCGCCGGCGCCTTCGGCAACGTAGCCTTCGGGGTCGAGCAGCATGGCTTCGTCGTAACCTTCGTTGGTCACTTCGTTGTTGGCCAGGATCGAGTTGATGTAGTGGCCGGAGGCTTTGGCGCGGACCATCGAGATATTGACGTGGTGGCGGGTGTAGCTCGACACCTTGACGCGGATGCCGCGCTCCATACCTTCCTCGCCGAGGTAGGCGCCCCACGGCCAAGCGGCGATGGCGACGTGCACCTTGGCACCCTTGGGCGAGACGCCCATCTTTTCCGAACCGTAGAAAGCGATCGGACGCAGGTAGCCGGATTCGAGCTTGTTGGCGCGCAGCACTTCCTTGTGCGCTTCGTTGATGGTCGCCTTGTCGTAGGGCATGGCCATCTGGAAGATGTGGGCGGAGTTGAACAGGCGGTCGGTGTGCTCTTCCAGGCGGAAGATGGCGGTGCCGGCGTCGGTCTTGTAGGCACGGACGCCTTCGAAGACGCTCATCCCGTAGTGCAGGGAATGGGTGAGGACGTGCGTGGTCGCCTCGCGCCAGGGAATGAGTTTGCCGTCTTGCCAGATGAAACCGTCGCGATCCGCCATGGACATGGTTGCTTCTCCGTGTTGCGCGTGTGTGAAAGCGCGTAATTCTAGCCGAAATCAGCGGCTAAAATAACGCCTTTGCCGACCGAGCCCGACTCATGATCTGGAAACCCAATGTCACTGTTGCCGCCGTCATTCAGCGTGACGGCAAGTTCCTGCTGGTCGAGGAAGAAACCGATGCCGGGCTGGCTTTCAACCAGCCGGCCGGCCATCTCGAGGAGGGCGAGGCGCTGGTCGAGGCGGTGGTGCGCGAGACGCTGGAAGAGACCGCTTACCATTTCAAGCCGACGCATCTGGTTGGCGTCTACAACTGGAAACATCCGACGAAGGATGTGACCTATCTGCGCTTTGCCTTCACCGGCGAATTGCGTGGCTTCGAGGCAGAACGGCAGCTTGACGAGGGTATTGTCGCCGCCCGCTGGCTGACACTGGACGAAGTGAAGGCAACTCAGGCTCGCCATCGCAGCCCGCTGATTCTGCGCTGTATCGAAGACCTGCTCGCCGGCAAGCGCTATCCGCTCGACCTGCTGGTGCATTACGCGTGATCCGTAGCGCCCTTGTTGCCCTCGGATTGGCGCTCGCCGGGCTGGCGAACGCTGGCGAGCGGCTGCTGGTCTGCCACGGCTACGGCTGTCTGGTGGAGGAATCGGTGGCTTACAGCGATGGGCAACTGGGGGAGATTCGGCGCCTGCTGTTTGCCGCCGAAGATGCCGCCAGCGAGCGTCAGCGCCTGGCCGAGGCGCTGGGCCGGCTTTATGGCTGGGCCGGTCAGCAGTCGGACATCCGTCACGACAAGGGGGGCAATTACGCCGATCAGGGTGTTCCTGGGCGCATGGATTGCATTGATCATTCAACGACGACGACGCGCCTGCTGCGCCTGCTTGAGGCGCGCGGTTATCTGCGCTGGCACCGGGTCGTCGAACCGGCGATGCGCAGCGTCGCCCTGGTTTTTGCGCCGCATCGTTCGGCGGTGATTGAAACGCTAGGCGACGGTACGGCGGAAGCCTACGCGGTCGATAGCTGGTTTGTCGATAATGGCGAGACGGCGGTGATCCTGCCGCTGGCCGACTGGAAGAAAGGGGCTGGGCCCGATGTCTGAAAAAACCGTGGTCGTCGGCTTGTCCGGCGGTGTCGACTCCTCTGTTGCGGCCTTGTTGCTGAAGCGCCAGGGCTGGAAGGTGATCGGCCTGTTCATGAAGAACTGGGAGGACGACGACACCGAGGAATACTGCTCGTCGCGCCAGGACCTGATCGACGTGATGAGTGTCGCCGACACCATCGGCATCGACGTCGAGGTGGTCAATTTCGCCGCCGAATACCGCGAACGCGTGTTTGCCGAGTTCCTCGCCGAATACCAGGCCGGGCGCACGCCGAATCCGGACATCCTGTGCAACTCGGAAATCAAGTTCAAGGCCTTCCTTGACCATGCCATGAAGCTGGGCGCCGACAAGATCGCCACCGGCCACTACGCCGGCGTGCGCCAATTCAACGGCGAATTCCAGTTGCTCAAGGCCGAGGACGGGACCAAGGACCAGAGCTATTTCCTCTACCGGCTGAACCAGGCGCAGTTGTCGAAGACGCTGTTCCCGCTGGCCGATCTGTACAAGCGCGAGGTGCGCAAGATCGCCGAAGCCGAGGGTCTGCATGTCGCCGCCAAGAAGGATTCGACCGGCATCTGCTTCATCGGTGAGCGGCCGTTCAAGGATTTCCTGGCCCGCTATCTGCCGCCCAAGCAGGGCGAGATTCGTCGGCTCGACGACGGCAAGGTACTCGGCATGCACGATGGCCTGATGTACCACACGCTGGGCCAGCGCAAGGGCCTGCATATCGGTGGTCTGAAGGAGAAGGGGCAACCCGGCGGTGGTGATCACGACGCCTGGTTCGTCGCCGGCAAGGACATGGAGAAAAACGTGCTCTACGTCGTCCAGGGGCACGATCATCCGGCGCTGCTCAAGGGCACTCTGGTTGCCGAGCAATTGAGCTGGGTTGCCGGCCGGGCGCCGCAGCCGCACTGGGTATATACCGCCAAGCCGCGCTATCGCACCAGTGACCAGCCGTGCGAGGTCGAACGTGTCGATGCCGATAGCTGCGAAATCCATTTCGCCGAGCCGCAATGGGCGTTGACGCCCGGTCAGTCGGTGGTGCTCTACGAGAGCCGGGTCTGTCTCGGTGGCGGGGTGATCCGCTAGAACGCTTCAGTCGTCGCTGGCGCGTTGGTCGGACTTCTCGATCACCGCGCAGAAAGCGTGCAGCAGATCGGGGTCGTGCTTGATGCCGGCTTCGCTACTGAGGATGTCCATCACGGTCCGATGTTGACGAGCCTGGTGATAGGGACGGGAAACGGCCATGGCGTCATAGCTGTCGGCCAGCGAGACGATGCGCGCGAACAACGGAATGGCGGTGCCGCGCAGTCCGTCCGGGTAGCCAGAGCCGTTGAAGTGCTCGTGATGATGGCGGACCACTTGGGCCACCGTCGGCGATTTTTCGTCGCCGATGGCGAGGATGATCCGCTCGCCAATGATCGTGTGCTGCTTCATGCACTCCCATTCCAGTTCCTCGAACGGCGCCGGCTTGCGCAGGATCTGGTCGGGAATGCCGATCTTGCCGAGGTCGTGGAACTGGGCGCCGAGACTGAGTAATGCGAGTTCGCGCTCGCTGAGATCAATGTGCTGGCCGAGTTCGACCGAAAGCTGGACGACGCGCTCGCAATGCCGGCGCGTGTGACGATCTCGCTCGCCCAGGGCAACCGTCAGGGAGTGGGCGATGTTATGCATGGGAAAACCTTCCGTTGTTTGATTCAGCACTGCACCCCCAGGTCACTCAGAGCATTTTCGGCGTATCAGCCGTTTATTTTCTGTTTGATTGACCGTCGCAAGTGTCGAGGGTTCATTCGCTCCGGAATCGCCCGGGCAAAAAAAACGCCCGTCGGCGCTTTCTTGACTGCAGTGTTGGGTGCCGGGGGGGGGTCAGTCCTTGGGCAGTGTGTCGGCGAATGACGGACGCTGGAGCAGCTTGGCGTTCAGCTTCTCCAGGTTGGCATGTTCCTGCCAGGCGATGTCGGGGAAACGGAAGCTCAGGTAACCCAGGGCCGTGCCGACAGCGATGTCGGCCATCGAGAAATGGGTGCCCATGCAGAAGGGCTTTTCACCCAGCTCGGCGGCCATGAAGGCCAGGCTGCGCGTGATTTTTTCCTGCTGGCGGGCGATCCAGTCGGCGTTCTTTTGGCTTTTCGGCCGCCGCGATTCGAGCAGCGCCGCGACGGCTGCATCGCAAACACCATCAGCCACGGCCTCCCAGCGCTTGACCTCGGTTCGTTCGCGGTTCGGGGCCGGAAAGAGCTTGTTGTTCGGCGTCACGTTGTCGATGTACTCGACAATGACGCGCGAGTCGAAGAGTGGCGTTTCGTCGTCGAGCACCAGCACGGGAATCTTGCCCAGCGGATTGATGCCGGGCACCTGGCTTTCCGGTTGCCAGGGGGAATCGATAACGAACTCGACTTCGATCTTCTTTTCGGCCAGTACCACACGTACCTTGCGGGTGTAGGGGCTGGAATATGAGCCGATCAGCTTCATCGTATGCTCTCTGTTTTGGGGTGAGCGATTATAGCTTATGGCGGGGGGTTCGCCGGGCGGGTAAAATTCACGGCTTACCAAAAGGATGTTGCCATGACTTTCGATCCCCTGACTGCCCTTTCCCCGCTCGATGGCCGCTACGCCGGCAAGGTCGATGCCCTGCGCGAGCACTTTTCCGAATTCGGCCTGATCCGCGCCCGGCTTAAGGTCGAGATCGAGTGGCTGAAGGCCTTGTCGGCCGAGTCGCACTTCACCGAAATCGCCGCTTTTTCGCCGGCCACCGTGGCTGAACTGGACGCGCTGGTCGCCAACTTCGGGCCGGCCCAGGCGGCCGAGGTCAAGGCCATCGAAGCCACCACCAACCACGACGTCAAGGCCCTGGAATACTGGATCAAGGACAAGACCAAGGGTAATGCCGAAGTGGTCAAGGTCAGCGAATTCATTCACTTCGCCTGCACCTCGGAAGACATCAATAATCTGTCGCACGCGCTGATGTGCCAGGGCGCCCGCGCCCAGGCGATGCTGCCGATGCTGGACAAGGTCATCGCCAAGCTGACCGAAATGGCCCACGCTCACGCCGAAGTGCCGATGATGAGCCGTACCCACGGCCAGCCGGCGACGCCGTCGACGATGGGCAAGGAAATGGCCAATACCGCCTACCGCCTGCAGCGCGCCCGCGCCCGTATCGCCCAGGTCGAACTGCTCGGCAAGATCAACGGCGCGGTCGGCAACTACAACGCCCATCTCGCCGCCTACCCCGGCTACGACTGGGAAGGTTTCGCCAAGCGCTTCGTTGAATCGCTCGGCCTGACTTTCAACCCCTACACCATCCAGATCGAGCCGCACGA
>DDWF01000043.1 GCA_002345845.1 Betaproteobacteria bacterium UBA2293 | reverse complement strand
TTCATGACTCATGTTGGCCAGGAAGCTGCTCTTTGCCTGGTTGGCGCTTTCCGCCGCGCGGCGGGCGGCGACCAGCTGGTCGTGAGCCTGCATGCGTTCGAGGAAGGCGCCGGCCCAGCGCGCCAGCATGCGCACGAACTCCAGGTCGGAGGGGTCGAAATCGTGGTTGCGGCCGGTCGGCGAGGAAAAGTTGATGGTGCCGCGGATCTCGCCATCGACGCGGATCGGCGCGCCGAGGTAGGCGGCCAGCTGGTATTCGCGGAAGCACGGATGGCTGACCCAGCCATCGCGCTCGGCATTGGCGACGGCAAAGAGGTCGCCGGATTCGAGCGTGGTCAGGCAGTAGGTGTTGCCGAGCGGGAACTCCTGACCGTCGGCCAGGGTGCCCGGCGGTGAAACCTGGACTTCCACCCGGTAGCGGTCGGCCGCGCGGTCGATGAAGCTGACGATGCCGTTGGGCAGCCGCAGGTGGTCGACGGCGACGCGCAGGGCGGCACGCAGCGTCTCGCGCGGTTCGAGGCCGGTCAGGGCGACGATGTCGTTGAGGGCGCGCAGGGCATCGAGTTGGCGCTGCAGGCGGATCGCCTGCAGGCGCTGCTCGGAGATGTCGAGCTTGACGGCGACGTAGTGGGTGACTTGTTCTCCGCTGTCGCGGATCGGCGCGATGATCGCCCGTTCGTGGAACAGGCTGCCATCCTTGCGCCGGTTGACGAATTCGCCTTCCCAGATGCCGCCGGCCGCCAGGGTCGCCCACATCGCCTGGTGTGTCGGCCGCGGCGTCTGTCCCGACTGCAGGAAGCGCGGGTTGCGGCCGAGCACTTCGTCGGGTTGGTAGCCGGTGACCTGCGTGAAGTGCGGATTGATGTATTCGATGTTGGCTTGCAGGTCGGTGATGACGATGCTCGTCGGACTCTGCTCGACGGCCTGCGACAGACGGCGGATCAGGCTGTCGCGCCGGCGCTCGGCGGAAAGGTCTTCGAAGACGCCGACGTAGTTGACGACGCGGCCGCGGCTGTCGCGCACGGCCGAGATGGTCAGCCATTCCTCCATTAGCGTGCCGTCCTTGCGGCGATTGACGATCTCGCCGCACCACAGGTCGTGCTGGTCGATCTCTGCCCACATGCTGCGGTAGAAGGCGGCATCGTAGTGGCCGGAGGAGAACAGGCGCGGGTTTTCGCCGAGCAGCTCGCCGGTGCGGTAGCCGGTCACTTCCTCTAGGCGCGGGTTGGCGGCGACGATGCGGCTGTCGGCATCGGTGACCAGCACCCCGTTGGTGCTGTGCTGGAAGACCTTGGCCGCCAGGCGGCGTTCCTCCTGGGCCCGCTCTTCGGCGCGCAGGCTGCGCAGCAGGCGGCGGATCATGGCACCACCGAGCAGGAGCACGGTGAGCAGAGCCAGGCCGACGGCGATCAGGTTGCGCTGCGTTTCCTTCCGCCAGGTGGCGAGAGCCACTTCATGATCGACCTGGACGACGACAAAAACCGGGTAGCTGCGCGAGGCGCGAAAGGCGGTGCGTACTGAGGACAGGCGCTCGCTGTCGTCGGCGAAATTGCCGATCTCGCTGGCCCGCATCTGCTGCAGTCGCTCGCCGCTCAACTGGCGCTGGCCCGCCGCCGTGCCTTCGGCCAGCGACACCAGCAGGCGACCTTCGTAGTCGATCATGTCGACCCGGGTCAGGTCCGGATCGACATGGCGGGCGAAGTGATTGATGAAATAGTCGGGATTGAGCGTTGCCAGCAGTTGCAGGCGCCGGCCGGCGACCATCTCCTCGCGGACCAGCGGCAGGAAACTGGCGTCGCCGGGATTGGCTGGCAGAGCCGGTGCGGTCTGCCGGCCATCGGCGAAATCGCGGCCGGCCCAGGGCGGGCCGAGGCGGAGGAAGCCGGTGGTCGCGCCGGCCTCGGCCGAAGGCTGGAAAAGCCGGGTGTCGATCTGTTGGCCCAGGTTGGCCGGATTGGAGCTGGCGACGATGCGCCCTTCCTCATCGGCGACGGAGAGCGAGCGCAGAAAGAGCAGGCGGCGAAGGATGGCGTCCAGTTGGCTGCCGGTATGGGCGGGGCGCGCCAAGTCCAGTGTCTCGGGCAGGCTCTGCAGGGTCAGATTGACCAGGTTCAGCGTCTGCGTCAGCTGGTCTTCAAATACCCGCGCCTGCGTTTCCGCCTCGGCCAGATGCTTGTCCAACGTTGCCTGGCGCAGGTTGGTGACATTGACCAGGGTGCCGCCGACGACCGAGAGGACGAACAGAACCAGCAGGCCGAGCAACAGCCAGGTCAGGTTACGCGAGTTGCTGCCAGCTTCCTGCATCAAGCTCAGTCGCGGACGAGAATCGGCGTCAGGCCGTGGCGTTCGGCGGTGCGGCGCAGCAGGCCGTTGCGCTTGGCTTCAGCGACGAACTGCTCGACACGGGCGTGCCATGGATCGTCGCCGGGACGCATGGCATAGGCGTAGGGAGTGATGTGGTAGGTGCTGTCCGGCTTGATCAAACGCGCCCAGTCGGTGGTCTTCAGCATGCGCTGGCTGAACGGATAGTCGGTCATGAAGACATCGGCCCGCCCGGATTCGACTTCCTGTTCGCGGGCGTGTGGCGTGTCGAGAATCTTCAGCGTCGCCGCCTGCAGCTTGTCCTGCATGACCGTCTCGTGCAGGGTGCCGCGGGCAACGGCGACCAGCGTGCCGGACTTGTCGATGTCGCTCCAGCTCTTGATCCGCCGGTTGCCCTGGCTGGTGATGGCATAGATGTCGCTGGCCAGGTGCGGCCGGGTGAAGCGCAGATGGGCCTGACGCGACGGCGTGATGCCGATGGCGAACATGGCGATGTCGCAGCGTTCCTGGGTCACGTCGTCGATCAGGCGGGCGAAGGAGCTGTCGACGAATTCGACGGTGGCGCCAAGCTCCCGCCCAAGGGCACGCGCCATGTCGATGTCGATGCCGGTGAGGTGGCGGGTTTTCGGGTCACGGTAACTGATGCCGAAATAATCGGGCCAGATGCAGACGCGCAAGGTCTTGCTGGCCGCGATGCGCTCAAGAACGCCGTTCCCGGCGGTGGCCGGCGGGGCGATGACGAACAGCGGGATGAGCAGCAGCAGGGCACGCAGCATGATGAAATCCTATTACTTTTGTAATATTTTCAAGGTCTGCAGTTTAGCAAATACGTCGGCTGCCGGCGCCGCTTTCCGGCCCGCGTCGGGCGATTATTGGCGCTGGATCAGCTCGACCTTGTAGCCGTCCGGGTCTTCGACGAAGGCGATGATGGTCGTGCCGTGCTTCATCGGTCCGGCCTCGCGCACCACCTTGCCGCCACGCCGCTTGATCTCGGCACAGGCGGCCGCCGCATCCGGCACCGCCAGCGCGATGTGGCCATAACCGTTGCCCAGATCGTAGGCCGGCGTATCCCAGTTGTGTGTCAGCTCGAGCACGGCGCCCTCGTTCTCCGGGCCATAGCCGACGAAGGCCAGGGTGAAGCGGCCGTCCGGATAATCCTGCCGGCGCAGCAACTGCATGCCGAGGACTTCGGTGTAGAAGGAGATGGAATTGTCGAGATCGCCGACGCGAAGCATGGTGTGGAGAATGCGCATTTTCTTGGGGCCAGGGTGGGTTGCACGGTGTCCGGAGCTTGCCTGATCTTGCTTCCGTGCACCGCGTTTGTCCAGGTTTTGCTGCCTTTTCCGAAGAACTGGCTTAATTCAGCTCGTCGTTCTTGTAATACTTCGTTCCCTTCAGCGTCGCGTCGAGAACCAGACCCTTGTCGGTGATCTGATAAACCCAGGTGCCTGGCGAGACGATGATGGCGCCTTGCAGGGACACGCCCTTGCCGTTGCGGACGGCAGCGGCGGAGGTCTGGGCAGTGGCTTCCCAGCCGGAGTTGATGAAGGTATCCAGCGCCCGCTGGTTCTCGAAGACGAAGACGGCCTTGAATTTCTTGATGCCCATGCCAATTCCGGCCTGAATTTCAACCATTTTCATGAAGGCTTCCTTCTTCGTTCCCTGATCCACGGCGATGCCGTGACCGATGCCGCCACCGGCGAGCAGGATCTTCATGCCGAAGTTGCTGAACACGGCGTAACCGGCCGCCGATTCGACGGCCTTTTTCGCCGCCGGCTGGATCTTGTACAGATCGGCAAGGGTGGCCTTGGCTTGCTGTCTGATTTCGTCGCGCTTGGCCGCGACGTCGTCGGCGGCTGAGACGGCGCCGGCGGCCAGAAGCATGCTGGCGAGGCCCAGGGCGCGGAAGAGCTTGGCTAGTTTCATTTTCAATCCTTCAAAAGTTGATCGTTAAAAGCTCCGTTTCGGCGGCCGGTGAAAAGGCCGGCGAAAACCTTGAGCGGGATCGTCAGCGGCCCAGCCGTCTGGCCAGTTCGCCGCGCGCGGCGGTGGCTGTGGCATAGAACTTTTTCAAGCCCGGACACAGGTAGTTCAAGCCCTTTTCCCCGTCCGGCGTCTTGACGAAACGGTTCTTCGGGCATTCGCCCCAGCACAGGTCGAGGTAGGAACAGGTGCGGCAGTACTGGGGCAGGGTATTGCTCTTGGCGAAGGCGAAGGCCTTCTGCTGCTCGGAAAACGCCAGGTCGCCCTCATGCACCTCGCGGATGTTGCCCAGCTTGTATTCCGGATAGACGAAGTGGTCGCAGCTATAGAGATCGCCATTGAACTCGATGGCCATGGCCTTGCCGCAGATGCGGCCGCTGACGCATTTCTGCGGACCGTGGCCGAACATCTGCGAGATGACGTTCTCGAACTGGTCGACGAAGACGCGGCCGAAATCGCGCTTGAACCATTCGTCCCAGATCCGCGTCAGGAAGTAGCCCCAGTCCTCCGGCGCCACCGACCAGTCGGCAACCACGGAATCCGGGCTGCCCGGCCCTGCGGCCGGCGTACCGACCGTCGGCAGCGTGTCCCAGTCCCAGTGACCGGGCGCCACCGAGCGGAAATCGCCCGGCTCCAGCCCGGGAATGAACTGGATGATGCGCGGCCGGACGCGGTCGCGCAGGAAGCGATAGACGTCGATCGGCCGCCGGGCGTTGGTCCGGTTGACCACGCACAGGGCGCTGAAGGTCACCTTGTGGGCATGCAGCAGGTCGACCGCCGCCATCACCCGCTCGAAAGTCGGCTTGTTGCCCTTGCTGTAGCGGTAAAGGTCGTGCAGCTCGGCCGGTCCGTCAATCGACAGGCCGACCAGGAAATTGTGCTCGGCGAGAAAGGCGCACCACTCGTCGTTGAGCAGGATGCCGTTGGTCTGCAGGTCGTTCTCGACGCGCTGGCCGGGTTTTTGATGCTTTTTCTGCAGCTCGACGACGCGGCGGAAGAAATCCAGCCCCATCAGCGTCGGTTCGCCACCCTGCCAGGTGAAGATCACCTCTTCGCCGCCCTGCGCCTCGATGTACTGGCGGATGTGCGCCTCGAGCAGCGAATCGCTCATGCGCGGCACCTGCGGCTGGTGCAGCAGGTCTTCCTTGTGCAGGTAGAAGCAGTAGGCGCAGTCGAGATTGCACTGGGCGCCGCTCGGCTTGACCATCGTGTGGAAACGATAGAAGTCGCCGGCGCTCAGCTTGGGGAGTTTCAGTTCGGGGGCCTGGTTCATGACTGTCAATTTTAGAGCCCCCGGTTGTTTCATGCCGATCAGAATCCGGTTCTCATCCGAGGAGAAGGCTCAGAAGCGGACGCCCATGCGAACCCCGAGGATGTAGGTGGTGTCCATATCCTTGAAGGTGTGGCTGGCAGCGTCGAAGGTCTTGTTCAGCGCCGGCGAGATGACTTGCAGGCTGGGGCTGACGCTCAGCCAGGGCGTGACCGCGGCGTTGTAATACAGCTCGACGGCGTCCTCGCGATCCAGACCGATATTGACCGGCAAAGCGCGCAGCGGGCGCAGGAAGTCGTCGCTGAATTCCGTGCGTGCCCAGGCGATCCCGAGAGCGTCGCGCGGCCGGCCCGGCACCACGCCCTTGCCGACCAGTCCCAGCGAGTAGCTGTACTTGATCGGATTCGCCTTGCCGTCGCTCACGCCGGCGCTGAAGAACACCCCGACGCCGCGCGTGGGGTCGCCAGCGGGCTGCCAGACAAACTGTTCGAAGCTGTAGACGGCGGACCAGGTCTCGCTCTCCTTGTTCAATGGCTGGGGGGCGCCCAAAACAGGGGTAAGGTCGGTGTGGTCTCTGATAAATCGGTTGAGGTCTCCGAGCCGGGGAAAACGCGCGGTCAGGAGCAGGTTCGCAATGTTCGCCGGATCCTGGATCAGCGATGTCCGTTCCTTGTTGCTCCAGGCCAGCGTCAGGTTCTGATGGCCGGGCAGGCCGCCCGGCTTGATCTTCAGGTCGCCGCTGACGAGCGCCATCACGCCATCGTCGAAGACGTCGCCGATGTCATTCTTCTTGATGGTGCCATTCGGGTCCAGCACCATGCCGGCCACGGTGACATCGTGCGAAGGCAGGTAAATGGCGCCCACGCCGTAGGCCGAAAGCGGCACCATGGCGAGTGCCAGCGGCATGTTGATAGAGGTGTTCAAGAAGCCGGTGGTGTAGTCGCCGTGCAGCACGTTGGTCGGTGCGATGGCGTTGATCTTGCCCAGGAACACCCCGAAATGCTGGCTGAGAAATTGCGTGTAGGTAAATTCCTGCAGGCCGGTATCCGTATCGGTGGCCGTGGGTAACATCCAGGAAATGTTGGCCGGCACCATGGCACCGGTATCCCGCATGATGTTGTCCCCGAAGCTGGTGACGGTCTGGACCTTGAAGAAGCCACCCGGCCACAGGCCCGCTTTACCCGTATCCACTTTGAACGCGGTGATCGCGTTGCCCCAGGAGGCGGTGGTTTCGTCCTTGCCCCCGCTCAGGATCGTCTGCGGCATCCAGTAGAGGTCGAGGTCGAGCGTCACGCCCTTCTTCGCCATGTCATCCCGCACCCCGCCCCAGTCGCCGGTGAGCCGGGGGCGTGACATCAGGTCGCCGCCAAAGGTTTCAGGGGCGGCGGTGGGCGAGGCCTGCAGCGGCAGGGCAGCGCCGAGCGCGGACAGCAGGGCGGTGAGTTTGAGTACGTTTTTCATGATTTCAATCGATCCATGAATTTGTTAAATGGGGGGCGGTACGAATGAGGCGCCTGTTTGCCTGGCGGTCAGAAGTGGATGGCGACAGGTATCACCACCCAGTCGCCATCCACGCCGCGGGTTCCGGACTCAGCTATTTACCGCCGGCAAACGGGCCATCGTTGCTGAGAATCACGCCGTTGGTTTTCACGTACTCATCCCACAGCGCGAGCATGGCCTTGACGCGCTCCGGCTGCTCTTTCGACTGGTCGCGCAGTTCTGCCGGATCATTGCGCAGATTGAACAGCTGCCATTCACCCGGGCCGCCCGCTCCCTTCAACACGTACAGCAGCTTCCAGTCCCCCTGGCGCACAGCACGATTGCCGAACAATTCCCAGCCGATCCAGTCCTGCTCGGTACGTACCGCCTTGACATCACCACCCAGCAACGGCACCCATGACTTGCCGGTGATCGGCGCCAGCTTGCTGCCTGCCTGCTGCGATGGATGGGTGGCGCCGGCCACTTTCAGCAGGGTCGGCATGACGTCGGTTACGTGCAGCACGGCATCGCTGACATCACCCTTTTGCTTGACGCCGGGGCCCGCGACAATCAGCGGCACGCGGATGCCACCCTCGGCCACCTGACCCTTGAACGCGCGAAATGGCACCGAGCCAACTTGCGCCCAAGCCGCGCCGTAATCGCAGACCGCCATTTTGCGTCCGCAGCTTTCCGGCCTGGTGTCCCAGTTCTTTTCCAGCCAGGCCTTCATCCCGGGATCGACCTTTGCCGCCAATTCGAGTAGTTCCAGCGGCTCGGCGCCGTTGTCGGACATGAAGATCACGAGTGTGTTGTCCAGCTGGCCATTGGCGCGCAGGTGGTCGAGCACGCGGCCGATGTGATGGTCCATGTTGGCGAGCATCGCGGCATACACTTCCATTTTCCGCGCCGAGTCCTGGCGTTGTTTCGGCGTCAGCTTGTCCCAGGCAGGGATCATCGGCAGCCGCGGAAATCCTGTGACATCCTTGCCGACGAGGCCCCTCTTTTTCATGCGCGCGAGCCGTTCGGCGCGCAGCACGTCGTAGCCCTTGTCGTATTGGCCCTTGTACCGGTCCAGCCAGTCGTCCGGAACGGCAAACGGGCTGTGCACGGCCTGGAAGGACAGATAACCGAAAAACGGCTTGCCATCGGCTTTCTGCTCGTCCACTGACTGGATGATGAAGTCGCTGAAGGCAGCCGATGAAAAATGATCATCCGGCAGTTTGTCGATCACCTGGCCATTACGCATATACGTCAGGTGCGGATGCGCCGGGCTCGGATAACCCATGTCTGACCAATTGCTGCCACCGCCCTGCATCAGCGTGAAGTCGCGCTCGAATCCGCGGTCCGCCGGCCGGTTCGGCGATTTTTCGCCGAGGTGCCACTTGCCAGCCATGTAGGTGTGATATCCGGCATCGCTAAGCACGCTGGCGATGGTTACAACCCGCTCATTCAGGTGCCCCTCGTATCCGGGTTTGCCCTTGTGGGCGGCACCAAGGAATTCCTCCATGGTGCCAAGGCCGGCCACGTGATTGTCCGTTCCCGTCAGCAGCATTGAGCGGGTCGGCGAACTGGTTGGCGCAACGTAATAATTCGTGAATGTGGAACCGCGCGCCGCCAGCGCATCAATATTCGGCGTCTTGATCTCGCCGCCAAAGGCGCCGATATCCGAGTAGCCCATGTCATCGGCAACGATGAGGAGGATGTTCGGCCGCTTCGGCGCATCCGCCGCCAGTGCGACGGAAGGCATCGCCAGTCCGGCGGCGACGCTCATGGCGCCGATCAGCAGGCTCAGTTTCCGCTTGTTGCGGGCCAGGAACTGGCCCTGGTCATTGTTTACGGTCTTCATATAGTCCCCGTTACTCTCGGCGAAATTGCTTCAGTTCTCAAATCCGTCGCTGCGGCGCGTACCGCGCCAAATCGCTTGCCGCGAGCGCGCATCCGTTTCCTGAAGACAAAGTAGCAGTTGCCCGAGGCGGCCGAAATTGGCCTTTGGGCCAACGCGAGGGCGGCTCCGTCAGCGCCGGCGGCCTGGATGCCCTGGAAAAGCCGGGAGCTTAGCGGCCGATGAGCGGCAACTGCCGGGCCAGCTGGCGCAGTTCGAGGCGCCGGGGGCGCCAGTCCGGGCAGAGTTGTTCAACCACCGCCCAGAAGCGTGGGCTGTGGTTCATCTCGCGCAGGTGGGCGAGTTCGTGGCAGACGACGTAATCAACGACGGGCAGCGGCATGAAGACCAGCCGCCAGTTGAGCGAGATGCCGTGGCGGCTGCAACTGCCCCAGCGCGTGCGGGCGGCCGACAGGCGCAGCGGTGGCGGGGCGACGCCGAGGGCCGGGGCGTAGTGGGCGAGGCGTTCGGTGAATACGGCGCGGGCCTTGTCGCGCAGCGCTTTTTCCAGCAGGGCGGCGGCATCCGTCGTCGGCGACGGCCAGAGATGCAGCTTGTCGCCGAGCCATTGCCAGCGCGGGCGGCCGATGGGTGTCACGGTGACCGTCAGCGGCTGATCGAGAACGGTCAGTTGCAGGCCGTCGCCGATCGTCAGTTTCTCCGGGGGCACGCGCGTCTGCCAGGCGGCCAGCTTGTCGAGTACCCACTGGCCATGCTGGCGGATCAGCGCTTCGATGTCGGCCTGGCGGGCGCGCAGCGGGGCGCCGATGCGCAGGCCGCGATGATCGATGGCGAGACCGATGGTGCGCCGCTGGCTGCGGCGCAGGCAGTAGGCGACGCGCTGACCGGCGAGGTCAATGCTGTGCTTGGCCTCAGGAGGCGTTGTGCTGGACATCCGAATAGCGGTGCGGCGAGATGCGGTGCATTTCCGCCTCGATCCATTCTTCGGCGCGGCGATTGACTTCCTGTTCGCTCATGCCGGTGGCGTCGAAGGCCGGGCCGATGCTGATGGTCACCGTGCCGGCCTGCTTCAGGAAGGCCTGGCGCGGCCATAGTTCGCCGGCGTCATGGGCAATCGGCACGACCTTGCAGCCGACGTGCGTCGCCAGGTAGGCACCGCCGGGCTTGTAGCGGCGCTTCTCGCCCGGCGGCACGCGTGTGCCTTCGGGGAAGAGGATGACGTAGAAGCCCTGCTGCAGCCGCTCGCGGCCCTGGGTGACGACCTGATCGAGAGCGTCCTTGCCGGCGGCGCGGTCGATCGAGATCATCTTCATGGCCGCCAGACCCCAGCCGAGCAGCGGAATGCTGAGCAATTCCTTCTTCAGCACGAAAACGCAATAGGCGCCCTTGGGTACGTAGTCCTGGATGGTCATCGTTTCCCAGGCCGACTGGTGCTTGGCCAGGATGACGCAGGGTTCAGTCGGCATGTTCTCCAGGCCGATCACCTTGGGCCGGATGCCGAGGATGTTCTCGACGCCGAACTGCACACCGAGGCGCCAGAGCTTGCCGAAACGGTAGCCCCAGAGGCCGCGCAGCAGCAGCGCGGCAATGACGACCAGCGGTGCGGTGAAGATTGACCAGACGACGGCATAGGCCATGAACAGCGTCGAACGGAGGGCGCTCATGCCTTGCCTTTCGCGAGGATGAAATCAACGGCTTCGGCGAGGTCGTGAAAGATCACCGTGCCGTCAGGCAGATTGCCCTCGGCTTGTGTCTTGACGCCCTTGCCGGTGAGGACCAGCAGCGGCTGGCAACCGGCGGCGGCGCCGGCCTGCAGGTCGCGCAGGGAGTCACCGATGGCCGGCACCCCGTCGAGCGGGATGTTCAGCGTCTGCGAAATGCGCTTGAACATGCCGGGTTTCGGTTTGCGGCAAGCGCAGTCGGAGTCGGCGGCATGCGGGCAGTAGAAGATGGCCTCGACGCGGCCGCCGATGGTGAATAGCGCCTTGTGCATCTTCTCGTGGATCTGATTGAGCATGTCCATGTCGAACAGGCCGCGGCCGACGCCCGACTGGTTGGTGGCAACGACCACCCGGTAGCCGTTCTGGTTGAGGCGGGCGATGGCTTCCAGGCTGCCGGGGAGCGGCTTCCATTCGGCCGGGTTCTTGATGAACTGGGCAGAATCGAAGTTGATCACACCGTCGCGGTCGAGAATGACGAGTTTGGCAGGCATGGCGGCTTATCCCGGATCAGGCGGAGAGCTTGGAGAGATCGGCGACCTGGTTCATCGCCGCATGCAACTTGGCGAGCAGGCCGAGACGGTTGGCGCGCAGGGCCGGATCGTCGGCATTGACCATGACACCGTCGAAAAAGGCATCGACCGGGGCGCGCAAGGCGGCAAGGGCCGTCAGCGATTCCGTGTAGTCGCCGGTGATGAAGGCGGCATCGGCGCGCGGCACCACATCAACCAGGGCATCGTGCAGGGCGATTTCGGCGGCTTCCTTGAGCAGCGCGTGGTCGACCGTGGCCTCGACCGTGCCGTCGACCTTCTTCAGGATGTTGCCGACGCGCTTGTTGGCGGCGGCCAGCGCGGCAGCTTCCGGCAGCGCCGAGAAGGCGCGCACGGCGGCCAGACGCTTGGGGATGTCGCCCAGACGCTGTGGCCGCTGACTAACCACGGCGTCTACTTCCTGCGCCGTGTAGCCCTGCTCGCGCAGACTGCCGGCCAGACGGTCGTAGATGAAATCGGCCAATGCCGCCGGGTTCGGCGCAAAGCCTTCGATGCCGGTAAATTGGGCGAAGACGCCGGCCAACAGGCTGTCGACTGCCAGATGGAGGTCGCCCTCGGCGAGCATGCGGATGACGCCGAGCGCATGGCGACGCAGGGCAAACGGGTCGCGGTCGCCGGTCGGGATCTGGCCGATGCCGAACATGCCGACCAGGGTTTCCAGCTTGTCGGCCAGGGCGACGACAGTGCCGACGCGACCGCGCGGCAGGCTGTCGCCGGCGAAACGCGGTTTGTAGTGGTCTTCGATGGCATCGGCGACGTCGGCATTCAGGCCGTCGTGCTGGGCGTAGTAGCGGCCCATGATGCCCTACAACTCGGGGTACTCGCCGACCATGTCGGGGACGAGATCCGCCTTGGCCAGCAGCGCGGCGCGCGCGGCGTGTGCCTTGTCGGCGCCCAGATGGCCGGCAATGGTCACCGC
>DDWF01000330.1 GCA_002345845.1 Betaproteobacteria bacterium UBA2293 | reverse complement strand
CCTGCTGGCCTTTTTTCCGCAGGATGAAGTCGTCCACCATCCCGGAGCCGAGCGGACCGGGACGATACAGCGCGAGCACGGCGATGATGTCTTCGAAACGGTCGGGCGCCAGCTTCTTCAGCAGCTTCTTCATGCCCTCCGATTCGACCTGGAAGATCGCCGTGGTGTTGGCATCCTTGAGGATCTGGTAGGCCCCCGGATCGTCGAATCCAAGGCTCATCAGGTCGAGCTTCTCGCCGGTCATCCGGCGGATGTACTCGACCGCCAGCTCAATAATCGTCAGGTTGCGCAGGCCAAGGAAGTCGAACTTGACCAGGCCGGCCTTCTCGACATCGTCCTTGTCGAATTGCGAGACCGGCGAGGCGTCGCTGCCAGTGGCCTGGTAGATCGGGCAGAACTCGGTGATCTTGCCCGGTGCGATGAGCACGCCGCCGGCGTGCATGCCGACGTTGCGGGTCAAGTCTTCCAGGCGGCCGGCCAGGTCGAACAGTTCGCGGATGGTTTCGCCATCGCCATCGCCCTGCATCATCTCCTTCAGCTGCGGCTCCTGCTCCAGCGCCTCGGCCAGCGACACCGGCTTGTTCTGGACGATCGGAATCAGCTTGGAAATGCGGTCGCACAGCGAGTAGGGCAGGCTGAACACACGGCCGACGTCGCGAATCACCGCCTTCGACGACATGGTGCCGAAGGTGGCGATCTGGCTGACCGCATCGGCACCGTAATGCTCGCGCACGTATTCGATGACGCGCCAGCGGTTGTCCTGGCAGAAGTCGATGTCGAAGTCGGGCATCGACACCCGTTCCGGGTTGAGGAAGCGCTCGAACAGCAAGGCGTAGGCCAGCGGATCGAGGTCGGTGATGCGCAGCGAATAGGCGACCAGCGAACCGGCACCGGAACCCCGGCCCGGGCCGACCGGCACGCCGTTGTTCTTGGCCCAGTTGATGAAGTCGGCAACGATCAGGAAGTAGCCGGGGAAGCCCATCTGGACGATGGTGTTGCACTCGAAGGCCAGGCGGTCGTCGTATTCAGGCCGGCGCTGCAGGCGCACTTCGGGATCGGGATAAAGCTCGGCGAGGCGGACTTCCAGGCCCTTCTTCGCCTCGTCGACGAGGAATTCGTCGATGGTCATGCCCGGCGGAATCGGGAAATTGGGCAGGAAATTCTTGCCCAGCGTCATCTCGATATTGCAGCGGCGGGCGATTTCCAGCGTGTTTTCCAGGGCTTCCGGCAGATCGGCGAACAGCTCGGCCATCTCCGCCTGGGTCTTGAAGTACTGTTCCTCGGTGTAGATCTTCGGCCGCCGGTGATCGCCCAGCACATAACCTTCGGCGATACAGACGCGGGCCTCGTGGGCACGGAAGTCGTCGCGGTTCATGAACTGGATCGGATGCGTGGCGACCAGCGGCAGACCCAGTTCGCCGGCCAGGTCGGCGGTCTGCTGGACGATGGCTTCCTGCTGCGGCTGGCCGTAGCGCTGTACTTCCAGGTAGAAGGCACCGGGGAAGATGGCTTCCCAGGCCTTGGCCCGCTCGCCGGCCAGGTCGAAATTGCCGTTGACCAGGGCTTCGCCGACATCGCCGAGATGGGCGCCGGAAAGGGCGATCAGGCCATCGCTGCCGAGTTCGGCGAACCATTCGCGGCGGATTTCGGCGCGGTCGCGGCGCCCGTCGACCAGGTAGGCCTTGGTCAGCAATTCGCACAGTTGCTGGTAGCCGGCCCGGTTGCGCACCAGCAGCAGCAGCCGGAACGGCGACTCGGGGGCTTCCGGATTGGCGACCCAGACATCGGCACCGGCAATCGGCTTGACCCCCTTGCCGCGTGCTCCGGTATAGAACTTGACTAGGCCGAACAGATTGGCCAGATCGGTCAGCGCCAGCGCCGGCATGCCATCGCCGGCAGCGCGCTTGACGGCATCGCCGAGGCGGACGATGCCATCGGTGACGGAATATTCGGAATGCAGGCGGAGGTGGACGTAGCGCGGGGAGTTCATCGGCGCAATTTTAACCCGGCCGACCTTATCGGGCCGGCATCACCTTGAGCACCACAATGCCGAGCACGAGACCCCAAAAGGCGCTGCCAATGCCAAACAGCGAGACGCCGGAAGCGGTACACAGAAAGGTGATCAGCGCCGCCTCGCGCTCCCGTTCCTCCGCCAGCGCGCCGACCAGGCCATTGCCGATGGTGCCGAGCAGGGCCAGGCCGGCGATGGCGGCGATCAATTCATGGGGCAATGCGGCGAACAGGCTGGCGACGGTGGCCCCGAGCAAGCCGGTGAGCAGGTAGAAGCAGCCGGCCCAGACCGCCGCCCGATAGCGCTGGCGCGGATCGGGATCGGCATCCGGGCTCATGCAGATGGCGGCGGTGATCGCCGCCAGGTTGAAGGCGAAACCACCGAAGGGCGCCAGCAACAGCCCGGTGAGGCCAGTCACGGTGATGATCGGCGAGGCCGGCGTCTGGTAACCGTTGGCCCGCAGCACGGCCAGGCCGGGCACGTTCTGGCTGGCCATGGTGACGATGAACAGCGGCAGGCCGACGCCGATCAGCGTCGCCAGCGAGAAGCTCGGCGTCGTCCACAGTGGCACCGTCAGTTGCAGGTCAATGGCCTCGCTGCGGATCAAGCCGCCGAAGGCCGCGGCTAGCAGCCCGGCGAGAAAGGCCAGCGGCACGGCATAGCGCGGCAGGAAGCGGCGGCCGCCCACATAGACGGCGAGCATCAGCAGCACCAGCGGCCATTGCGTACGCAGCGAAACAAAGAGCTCCAGCCCGAAGCGCGTCAGCACGCCGGCCAGCAGCGCTGCCGCCAGCGCCTTCGGCACATGGCGCATGATTGCCTCGAACAGGCCGAAGACACCGCAGATGACGATCAGCACCGAGGAGAACAGGAAGGCGCCGATGGCTTCGCTCATCGGCACGCCGCCCAGGCTGGTGGCGAGCAGCGCGGCGCCGGGCGTCGACCAGGCGGTCAGTACCGGGGCGCGAAAATATAGGGAAAGACCGGTCGACGTGGCGAACATGCCGATACCCAGCGCCCACAGCCATGAGCTGATGTGCTCCGGCCCGCCCCCGGCCGCAGTTGCCGCCTGGAAGACGATGGCGGCCGAACTGGTGTAGCCGACGAGGATGGCGATGAAGCCAGCGGCGATGTGGGAGAGGGAGAACAGGCGACGCATGGCTTGGCGACGGCAATCGGCGAAGCCGTTGATGATAGCAGCGCGCTCTGGAAGGCGGCACAGTTCTCCGGTACATTGGCCGATCGACAAAAACACCCTTGGGAGACAATCCATGAGCACCGAAGAAGCCCTCGTCCTCCGCGCCGACCGCGCCGACGGCCTGACCACCCTGACCCTGAACCGTCCGGGCCAGTTCAATTCCCTGTCGCAAGCCATGCTGACGGCCCTGCAGGCCGAACTGGACACCATCGCCGCCAGCGAGACCGTCCGTGTCGTGGTCATCGCCGGCGCCGGCCGGGCCTTCTGTGCCGGCCACGATCTCAAGGAAATGCGCGCCAATCACCGCAAGGAGTTCATGCAGGCGCTGTTCAAGCAGTGCGGCGAGCTGATGCTGAGCATCACCCGCATGCCGCAACCGGTGATCGCCCGCGTCCATGGCATCGCCACCGCCGCCGGCTGCCAGCTGGTGTCCATGTGCGACCTGGCGGTGGCCGCCGATGTGGCCAAGTTCGCCGTTTCCGGCATCAATGTCGGGCTGTTCTGTTCGACGCCGGCGGTTGGCCTGGCGCGCAATCTCGGGCGCAAGGCGGCGCTGGAAATGCTGCTTACCGGCGAGTTCATCGACGCCATGGAAGCGAAGAGCAAGGGCCTGGTCAATCGTGTCGTTCCCGCCGACGCGCTGGATGCCGAGATCGAGCGGCTGGCCGGCGGCATTCTGGCCAAGAGCGCGGTTGCCGTGCGCCTGGGCAAGGGCATGTTCTACAAACAACTGGAAATGGGCCTCGACGAAGCTTATGCCTATGCCAGCGAGGTGATGGCCTGCAACATGATGAGCGAGGATGCCGGCGAGGGCATCGACGCGTTCATGGCCAAGCGGCCGCCGATCTACAGCGGCCGCTGATCAGCCGGCCGGCTGCCAATCGACCGGCAGCAGGTCGCGTGCCGGCCGGCCGACGTAGTAGCCCTGGGCGAGGTGCACTTCCAGCCGTTCCAGCTCGCTGAGAACCTCTGCCGACTCGACGTATTCGGCAACGACGGTAATACCCATTTCGCGGGCCAGCGAACGGATGCTGGTGACGAAGGTGTGGTCCTTGTCGCTGTTCAGCATGTTGGCGATGAAGTCGCCCTCGATCTTCAGGTAGTCGATGGGGAACCGGCGCAGGTAGTGGAAGGACGAGAAGCCGGAGCCGAAATCGTCGATCGCCAGCTTGAAGCCGTCGGCCTTCAGGTCATTGAGGAAGCGTTCGAGCAGGGCCAGGTTCTTCACCGTGTCGCGCTCGGTGATTTCGAAGACGATGCGCTCCGGCGGAATGTCGCTGGCGGCGATGAGACGCCGCAAGTCGCGGGCGAACTCGTTGAAGACCAGTGCCCGCGGCGACAGATTGATGAAAACCTCGCCCTGGTGCCCCTGGGCGGAGAGCACCTGCAGCGCCTTTTCGATGACCAGCATGTCGAGGCGGTGGATGACGCCCATCTTCTCGGCGATCTCGACAAACTCGTCGGCACGGATGATCTGACCGTCGAACTCGATGCGCGACAGCACCTCGTAGGCAACGATGCGCTTGCTGGCGACGTCGAGGATCGGCTGGAAGTAGGGCACGACGCGGCGGGCTTCGATGGCCTCGAGGACCATCACGCTCTTCTGGGAAATATCGCGGAAGACCTCGACCACATCCTCCTGCGTTGGCACCGCGACCTGTGCCTTGCCGGCCGACTTGGCGCGATACATCATGTTGTCGGCGAATAGCAGCAGATCCTTGGCGTTGTCGGCGTGTTCCGGATAGACAGCCATGCCGATCGAGGCCGTGCCGCGAATGCAGTTCGCATCCGGCGTGCTGACCTCAAGGGCGACGATGGCCTGACGCACCCTTTCGGCAACCATGGCCACCGCCGAGGCATCGGCCTCCGGCAGCAAGGCGACGAACTCGTCGCCGCCGTAGCGGGCGAGGATGTCGCCGTCACGCAGTGCCCCCTGCACCTGGCGGGCGAAGCGTTGCAGGTAGCTGTCGCCGACCGTATGCCCGTAGTTGTCATTGACCAGTTTGAAATTGTCGAGGTCGATCAGCAGCAGACCAAAGCTGTAGCCGTGACGCTGGGCCCGGCCGACCTCGTAGGTTGCCAGCTCCCAGAAAACGCGCTGGTTGAAGAGGTCGGTCAGCGGATCGCGCGTCGCGTAGTACTCGAGGTCACGGGTGTATTTGTAGATGGCCTTGACCGAGCCGACGACATTGAGCAGCGTGGACAGGACGCTCTCCATGACCAGGTAGCGCGTCTCGTCTTCCAGCATGGTGGCGTGCACGCCGATGCCGACGATGCCGCCGATCTTTGGCAGATCGACGAAGAAGGACTTGACGCGAACCGCCACCTCGGACTCCGTCAACTCGACTGGTTCCCCCTGCAGGTTGGCGACATGGTGATGGACGTTGCACGCCCCGAGGTCGCTGAACGCCGGCAGGCTGGCCAGTTCCTGACGTACGTGGCGCTCGATCATGGCCTTCGTCTGCGCCGACACCGGGCCACGCCAGAAGATTTCCAGGTCGAACAGCTCGTCGTCGATCTTGAAGATGGAGAACAGCATGTGCGCCGGCAGTACGCCGTTGATGTCGATCAGCAAGCGGCTGACATATTCGCGCCAGTCGCGAACGACGTCGGAGGTAATGACGAACTTTTCCAGCAGGCCGATTTCGAAGGTCAGGATGTCCTTGTCCACCGAAATGGTGCGCAACTTGTCGAGCAGACGACCGAGAGCGCCAACCAGTTGATTCAGTTCGACGAAGCCGAGATCATGCTCGGCGAAGGTGATCTTGCGCAGATCGCCAACCGCGTTCACCTGATCGAAATCCTGCTGCAGATCGGCCACCGAGCGCTCGATGCGCCGGCTCACCCACCAGACGGCGAACAGTGCCAGCAGCAGGGCCGCCGGCAGGCTGGCAGAGAGCGCCAGGATCAGGTCACGACGGGCATCGGCGAGCAGCCCGCCATAGTCCTGGCGGACCTCGACAGCGCCGAGCACCGAACCGACGACGGCATTGCCGTGACAACCAAGGCAGCGCGCTTCGGCGAGCAGCGGATAGATGTGCCGGGCCTGATCGCTGCCATCGATGTGCACCGGCTGACCGGTCGCCAGCACCTGCGCCAGTTCGCTGTCGAGGGCTGGCTGGGCGATGGTGTCGTAGAGTTGTTCGACCACCGGCCCGCGATAGATCTGGACGACCAGCCCGCTATCCCGTCCGGCCTCGGCAATCGCCCGGACAAAAGCGTCGGCCTGGCTGCGCTGCCAACCCTGGCTCATGATCTCGTACATCGAGGCAAAGGTGATGCGCGTCGTCGCCTCCGAAGTCCGCGCCGCATTGGCCCGCACCACACTGTCAAAGACGCGGTCCAGGGACCAGTAGGCACCACCGAAAAACAGCGCGGCGACAATGGCCGAAGCCCCGAAGACGAAATTCCTGATGCGCATGACTCTCCCTTTTGGGGTGATTATCACCGAACTGAAACAATATTAAAATCAGCAAAACTTACAGAAAACTATCCGCTGACGGCGAACGATGCGTTATATGCATACGTATTCTGCCGGCGGAATCCGGATAGACGATGCAGATCAAAGGCCAATGCACGCCGTTCCGACAACATTGTAAACTGGGGTCAGAACGCCCCACCGGAGGCAGGATGCCAATGATTTTGCGCAATGACAATTGACCCCACCTACGCCCCGGCCAGATCGGGCGCTCGGCGTCGCTTCCTGCTTACCGCGTTCTTCTGGAGTGCCTTGATCGGCGGCTCGCTGGCCTGGAACGTCAGTGAATTGGCAGCCAATACCCTGCAGACGGCCAGTTCCATGCTGCGCGCCAGCCTGTCCAAGGACATCGCCTTCCGCAACTGGGTCGGCAAACATGGCGGCGTCTATGTTCCACCAACGGCTGACACACCGTCCAATCCTTATCTCGATGTGCCCGAGCGGGACATCGAAACGACGACCGGCAAACGGCTGACGCTGATCAATCCAGCCTATTCAATCCGCCTTCTGCAACAGGATTTCGGCAGCGAGATGGGCATCATCAGCCGGCTGACCAGCCTCAAGCTGTTCAATCCGGCCAATGCGCCCGACGACTGGGAGCGCCAGGCCCTGCTCGCCTTCGAGCAGGGTGCCCAGGAAGTGCTGGCGGTCGGCAAGATCGGTGGCGAGCCCCATCTGCGCCTGATGCTGCCGCTGCCGGTGACGCAGGAATGCCTGAAATGTCACAACAAACAGGATTACCAGATCGGCGACAACCGGGGTGGGCTCGCTGCCTCACTGCCGTTGACGCCCTTCCTCCTGGCGGAGGAAAAACGCCGCAGCTACCTTAACGTCTCCCACGGCCTGATCTGGCTGGCCGGACTGGCCGGCATGCTGCTTGTCTATCGCCGTCAGCAGCAATACGCCCGCCAGCAGCGGAAAACCCACCAGGATTTGCTGAAGCTGTCGCAAGCCGTCGAACAGAGCCCGATCTCGACGGTGATCACCAATCTCCAGGGCGATATCGAATACGTCAATGCCGCCTTCGTCGACAACACCGGCTACAGCCGGAGCGACAGCATCGGCCGCAACCCGAGCTTCCTCAACGCCGGCAAGATGCCTGCGGCCACCTTCGACGATATGTGGCAGCGCATCAACCACGGCCAGACCTGGGAGGGCGAGCTGATCAACCGGCGCAAGAACGGCAGCGAATACATCGAATGGGGCAAGATTTCGCCCATCCGCGATGCCGATGGCCGGATCTCCCACTATCTGGCGGTCAAGGAGGACATCACGCGGCGCAAGCAGGCCGAAGAAGAAATAGCCCACCTCGCCTTCTTCGACCAGTTAACCAACCTGCCCAACCGCCGGCTGATGATGGATCGCCTGGCCCAGGCGATGTCCGGCTGCGCCCGCTTCAAACGCCATGGCGCCTTGCTGCTGATTGACCTCGACGATTTCAAAACGCTCAACGACACCCAGGGACATGCCTGCGGCGACGCCCTCCTGCGCGAAGCAAGTACGCGCCTGCAAGACTCGCTGCGTGAGGGCGATACGGTCGCCCGCCTGGGCGGCGACGAGTTCGTGGTCATCCTCAAGGATCTCGGCGCCGGCGCGCAGGCAGCCATCGAGGCGGAAAATGTCGCCGGCAAACTGCGCGCCTGGCTGCGCCAGCCCTATCAGCTGCCCGACCCGGGCAGTGGCGACGGCAGCGGACAGCGCCCCCACCACTGCACCGCGAGCATCGGCATCACCCTGTTCGATGGCCTGAGCCCTACCGCCGACGAACTGCTGAAGCGCGCCGAAACCGCCATGTACCAGGCCAAGGCGACAGGACGCGACAGCCTGCGCTTCTTCGACCCGGAGATGCAGACCTCGGTGGCCGCCCGGGCAGCGCTGGAAATTGCCCTGCGCAAGGCGATCACCGATGAGCAGTTCCTCCTTCACTACCAGCCGCAGGTGGATGCCGCCGGCCGGCTGACCGGTGCCGAGGTACTGATCCGCTGGCAGCATCCCGAACGCGGCATGGTCTCGCCCGGCGAATTCATCCCGCTGGCCGAGGAAACCGGCCTCATCCTGCCGATCGGTCACTGGGTCCTGCAGACCGCCTGCCAGCAACTGGCCGCCTGGGCCGGGCGCCCGCAAACCGCCCACCTCAACCTGGCAGTCAATGTCAGCGCCCGTCAGTTCAGCCTGCCCAATCTGGTCGAGCAGGTGCTGGCGCTGATTGCCCAGACCGGCGCCCCGCCCGAACGGCTGAAACTGGAATTGACCGAAAGCATGCTGCTCGACAACACCAGCGACATGATCGCCAAGATGCACGCGCTGAAGGCCCACGGCATCAGTTTCTCGCTCGACGATTTCGGCACCGGCT
>DDWF01000047.1:25526-27566 GCA_002345845.1 Betaproteobacteria bacterium UBA2293 | reverse complement strand
CGCGCTCGACGCCGGCACAGAAGCCGCGGGGGTTGGCCAGTACGATCTGCATTTACATGATTCCGATGATTTTCACCTCGAAGCGGATCGTCTTGCCGGCCATCGGGTGGTTGAAGTCGAAGAGCGCGTGGGTCGCGTCCAGTTCGCGCAGGAAGCCGGCAAAGGTGCCGCCGTTGGGCGCGGTGAATTCGACGACGGAATTCTCCTTGAGTTCCATGTCGGCCGGCAGGCCGCTGCGGGCGATGCGTTCAACCAGGCGTTCGTTGTGCTGACCGAAGGCGTCGTTGGGTTCGAGTTCAAAGACGAAGTGCTCGTGCGCCGGCAGGCCGATCAGTACCGCCTCGAGATTCTCGGCCAGCTGGCCACTGCCCATCTGCAGGGTGGCCGGGCTCATGTCGAAGGTAGACAGAAACTCCTCGCCGTCGAGGGTGGTGATGCGGTAATGCAACGTCAGGTAACTGTCGGAACGAACGGTGCTCATGGCTTTTTCTCGGCGGGTTTGCGGGTGCTCGCCATCAGTTGTTCAATGACGAGAAGGACGGCGCCGACGGTGATCGCCGCATCGGCGACATTGAAGGCTGGCCAGTAGTAGCCGGCGGCGTGCCACTGGACGAAATCGACGACGGCGCCGAAGCGCACGCGGTCAATGACGTTGCCCAGCGCACCGCCCATGATCAGCGCCAGCGACAGCGAGGCCAGCTTTTGCTGCGGATGCTGGCGCAGCATGACGGCGATCCAGGCGGAGACGGCCAGCGCCAGGATAGTGAAGAACCAGCGTTGCCAGCCCGGTTGATCAGCGAGGAAGCTGAAGGCGGCGCCCGGGTTGAAGGTCAGCACCCAGTTCCAGAAGGGCGCGACATAGATGGTCTGGCCGTACTCGATGTGGTTGAGCACAACCCACTTGCTGAGTTGGTCGAGGACGATGACCAGCCCGGCCAAGGCGTACCAGTGGGCGGCCTTAGGCACGGGTACGCGCCTCGCCCCCGCCGTACAGGTTGCTGACGCAGCGGCCGCACAGGGTCGGATGCTCGACATTGGCGCCGACATCCTCGCGGACGTGCCAGCAGCGCTCGCACTTGGCGTGTTCCAGCGGCGTGGCGACCACCTGCTCGGTTTCGTCGCGGAGCAGCGTCGTCGCCGAACAGATCAGGACGAACTTCAGATCGTCGCCAAGCGCCGCCAGCGCCGCGTACTTGTCGCCGGCGCAGCGGATTTCCACTGCCGCCTGCAGCGCCGAGCCGATCTTGCCGGCTTCGCGCTGCGCCTCCAGGGCCTTGGTGACGTCGGCGCGGGCGCTGCGGACCAGCGTCCAGCGGGCCAGTAATTCGCCCTCGCCGGCTTGCGCCGGCAGTTCGTGCCACTGCTGGAACATCACCGAATCGTCGTCGTTGCCGGTCAGCACGGCCCACACTTCCTCGGCGGTAAATGACGTGATCGGCGCCAGCAGGCGGACGAAGCTCTGGGTAATGTGCCACAGGGCTGATTGCGCCGAACGGCGGGCAGCCGACTTGGGCGCGGTGGTGTACAGACGGTCCTTCAGGATGTCGAGGTAGAAGCCGCCGAGGTCTTCCGAGCAGAAGGTCTGCAGCGCCTGGACCACGCGGTGGAACTCGTAGTTGTCGTAATCGGCACAGCATGAGGCCTGCAGTTCGCGGGTCAGGGCCAGCGCGTAGCGGTCGATCTCCAGCCACTGGTCGACCGGCAGCATGTCGGCGCCGGCGTCGAAGTCGGAGACGTTGGCCAGCAGGAAGCGCAGCGTGTTGCGGATGCGGCGGTAGCCTTCGACGACGCGCTTGAGGATCTCGTCGGAAATCGTCAATTCGCCCGAGTAGTCGGTCGAGGCCGTCCACAGGCGCAGGATGTCGGCGCCCATCTTGTCCGAGACCTGCTGCGGCGCGATGACGTTGCCCTTGGACTTGGACATCTTGTGGCCCTTGCCGTCGACGACGAAGCCGTGCGTCAGCAGCGCTTTGTACGGAGCGCGGCCGTCGATGGCGGCGCCGGTCAGTAGCGACGAGTGGAACCAGCCGCGATGCTGGT
>DDWF01000047.1:0-25482 GCA_002345845.1 Betaproteobacteria bacterium UBA2293 | reverse complement strand
TCGAACCAGACGTCGAGGATGTCGGTGGTCTTGACGTAGTCGGCAGCGTCAGCGCCGAGCAGTTCGGCAGCCTCCAGTTGCGTCCACGCTTCGATGCCGCCCTGCTCGACGCGCTGGGCGACGGCCTCCATCAGTTCGAGCGTATTCGGGTGCAGTTCGCCGGTCGCCTTGTGGGTGAAGAAGGGCAGCGGCACGCCCCAGTTACGCTGGCGCGAGATGCACCAGTCNNAGTCGGGGCGGTTGGCGATCATCGCCTGCAGGCGGTTCTTGCCCCAGGCGGGATAGAAGGCGGTGTCCTCGACGCCCTGCAGCGCCGCTTCGCGCAGCGTGTGGCCGGCCGGCTCGGTGGCGACGACGCCTTGGCTGTCGACGTCCGGCGCGTCCATGCGCACGAACCACTGGCTGGTGGCGCGATAGATCAGCGGCGTCTTGTGCCGCCAGCAGTGCATATAGCTGTGCTCGATGGTGGCGTGCTTCATCAGCGCGCCGACTTCGGCCAGTTTCTCGACGATCACCGGATTGGCCTTCCACACGTTCATGCCGCCGAAGAACGGCAGGTCGGCGGCAAACGTACCGTCGCCCTGCACCGGCGTCAGGATGTTCTCGTTGTGCATGCCGTAGTTCTTGCACGACTGGAAGTCCTCGATACCGTAGGCCGGCGCCGAATGGACGATGCCGGTACCGGCGTCGAGCGTCACGTAGTCGCCGAGGAAGACCGGCGACAGGCGGTCGTAGAAGGGATGGCGGAAGGCGATGCGCTCCAGTGCTGCGCCCTGGCAGGCGGCGACGGTGGTTCCGGTCAGGCCGTAGCGGGCGAGACAGGCTTCCTGCAGGTCGGCGGCGAGGATCAGGCAGCCCTTCTCCGTTTGCACCAAGTGATAGGTGAACTCCGGATGGGCGTTGAGCGCCTGGTTGCCGGGGATGGTCCACGGCGTCGTCGTCCAGATCACCGCGTAGGCTTCACCGGCCGGCAATTCCACGAGGCCGAAGGCAGCGGCCAGTTTGTCACGCTCGGCGGCGGCGAAGGCAACGTCGATGGCCGGCGACTTCTTGTCCTGGTATTCAACCTCGGCTTCGGCCAGCGCCGAACCGCAGTCGAAGCACCAGTTCACCGGCTTCAGGCCGCGATAGACGAAGCCGCGCTTGACCATCGCACCCAAGGCGCGGATCTCGTCGGCCTCGGTCCTGAAGTTCATCGTCTGGTAGGGGTTGTCCCATTCGCCGAGCACGCCGAGGCGGATGAAGTCCTTCTTCTGCCGTTCGATCTGCTCACCGGCATAGGCGCGGGCCAGCTTCTGCACCTGCTCGCGCGGGATGTTCTTGCCGTGCGTCTTCTCGATCTGGATCTCGATCGGCATGCCGTGGCAGTCCCAGCCGGGCACATAGGGTGCATCGAAGCCGGCCAGCGTCTTCGAGCGGATGATGATGTCCTTCAACACCTTGTTGACCGCATGACCGATGTGGATGTCGCCGTTGGCGTACGGCGGGCCGTCGTGCAGCACGAACTTCGGCCGCCCGGCGCTGATCTCGCGGATGCGCTGGTACAGCTTTTTCTCCTGCCACTGAGCGACCCATTGCGGCTCGCGCTTGGGCAGGTCGCCGCGCATCGGGAACGGCGTATCGGGAAGATTCAGCGTGTCTTTGTAGTCAGCCATTGTGCGTGCTCAGCGTGAAGTAGGCCCGCGCCGCCGCGGCATCGGCCGCGATCTGCGCCTTGAGGGCATCGAGATTGGGAAAACGTTGCTCGTCGCGCAGCTTCTGCACGAAACGCACCGAGATATGGGCGCCGTAGATGTCGCGATCGAAATCAAAGAGATGGACTTCCAGCAACGGCCGGGTACCGCCGACAGTCGGCCGGATGCCGAGATTGGCGACGCCGGGCAACGACCGCTCACCGAGGCCGCCGACTTCGACGGCAAAGACGCCGCTCATCGGCAAAGGATTGTGTTTGATGCGGATGTTGGCCGTAGCGAAGCCGAGTTGCCGGCCGATCTTGTCGCCATGCGAGACCTGGCCGTCCATCGCGTAGGGCCGGCCGAGCAGGCGGGCAGCGTGGGTCATGTCACCACCAGCCAGTGCCCGACGGACGCCCGAACTGGAGACGCGCTCACCATCCACGACAACGCTGTGCATCGCCTCAACGCCAAAGCCGAAACGCTGGCCGGCCGCCTGGAGAAGCGCGAAATCCCCCTGGCGGCCGTGGCCGAAGCGAAAGTCATCGCCGATGATCAGGTGGCGAAGCTGCAGCCCGCGGCAGAGCACCGCTTCGACAAATTGTTCGGCGCTCAAGGCGGCGAAAGCGGCATTGAACGGACAGACCATGGCTTGCGCCACCCCCAGATCAGCCAGCAGTTCGAGCTTCTCGCGCAGCGTCGTCAGGCGCGCCGGGGCCGAGTCGGGAGCGAAAAACTCACGGGGATGTGGCTCGAAGGTGAGGATCGTCGGCGGCAAGGCGAGATCCCGTGCCACCGCCGTCAGCCGCCCGAGCAAGGCCGCATGCCCGCGGTGCACGCCATCGAAATTACCGATGGCGAGGACGACGGGAGAGGGGACTGAACGCGAATGACCGCGATAGACGCGCATGAATTGGAGGCGAACGAAAAACGTTGAATTATAACGGCCTGCGCCGCCGCCCGCTTGGCCGAAGGCGGCGGCATCGTTGCAACAAGCGAATCCAGCTACCCAGTTTCGTTATAATCGCGCGCTTATTACTTGCGCAGTAAGTCGTCGATGCTCGACCTGATCAACCATGTGGTAAAGATTTCGGCTCGCCGTGACCGAACCGAGATCAATTCGGCCATGGTTGACGCCTTGATCGACCTGTTTAATCCGCTGCGTGCCACCATTTACCGCTGCTATACCGGGCGCAACAAGGCGGTCTTCTTCCCCTGCGCCGGCTTCGGTCCGCACGGCCCCTTTCTGCGCAACGCCTATCTGCCGGACCGTCAGCACTGCCATGGCATCGAGCATGACCCGCTGCTCCAGCGCTGCCGTCAGGAAGCGTCAGCCGTTCTCGACCACCTGGAAGATGGCTCGCATCGCATCGTATTCCCGATCATCCGGCGCGATGAACCGAGCTACATGATTGACCTCACGCTGCTCGACGAATTTTCTGCCGACCAGCGGGTGGCCCTGATGGGACTGATCGAGTATTTCGGCAACCATATCGGCCTGCTCGATTACGGCGAAGGCGACACGCTGACCGGACTATCCAGCCGCAAGACCTTCGACAAGCATCTGTTCGAACTGCTCGGCCAGGCCGCAAGCGACGAACTATTGGCCAATGGCAACGGCCACCCCCGGCGCCGGCGCGGCAGTTCCGACGCAGCCAGCCACTGGCTGGCGGTTTGCGACATCGATCACTTCAAGCAGGTCAACGACAACTTCGGCCACCTGATTGGCGACGAAGTACTGATCATGGTCGCCCAGGTGATGCGCCAGTCCTTCCGCTTCGACGACCAGCTGTTCCGTTTCGGCGGCGAGGAATTCGTCGCCCTGCTGCAGCCGACCGATCGCCCTTCGGCGATCGCCACTCTGGAGCGTTTTCGCCGCCAGGTCGCCGACCAGGTGTTCAGCCGCGTCGGCCATGTCACCGTCAGCATCGGCTTCAGCCAGTTGCTACCCCACGATACGCCGGCCGACGCCATCGATCGGGCCGACGAAGCGCTGTATTTCGCCAAGCGCAACGGGCGCAATCGCATCGACTGTTACGAGGAATTGGTCGCCAACCGGCAACTGGTCGCCAAGGAAGTGGCGCGCGGCGAAATCGAACTGTTCTAGCCGATGACCGACGGACGCGCCCGGGGACCGGGCGGGTGCTTGATGAAGTATTGACGAATACCCCGGACGATGGCCTCAGCCAGCTTTTCCTGATAGGCATCATCGTTGAGCCGGCGCTCTTCTTCCGGATTGGAGATGAAGGCCGTCTCGATCAACGCCGACGGGACATCCGGCGCCTTGAGCACGGCAAAGCCGGCCTGCTCGACATGGTTCTTGTGCAGGGTATTGATCGCCCCCAGCTCACCGAGCAAATACTTGCCGAGCTTCAGGCTGTCGTTGATCGTCGCCGTCTGCGACAGATCAAGCAGGGTGCGGGCAAGGAAGGGGTCGCGGGAGCGGATATTGACACCGCCGATCAGGTCGGCCTGATTCTCGCGCTGCGCCAGCAAACGTGCCTGGGTACTCGAGGCACCGCGCTCGGAGAGAACGAAAACCGACGAGCCACGGGCATCGGGTTTGATCCAGGCATCGGCATGGATGGACAGGAAAAGATCGGCCTGGACGCGTCGCGCCTTCTGCACGCGCACCTGCAGCGGCACGAAAAAATCGGCATCGCGGGTCAGCACCGCCCGCATGTTGGGTTCGGCATCAATGCGCCGTTTCAGGCGACGAGCCACTTCCAGCGTCACCGTTTTCTCGTAGGTCCCGCCCTTGCCGATGGCTCCCGGATCCTCGCCGCCATGGCCGGGATCAAGCATGATGGTTACCAAGCGATCGACTATCGGCTTGCCGGACTTCCTGGACGTTTGCACCTCAGGGGCCTCGGGCCGGCGGTCGTCCGCCTGGAAGTCCCGCTGATCTGGCAGCGGCTCGACGGCACTTTCCCGACCTTCAAGCAGTGCCATCAGCGGGTCGGGCGGATTCAGCGGATAGACGTCGAGGACCAGGCGGTGGCCATATTCGCCAACCGGTTCGAGCGTAAATACCTGTGGATTGACCTTGTTCTTCAGTTCCATCACCAGGCGCACGACGCCCGGCTTGAAGCGACCGGCACGCAACAGCTTGATGTTGGGATCATCGGTGGCCACTTTGCTGGCCAGACTATCGAGCACGCTGTTGAATTCAACGCCCTCGATATCGACCACCAAACGGTCAGGATTTTCGATCAGGAAATGTTTGTACTTGAGCGCGCCGTCATGCTCCAGCGTGACGCGCGTGTAATCGGCGGCCGGCCAGACGCGCACGGCGAGCACCGACGGCAGCTTGGCGCTGGCACCGGCCAGCGGCGTAACCGAGAGGATCAGCGAGGCGCCGGCATAGCGGAGGAGTTGCCGGCGTCCCAGGCTGAGGCCAGGCCTTCTAGACATTGCTTTCCTTCCGGCGAATCAACGATAGTTTCGAGTACCCGTCCGCTACCTTCGTGGCGCAGACGCAAGCGGAGATCCGGCGCCGGGACGCAGCCCGCAGCGCGTTCCGGCCATTCGACCAGGCAAATTGCGCTGTCATTGAAATACTCGCCAAAACCCGCATCGAGAAACTCCTCTGGTGACTCGAAACGATAAAAATCAAAGTGATATAAGTATAAGCTCGAAACTACGTAAACTTCAACCAATGAATAGGTCGGACTCTTGACCGGCCCGCTGTGACCGAGGCTGCGAATCAGCGCCCGCACCAGCGTCGTCTTGCCGGCGCCGAGATCACCTTCGAGGTAGATGACCAGCCCGGCCGTCAGGCGCGGCGCCAGCAATTCCCCGAGGCGCTGCGTGGCGGCCTCGTCGAGCAGGTGATAAACGGCGGTAACATCGGGGCTATGCACGATCAGGACTCCACGGTGGATTACACGGCGCTGCGCGAAGAAATTCGCACTGCCGGCAAGAAACTTGGCTTCGCCGCCATCGGCGTCGCCGGCGCCGAGCCAGGGCAGGCCGTCGACGGACTGCGCGCCTGGCTGGCCGAAGGCTGCCACGGCGAGATGGATTATATGGCCCGCCATGCCGAACTGCGTGCCCGGCCGCAGCAGTTGCATCCGGGCACGCTGACGGTGATTTCGGCGGCGCTCGATTATCTGCCCCACGACCAGCCGGCGCCGCCGGCCGACGTGGCAGCGATTTCGCGCTACGCCCAGGGCCGCGACTATCACAAAGTGGTGCGCAGCCGGCTGCAGAAGCTGGCCGATGCCATCGCCGGCATCGTCGGCCCCTTCGGCTACCGCGTCTTTTCCGACTCGGCGCCGGTCATGGAAGTCGAATTCGCCCGCCAGGCCGGCCTCGGCTGGCGCGGCAAGCACACGCTGCTGCTGTCGAAGCAGGGTTCCTGGCGCTTTCTCGGCGAAATTTATACCGACCTGCCGCTGCCTCCCGACGATCCGGTCGAGGATCACTGCGGCACTTGCAGCGCCTGCCTGGCCGCCTGCCCCACCGGTGCGATCGTCGCTCCCTACCGCGTCGATGCGCGGCGCTGCATCAGCTACCTGACCATCGAGCTGGCCGGGGCAATTCCCGAGGAACTGCGACCGCTGCTCGGCAACCGCATCTACGGTTGCGACGACTGTCAGCTGTGCTGCCCGTGGAACCGCTTCGCCCAACTCGGCGACGGCGAATTCGCGCCGCGCCACGGCCTTGACTCGACCGCGCTGGTCGCCTTGTTCGCCTGGACGGAGGAAGAATTCGAGCAACGCGTGGCCGGCAATCCGATCCGCCGCATCGGCCACGAGCGCTGGCTGCGCAACATTGCCGTCGCCCTCGGCAACGGTCCGCCGACGGCGGCAGCCAGGGCGGCGCTGCAAAACCAGGCCGACCATCCCTCGGCGCTGGTCCGCGAGCATGTCGCCTGGGCTCAGCGCCGACTAGGTTTCGGAGTCTGAAACGTCCCACAGGTCCGTGGTGCCGAACCCCGTCATCTGCGGATTGGCGCGAATGAAGGACTCGAGTTCGTCGGCCGGCAGGGGTTTGCTGATCAGGTAACCCTGGATCTTCTCGCAACCGATGGAGAGCAGGTATTTCAGCTGCGCTTCGGTTTCGACGCCTTCGGCAACCACGTCCAGTCCCAGCTTGTGGGCCAGCAGCACGGTAACGTCGCAGATGTCGGCATCGTTCTGGTCGGTCTCGATGTCCTTGACGAAGGAGCGGTCGATCTTCAGCGTACTGACCGGGAACAGCTTCAGGTAGGACAACGAGGAGTAGCCGGTGCCGAAGTCGTCAATCGACAGCGACAGGCCGCAGCCAGTCAGCTCGTTCATCGAGGCAATGGTCTGGTCGGGGTTGGCCATCGACATCGATTCGGTCACCTCAAGCACCATCATTTCGGTCGCCACGCTGTATTGGCGAAGCATGGCCTGGATACGGTCGGGCAACGAGCGGTTGAGGAACTGGCTGGCGGTCAGATTGACCGACATGCGCAGATGCCCGATCCCGCGATTGCGCCAGAGCACCAACTGGCGGCAGGCCTGTTCCAGCACCCAGTCGCCGATCGGCAGGATCAGACCGGTTTCCTCGGCCACCGGGATGAACTCCATGGGCGAGACCAGGCCACGTTCCGGATGCTGCCAGCGGATCAGGGCCTCGACACCAACCACGCGACCGCTCCGCAGGTCGAGCTGCGGCTGGTAGTGGAGCAGGAACTGGCGTTGCTCGATGGCCCGACGCAAGTCGGATTCGAGGGCCAGCCGCTTGACCGCCGCCTGCTGGATCTCTTCCTTGAAGAACTGGTAGTTGCCACGGCCGTTGGCTTTGGCGTGATACATCGCCGCGTCAGCCTTTTTCAGCAGATCCTGGCTCTCGTCGGCATCGTCCGGATAGAGACAGATACCGATACTGGCGGCGGTGCGCAGTTCGTTGTGCTCGAGCAGGTAGGGCGCAGCGACGACGCTCAGGATCTTGTCGGCGACATGGGCAGCATCGGCCGGCTCGTCGATGTCGGCGAGGACGATGACGAACTCGTCGCCGCCCAGGCGGGCGACCAGATCGGTCTGGCGAATCGACCTGGCGAGCCGCTGCGCGACCTCCTTGAGCAGCAGATCACCGACCTGGTGACCGAGGGTGTCATTAATGGTCTTGAAGTTGTCGAGGTCGATCATCATCAAGGCCACCTGCTTGCCGTTGCGCGCGGCCATGCCAAGTGCCTGGATCAGCCGTTCATGCAGACTGGTGCGGTTGGCCAGGCCGGTCAGCTGGTCGCTGAAGGCCAGCGCCTGAATCTTTTCCTCGGCCTTCTTGCGCTCGGTGATGTCGAAATGGGTACCGACGTAGTGCGTGACCACCCCGGCCTCGTCCTTGACCGCCGAAATGGTCAGCCATTTCGGATAGATCTCGCCGTTCTTGCGGCGATCCCAGATTTCTCCCTGCCAGGCGCCGGCACCAAGCAGGGTCTCCCACATGCTGCGATAGAAGGGCTCGTCGTGGCGGCCCGACTTGAACATCCGCGGGGTCTGGCCGACCACTTCTTCGGCGCTGTAGCCAGTACTGGCAGTGAATGCCTGATTGACGCGCATGATCACCCCGCCGGCATCGGTGATCACGGTACCTTCCTGCGACTCGAAGGCGGCGGCGGCAATGCGCAGATCGGCCTCAGCCCGCTTGCGCGAGGAGATGTCGGTAACGTAGGCAAGGATGCACAATTGGCCGTCGAGTTCGGTTATTTCGCTGGACAGGCTGACATGGATCGGCGCGCCGTTCCGGTCGAGCCAGATCGTTTCGTAATCCACCAGACGACCGCCCTTGTGCAACTCATCGACCCATGCCTGGCGCAGGGCCGCACTCGGCCAGAAACCTACTTCCAGCGACGTCCGGCCGATCAGCTCGGCCTTGCGCCAGCCGAAATCGCGCTCGTAATTGGCGTTGGCTTCGATGAAACGACCTTCAGTCAGGGTGGCGATCGAGGCGGCGATGGGGCAGGACTCGAAGGCTGCCGAGAACATCTGCCGCGACTGGCGCAAGGCGAGATCGGCCAGCTTGCGTTCGGTGATGTCGGTATAGACCCAGATGGAGGCCCCTTCGAGCACGGCATTGCGATCAAGCGGCCGACCGGTCTGGATGATCCACAGGCGCGAACCGTCCTGATGACGCATTTCGCTCTCGAAACTGGCGCTACCTTGTTCCGATAGCTGCGCATAACCGATCTTGCCGGCGGCCTCAAAGCGTTCGCGGGAACCGTAGAAGATCTCGGTCCTCTGCCCCTCCAGTTCGGCGGCGTTGGCAAAGCCGAACATCTCGGCGATGCGCTGGTTGCACTTCAGTATCCGCCGCTTGCGCAGGAGCAGGATGCCGACGTGAGCGTTGTCGAAGATCAGCCGCTGCTCGTCGAGCAATCCCTTGATCCGGCCATCCTGCTGCTTGCGCTCCGTGACGTCGCGGACAATCGCCTGCAGGCAGACCTCGCCACCGTAGTCGATACGCTTGAGACTGATCTCGACATCGAGCAGCGAACCATCCCGATGCAGATTGCGCCATTCGAACAGCACCGGATGACCGGAAAGGGCCATGGCGATCTTCTCTTCGACCACCTCCGCCGACGGCCGGCCATCCGGCTGCAATGGCGGCGAAACGGCAAGCACCGTCGCCCCGACGATCCGTTCGCGCGGCAACTGGTAGAGCTCCTCGGCCCGCCGGTTACAGTCGAGCACAGTGACACCCTGCATGATGAAGATGGCATCGTTTGCCTGCTCGAACAGCGTATGGAAGCGTTCTTCGGTACGCCGCAGAGAATCGAGCGTACTCGTCAACACCTTGGTGCTGTCGGCCACCCTACGGCGCAGCGTCCAGCTCCAGGCCGCGAGCAGCGCAATGAGCAAACTCAGCCCGAGCAGAGCGTAGGCCAGCGGCCGGGTATAGCGCCTCCAGGGGCTTTCCCCGACACCTTCGTCCGGCCAGCGCTGTTCGCTAGCCTGGCGCTCGCTGGCACCGATGCGGGTGACAGCAGACCCAACACTGCCACCAATTGGCTGGACGTCGGCGACGACGCGGATTTGCTCAGGAATCTCGGCCAACCCGCCGAGCGCCGGCAAGAGCAGGCTCAGGGCGATCAGGAAGCGACGAAGGGCGCGTCCGGCCACGATCGTGTCAGCCGCTCAGCCAACGGCCACAGGCAGCGCCGGATCGGCGCACCATTCGCTCCACGAACCGGCGTAAAGCCGCGACCCAGGCAATCCAGCCAATTCCATGGCCAGAATGTTGTGACAGGCAGAAACCCCCGAACCACACTGGTGCACCACCTGCTCCGGCGCCCGACCGGCGAGCACGGCCAGCCATTCCGCCCGCAATTCGGCAGCCGGCTTGAAACGCCCGTCGGCCTGCAGGTTGTCGCGGAAGAAGCGGTTCGCCGCCCCCGGAATGTGTCCGCCAACCGGATCGATGGTTTCATTCTCGCCGCGAAAACGGTCCGGGCTGCGGGCATCGACCAAGTGCATGCGCGAGGTCTGCAGGAAGGCCCGCACATGATCGATATCGACCAGCGTATCGCGCTGGCGGACGATGAACTCCGTCGCCAGCGGTGGCTGAATCTGGCTCGTCAGGCCGAACCCGGCCGCCTGCCAGGCCTGCAGTCCGCCATCGAGGACGGCGACGCGATCATGACCAAGCCAGCGCAACAGCCACCAGAGTCGACCGGCGATCATGCCCTGGCTGTCGTCATAGGCCACCACCTGCGTCTGCGGCCCGATGCCGAGGCGCCCCAGAGAGGCAGCCAGTTGTCCCGGATCCGGCAGCGGATGGCGGCCGTTGCGACCGTTCATTGGCCCCGACAGGTCGCGGTCACAATGCATGAAAACAGCACCGGGAATGTGCTCGGCAACATAGGCTGCTTCGCCAAAAGCAACATCGGCCAACTGATGCCGGACGTCGACAATGCGCCAGCCGGGATCACCCACGTGTGCGGCGAGCGTCGCCGCATCGACCAGCGTGCCGTAACTCAAGCGGTCGTCTCCTGGTCCAGCCAGAGCTTGGCCGCTTCGGCACTGTCGAAGACTTCAACGTCGGCATTGACGAAGGTCTGCGACAGCCAGGCGCTCCAGGTCACCCACTGACTGTCGGTGATGACGGCGACGCGATTGAAGTCATTGGCGTGGGCCCGCGAGAATTTCACTTCTTCCCAGGCCACATCCAGGGTCAGGCCAGCCATCTGGGTGAGGTCGAAATAGAGATCGACCGGTCCTTCGAAACGGACCTTGTAATTGACGACTTCCTCGAATTCCTTGTAGTCGGGCAGCGTGAATTCGCCGAACACCGAAACACTGACACGGCTGGCTTGATGGTCGATAACGATCATGATCGGACTCCGTTGTTGTTTCTGGCAGTTTAGCGCGATTCAATCCTGTTCCACCGGGCTGGCACGGGAAAAATGCGTCGCTGCGATGCCGGACAGGATGATCAGGCCAATCGCCGCCCAGGCCGAAGCGCCGAGCACCTCGCCCCAGAACAGAACGCCGAACAGGCTGGAGAAGATGACCGTACTGTAGGCCAGTGCCGCCGCCATCATCGTCTTGCCACGCGAGTAAGCCCGGGTCATCGCCAACTGGGCGAGCGTGGCGAAGGCGGCGACGCCGAAAAGCAGTAGCGCGCTGTCGGCATCAATGGCATGCCAGTCGGAAAACAACGCCCATATGCCGGCACAGACCGTGGAAACCAATGAAAAGTAGAAGACTGTCCGCGTTTCCGGCTCGCCGCGGGCGCCCAGTTCACGGACGCTGAAGTAGGCCATGCCGGCGAGCACACCGGAAGCCAGGCCGACCAGGCCGCCGAATAGCTGATCGGCCTGCAGGGTCGGGCGCAACAACAGCACGACGCCGGCCAGGCCAATGGCCAAGGCCCCGAGGATGCCGCGCTGCATGCGCCAGCCGGCCAGCGCCAGGTACAGGGCGAGGAAGATCGCCGAGGTGTAATTGAGCGTCACCGCAGTGGCCAGCGGCAACAGCGTGATGGCGTAGAAGTAGGAGAACAGCGCCGCGAAGCCAACCGCCCCGCGCGTCACCTGCCAGCGCCAGTGCGGCGTTCTGAGCGGCACACCGCGCAGGCGGACCAGGGCGAACATCAGCAGCAGCGAGATGAAGCTGCGCCAGAAGGTGATTTCGACCGCCGAATGCGTCTCCGCCGCGAACTTGACGCAAACTCCCATGCAGGCGAACAGCAGGCTGGCGACCAGCATCCACAGGGATTGCATTCTCGGCGGGCTCGGAATAAGAAAAAGGGCGCCGGATTTTACCCCGGCGCCCTGGTCTGCCGCAGCAAATCAGCGGCCTTCGATATCCTTCTGCATGATCCGCCGATAGAACTCGTGGAAGTGCTGCATGCCGTCTTCCATCGGGCTCTGGTACGGGCCGACCTCGCTCTTGCCCTCGGCCAGCAAGGCCTTGCGGCCGCGGTCCATGCGTTCGCCGATGTCGTCATCCTCGATCGCCGTCTCCATATAGGCGGCGCGCTCGGCCTCGATGAACTCGCGCTCGAAATCGACGATTTCCTCGGGGTAGTAGAACTCGACGACATTCATCGTCTTGTCCGGTCCCTGCGGGATCAGCGTCGATACAACCAGAACGTGCGGATACCACTCGACCATGATGTTCGGGTAATAGGTCAGCCAGATCGCCCCTTGCGGCGGCGTCTCGCCGCGATCACCGTAGTATTCGCGAACAACCTTCTGCCAGCGGTTATAGGTAGCAGAGGAGGAATCCTTCATCAGCGAAGTGATGCCGACCTTCTGCACCGAGTACCAGTCACCGAATTGCCAGGACAGGTCATCGCAGGTGACGAAGTTGCCCAGGCCCGGGTGATAAGGCACGACGTGGTAATCCTCCAGATAGACCTCGATGAAAGTCTTCCAGTTGTAATTACAGGTATGCATCTCGACGTGGTCGAGCTTGTAACCGCTGAAATCCAGGTCGCGGGCGACCGTCATACCGCCGAGATCGCCATTGGCCGAGCGCGGGCCCTTGAACATGAGGCCGTTCCAGTTCTCCAGCCTGGCCTTGTCGAGATTCAGACAGGGATTCTGGGGAAAATGCGGCGCGCCGATCAACTCGCCGCCCTGGTCGTAGGTCCAGCGATGGATCGGGCAGACCACCGGCCCATTCAGCTTGCCGCTGCCCTGCAACATGATTGCCTGGCGGTGGCGGCAGACGTTGGACATTTGCCAGATACCGGCATACGCACCGGCCTCGCCGCCATTGAGCAGCATCTGGCCGTGATCCTTCCACTCCAGCGTCCGGTAATCACCCGCTTCCGGCACCATCAGACTGTGGCCAACATAGCCCGGACCGGCATCGAAGATGAGCTTCTTCTCCAGAGCGTAGATCCGTTGATCGAAGTACCAGTCCACCGGCAGTTGGGAAACTGCAGGTGCCAACCGGGACAAAGTCGCCATGTCGGACATTCCAAGCCTCCAGCGGGTAAAAGGGCGATTTTACCCCGAGAATTTGACCGGGCGCCCCGTGATGGAGTATTTTCGCGTGTTTCCCCGAACCCTGACGCCATGGATCAATCCCCGATCGCCGACATGAAATTCGAGACGGCGCTGGCCGAACTGGAGGCCATCGTCGCCAGCATGGAAGGCGGCCAGCTCGAGCTCGAAGCCTCGATTGCCGCCTATCGTCGCGGCATGGCGTTGATGAAGCACTGCCAGGCCCAACTGACCGACGCCGAGGAGCAAATCCGCGTTCTCGAAAATGGCGAACTCCGGGAAGTGGATCGTCTGACGCTGGAGGGCCAGTGAGCACCTCTTTCGCTGACTGGATGGCCGCCACCCAGGCGCGCACCGAAGCTGCCCTGGCCCGCCACCTGCCGGGCGCTGACAGCATCCCGCACCGCCTGCACGAAGCCATGCGCTACACCACGCTCGGCGGCGGCAAGCGTGTCCGGCCGCTGCTCGCCTTCGCCGCCGGCGAACTCTCCGGCGCCGCCCCGGAAAAACTGGACGTCGTCGCCAGCGCCGTCGAACTGATCCACGCCTATTCGCTGGTTCATGACGACCTGCCGTGCATGGACGACGACGTGTTGCGCCGCGGCCGCCCGACCTGCCATGTTGAATACGACGAGCCGACCGCCCTGCTGGTCGGCGACAGCCTGCAGACGTTGGCCTTCGAATTGCTCGCCGGCCAGCCGCTGGGCGACCCGCAACAGCAACTGGAAATGATCACCCTGCTCGCCCATGCCAGCGGTTCGCGCGGCATGGCTGGCGGTCAGGCGATCGATCTCGCCTCGGTCGGCAAACCGCTGGAGCAGCCGCAACTGGAATTGATGCATGCGCTGAAGACCGGCGCCCTGATCCGTGCCGCCGTGCTCCTTGGCGCCCTGGCCGGCCAGCCACTGACGACCGAGCAACGCAACCAGCTCGACCGTTTCGCCAAACGCGCCGGCCTCCTCTTCCAGGTCGTCGACGACATCCTTGACTGTACTGCCAGCACGGCAACGCTGGGCAAGACCGCCGGCAAGGATGAAGCCGCCGACAAGCCGACCTACGTTGCCCTGCTTGGCCTCGAAGGCGCCCGCGCTTACGCCGGAGAATTGCGCAGCGAGGCCCTGGCCGCCCTGTCCATCTTCGGCGACCGCGCCGGTCGCCTGACCCAGCTGGCCGACTTCATCTGCGACAGGCAATTCTGACCATGAGCTACCCGCTGCTGGAAACCATCGATTGTCCGGCCGATCTACGCGCCCTGGAACGCAAGCAACTGGCGCAGCTCGCTGGCGAACTGCGCGAATTCCTGATCGACTCCGTGTCGCAGACTGGCGGCCACCTGTCGTCCAACCTCGGCACCGTCGAGCTGACCATCGCCCTGCACGCCGTTTATGACACCCCGGCCGACCGCCTGGTCTGGGACGTCGGCCATCAGTGCTATCCGCACAAGATCCTCACCGGTCGCCGCCAGGGCATGGACAAGCTGCGCATGCGCGGCGGCGTCGCCGGCTTTCCCAAGCGCTGCGAAAGCCCGTACGACACCTTCGGCGTCGGCCATTCCTCAACCTCCATTTCCGCCGCCCTCGGTATGGCGCTGGCCGCCAAGCACAAGGGCGAAGGCCGCAAGGTGGTCGCCGTCATCGGCGATGGCGCCATGTCCGCCGGCATGGCCTTCGAGGCGCTGAACAATGCCGGCGTCGCCGACACCGACATACTGGTCATCCTCAACGATAACGAGATGTCGATCTCGCCACCGGTTGGCGCGCTCAACAACATCCTGACCCGACTGACCTCGAGCAAGACCTACAACGCCGCTCGCGAAGCCGGCCGCCACATGCTTGGCTTCGCCCCGCCGCTGCTCGAACTGGCCCGCCGCGCCGAAGAGCACGTCAAGGGCATGATCGCCCCGGGCACGCTGTTCGAGGAATTCGGCTTCCACTACTACGGGCCGATCGACGGTCACGACCTCGACGCCCTGATCCCGACCCTGGAAAACCTGAAGAAGCTCAAGGGCCCGAAGTTCCTGCACGTGATCACGAAGAAAGGTCAGGGCTACAAGCTGGCCGAGAACGACCCGATCCTGTATCACGGCGTCGGCAAGTTCGCCGCCTGCGACGGCATCCAGTCCGCCAAGGGGCCGGCCAAACTGACCTACACGCAGGTTTTCGGCGACTGGCTGTGCGACATGGCCAAGGTCGATTCGCGCCTCGTCGCCATTACCCCGGCCATGCGCGAAGGCTCCGGCATGGTGCGCTTTTCAGCCGAATACGCCGATCGCTATTTCGACGTCGGCATCGCCGAGCAGCACGCCGTCACCTTCGCCGCCGGCCTCGCCTGCGAAGGTCTGAAGCCGGTCGTCGCCATTTACTCCACCTTCCTGCAGCGCGCCTACGATCAGTTGATCCACGACGTCGCCCTGCAGAACCTGCCGGTCGTTTTCGCCGTCGATCGCGGCGGTCTGGTCGGCGCCGACGGGCCGACGCACCACGGCACCTTCGATCTCTCCTTCGCCACCTGCATTCCCAACATGGTGGTCATGGCACCGTCCGACGAAGCCGAATGCCGACGCCTGCTATCGACCGCCTTCGCCCACGACGGCCCGAGCCTGGTTCGCTACCCGCGCGGTGCCGGCAAAGGCACCCTGCCGGCGCCGGAACTCGACACCCTGCCCCTGGGCAAGGGCGAAATCCGCCGCCACGGCCAGGGTGTCGCCCTGCTCGCCTTCGGCAGCCTGGTCGCTGCCGCCGAGGCAGCGGGCGAGGAACTCGACGCCACAGTCGCCAACATGCGCTTCGTCAAGCCGCTCGATGTCGAGCTGATCGTCGAACTGGCGGGGAACCATTCCCTGCTGGTCAGCATCGAAGAGAACGCCGTGATTGGTGGCGCTGGCTCGGAAATCGAGCGGGTGCTCAGCGAACGCGGGTTGAACGTGGCCGTGCTGCGTCTCGGCCTGCCGGATCGTTTCGTCGATCACGGCGAACAGGGTCAGCTCCTCGCCGAGCTCGGCCTCGACAAGGACGGCATCGTGCGCAGCGTGCGCGAACGCCTGGCCAACCGCTAACCCGATAGAACAGCCAATGACAACCAACAGCACCATCCCCGACGTCCAGAACTCGGCCGACACACGCCACATTGCCATCAACAAGGTCGGCATCAAGTCGATCCGCCATCCGATCCGCGTCCAGGACAAGTCGGCCGGCATCCAGCACACGATCGCCATGTTCAACATGTACGTGAGCCTGCCGCACAACTTCAAGGGCACCCACATGTCGCGCTTCGTGGAGATCCTGAACAGCCACGAACGGGAGATCTCGGTCGAGAATTTCCCGACCATGCTGCGCGACATGGTGCTCAAGCTGGAAGCCGAGACCGGCCATATCGAGATGAATTTCCCGTACTTCATCAACAAGACGGCTCCGGTTTCCGGCGTGCAGAGCCTGATGGACTACGACGTCACCTTCATCGGCGACATCTGCCACGGCGAGATCGCCACCTCGGTCAAGGTCGTCGTCCCGGTGACCAGCCTGTGCCCCTGCTCGAAAAAGATTTCCGAACGCGGCGCCCACAACCAGCGCTCCCACGTCACGGTCACGGCACGCACCAATGATTTCGTCTGGATCGAGGAAATCGTCCAATTGGTCGAGCAGGAAGCCTCCTGTGAGCTGTTCGGCCTGTTGAAGCGCCCGGACGAGAAATACGTCACCGAGCGCGCCTACGACAACCCCAAGTTCGTCGAAGACATGGTCCGCGATGTCGCCGCCCGCCTCAACGCCGAAGGCCGCATTGATGCCTACGTGGTCGAATCGGAAAACTTCGAGTCGATCCACAACCACTCGGCCTACGCCTTGATCGAGAAGGACAAGAAAAAATCCTGATCGTCAGGCCAGCGAAAAAAGGAGCCAGCGGCTCCTTTTTTTGTATCCGGAAGACGAAAGTTCCGGGCGCAAAAAAGGGGCCGAAGCCCCTTTTTCTTTTTGCTGGCAGCCGCTTAGGCAGAAGCCTTCTTGGCCGGCAGCTTTTCCTTGATCCGTGCAGACTTGCCCGAACGCTCGCGCAGGTAGTACAGCTTGGCGCGACGAACGTCACCACGACGCTTGACTTCGATCGAAGCGACCAGCGGGGAATAGGTCTGGAAGGTACGCTCGACACCTTCGCCGGAAGAAATCTTGCGCACGGTGAAGCCGGAGTTCAGACCGCGGTTACGCTTGGCGATGACGACGCCTTCGTAAGCCTGCAGACGCTCGCGGTTGCCTTCCTTGACCTTCACCTGAACGACGACGGTGTCGCCCGGGGCGAATTCGGGGATGGTCTTGCCCAGGCGGGCAATTTCTTCATTTTCCAGCTGTTCAATCAGGTTCATGTGAGATCCTCTAATTTATAAACACTTACTCACCGCATTGCTCCTCTCCGGAAATCTCCGTGAGTAGTTGCGTTTCTTCCGCGCTCAACACGCGGTGCGCCAGCAAATCCGGCCGGCGCTTCCGGGTTCGCGCCAGCGACTGTTTAAGCCGCCAGCGACGAATTCTTTTGTGATCACCGGACATCAACACTTCCGGCACCTGCGCGCCCTCGTAAATTTCGGGCCGCGTGTAGTGCGGACAGTCCAGCAAACCACCGACAAACGAATCTTCCACCGCTGAAGCGGCATCACCGAGCACTCCCGGCAACTGGCGGACGACAGCGTCAATCAACACCATCGCCGGCAATTCGCCACCGGAGAGCACGAAATCCCCGATCGAAATTTCCTCATCGACACAGCGCTCGATCAAACGCTCGTCAATTCCTTCATAGCGACCGCAGAGAAGGATCAGACCTTCCTCGCCAGTCGCCAGCTGCATCACCCGCTCATGCGTCAGCGGCACGCCTTGCGGCGAGAGGTAGATGACCCGGCTCTTCGCCAGCCCCGCCTCATGCTGCTGCGCCTTGGCTGCCGCAATCGCCTTCTCCAGGGGCCCCGGCTGCATCAGCATGCCTGGCCCGCCACCAAAGGGGCGATCATCCACCCGCCGCCAGGCATTCTCGGCGAAATCCCGCGGATTCCAGCCCTGCCAGACCCAGCGCTGTTCTTCCAGCGCCCGACGGGTGATACCACTGTGCGTCACGGCGGCGAACATCTCCGGGAAGATGGTCACGCAGTCGAACCGGATCACCAGTCGCTGCCCCACTCCACGCGGATCAAATTAGCCTCTTTGTCGACCGTTAGCACCACTGCCGCAACAAATGGCAGGAGACGCTCGGTTTCGTCATCAGCAACGACACGCAGGACGGCGTTAGCACCGGTTTCGATCAGACCGGTCACCTTGCCCAAGCACTCGTCAGCCGTATTGACGACATTCAGACCAATCAGGTCGGCCCAGTAAAACTCGTCCTTGTCGACCTTCGGCAAGGCATTGCGCGGCGCACCGACCAATAGCCCTTTTGCCGCTTCCGCCGCCGTGCGGTCGCCAATGCCATCAAGCAGAACGACCACGCCGTTGCCATGCGGCTTCAAGCCAATCAACTTGCACTCACGCCACGCCTCGCCTTCGCGAGCAACCCACCAGACGGGCATTTTCGCCCAGGCCAGCGGATCATCGCCAAAAGGATGCAACCTCAGCCAGCCCTGAATCCCGTAGGGGTCGGCCAGCCGCCCCAGTACGACGATATCGTTGCCGGACAAGGGGAAAACTTAGGCTGCCTGCTGAGCGGCGCTCTGCTTGACCAGACGGGCGACGGTCGGCGACAGTTGCGCACCATTGCTCTGCCAGTAGGCTAGGCGATCGACGGAAATGCGCAGCATTTCGGCATTGCCGGAAGCGACCGGGTTGTAGAAGCCGATACGCTCGACGAAACGACCATCGCGACGATTGCGGGAATCGGTGACTACGAGGTTGTAGAACGGGCGCTTCTTGGCGCCACCACGGGCAAGACGAATAACAACCATGGGATTACTTTCCTAGCTGGAAAAAAGACCCGGGATTATAGCGCTTTAACAAGGAAAAACAAGCCACTGAGGCCAAGCCGAAAAGGCACCCACGGATTCTCCTTTCCCGAGCGCGAGGAGGCAGACGGCGATCCAAGCAGGCGCATGGTTACAAGATTTTTTTTGCTATGCTGCTGCTTCCATGAGCGATGAAATCACCCCCACCCCAACTCCAGCAACGGAAGCCAGCATCAGGAGCATCCTCGAATGGCTGGCCAAGGCGCACGACCGCCAGGGTAGCGAGGATGCCGACCAGCTTTATCGGCAGTTGCTCAAATTGCGCGATACGCCGCTACCCATCTCGCAGCGCATCAAGTTGCTCGACCTTCTGCACGCCCACGCCGAGCGGGTCATCATGGCTGAACTACCTGGCTTTCAGCAGATTTCGCTGCCCGTTTCGCGGAAGATCCGGCAGCGTGTCCGGGTCCTGATCGACTTGCTGGAAACGCTGACCCAGGATTACTTCAACTCACTTGCCGAACTGTTCGACCCCGAGGGCGGCAACGCCCTACGGGCGCCCCATGCTTCGCTGTTGCGTGCACTGCAGGGAATCGCCTGGCAGATTCGCATCAATCATCTGCTCGCCTCGCCAACCCGCATCGGTCTATGGCAGCAATTGCACGCCGCCTTCCGCACCGCTCGTCGACTCGGCCTGGAAAACTTTCCCGGGCCGCGCGGCGGCGCTGGCGTGCAGCGCGCCTATACCGACATACTGCTGGCCGCCATCGCCCAGCCCGCCTCTTTCTCGGCCAGCGAACTGGAATTCATCAGCGCCTTCATTGAATGCAGCCCGATCCGGATTGAGCTGTACGATGCCCCTCCCGCCGATGCTACTGCCGTATTCTGGATTGATCTCGACAGCGATTTCCCTGCACATGCACTGATTCGCCGCGTGCCGGCAGCCGATACCACGCCGTTGTATTTTTCCTGTGCAGCGATCGCCGCCGATGCCCAACGGAAACACGGCGAACTGGTTCGCGGCGTTGCTCCGCAAGCACTCGATCTGCCCAGTTTTGCCGGCACCCGTGCCGGACAGGGCGTTCTCCTGCGCCTGGCCAAGCTCTGGGGCAAACCGACAAAACGGCGCTTTAACCGACGGCGGCAGTCCTATCGCGCCAATCTCTGTCTTGGCCTGAACAATCTCTGGCACTTGCTGAAGAATCCCGCCGCTCCCGTGCGTCTCAGCGAGTGGATGGTCACCAATGAAAGCCCGGATGGCTACGCCCTGATGCACGTCATCGGCAGCACGGATGACCTGCGCATTGGCGAAGTGGTTGCCCTGCAGGCGATCGGCGAGAGCGAAGCCAGCAATGGCCCCTGGCACATCTGCATTGTCCGTTGGGCCATCTCCGAAAATCCCGAGCATGTCGAAATCGGTCTGCAGATGATCGCCGCCCGCGCCCTCGCCGCGAAAATTGCCCAGCCTTTCGAACTGTCCGGCCATCACCTGAATGCCCTGATCCTGCCGCAAACACCACCACTCAGGCCGCTCGAATCGCTGCTCGTCGCCTCGGGAAATCTTCCGGACAAGCAGGAAAAACTGTTGTTGCTGATCGAATCGGGCAATCTGCTGGTACGTGAAGTACGCACCGAACAACTGGACGAACAGACCAGCAGCATTGAATTGTTCAGCCTTGCCCCGGACGATTCAGCTTAGCCGCCAGCAGACCACCAAACAACACAATGGCCCACGACAGATGGAGCCAGACGAGAAAGATTGGAATGGCGGCGAAAGCCCCGTAAATACTGCGGAAGATACCCGAAGTCGCCAGAAACAATTCAAACAGGCGCTGCATGGCAGCAATGGCCAGACTGGCAAAGGCACCACCGAACAAGGCAGCCCTGCTACTCACCCTGGCATTGGGCACCGCGTAGTAGAGAAAGGCAAAGAACACCCCCAGCAACAGGGATGAAAGCGCGTGCGGCAACAGGCTGCGCGCCCAGGTCAAGTCATCGAGCAGCCCCAGCGAAGCACTGAGCGCGAAAGAGCTGGCCACGGCCACCGCCCCCAGCAGGAATGGCCAGACAATCATCACGAAGGCGTAAAGCCCCAGGCGGGAAATGAAAGGGCGTGGCTCAACCTGCCACAGGTGATTGAAGGCACGCTCGATGGTCTGCAAGAGCAGGAAAGCCGTAACAGCAAGGAGAACCAGACCGACGACCGTCAACTGCTGGGCGCGCGTGGAAAAGCGCCCGATCCCGCCGGCGATGGTGCGAGCGGCACCTGTCGGCAACAGCGTCTCCCGCAGCATCCCCGTCAGCCGGCCCAGGAGCAGGTCGAAATAAGGGATCATCTCGGCCACCGCCAACACCACGGCAACCAGCGGCACTAGCGCCAGCAAGGTGGTGAAGGCAAGGGCGGCGCTGGTCTGCAACATGTTCTCGTGCAGAAAGCGACGCAGGATGCCGCCGGCCGCGGCGGCCGGCCGGCGGTTGCGACGATAGCGGGAGCGAGTCAGCATGGGCCCGTATAATAGCCGACCATGCAAGACATCCTCGTCCTCTACTATAGTCATCGTGGCTCGGTCCGCGCCCTGGCCGAACGCATTGCCCGCGGTATCGAATCGGTGCCCGGGATACAGGCCCGCCTGCGCACGGTGCCGCGCGTCTCCACCGTCTGCGAAGCCAGCGAGCCCGGCATCCCGGACCATGGCGCGCCCTACGTTGAAGCTGCTGACCTGGCCGAATGCGCCGGCCTGGCGCTGGGCAGCCCGGTGCGTTTCGGCAACATGGCGGCACCAATGAAATACTTTCTCGACGGCACCATCGCCGAATGGCACAACGGCACCCTGGCCGGCAAGCCGGCCTGCGTATTCACTGCCAGCGCCAGTCCGCACGGCGGCAACGAGACAACCCTGCTGTCGATGATGTTGCCCTTGCTGCATCACGGCATGCTGCTGCTGGGCCTGCCCTTTACTGAGCCTGATCTGACCACAACTGTTGGCGGCGGCACGCCCTACGGCGCCAGCCACGTCTCCGGCAGCGCCGGCGACCCGCTGCTGAGCGAGACGGAAAGCCGCCTGGCCTTCGCCCAGGGCAAGCGCCTGGCACTGCTCGTGCAGAAACTGGGGGCGGCATGAACGCCGCCCGCTGGCAGATACTGACCAGTGGCAGCCTGATCGCCCTGATCTTCCTTTGTCTGGCCTGGGAGGGCTGGCTGGCGCCGTTACGTCCCGGTGGCTCGTGGCTGATCCTAAAGGGCGCCGTGCTCCTGCTGCCGCTGTTCGGCATTCTGCGCGGCAAGCGCTACACCTACAAATGGCTGTCGCTGCTGATCCAGTTCTACCTGCTCGAAGGGCTGACCCGCGCCACCAGCGAGGGCGGCCTGTCGCAGTTGCTGGCGATCGGCGAAACGCTGCTGGCGACGATCATTTTCGCCGGCGCCATCCTCTTCATCCGGACGACACGGGCGCCGCCCGAAAAAAAGGCCGCCGAGCAAAGCTGAGGCGGCCTGGACAACGACAGGGCGATCAGATGTCGCCCTGGGCGCGCACCTTGTCCAGCGTCGAATGCAGCTTGTTCAGTGCGTTCAGATAGGAGCGCGCCGAAGCGATGACGATATCGGTGTCGGCGCCATTGCCATTGACGATGCGCCCGGCCTTGGCCAGCCGCGTCGTCACCTCACCCTGGGCATCGGTGCCGGTGGTGATGGCATTGACCGAATAAAGCATCAGTTCGGCATCGCTTCCGGCAATGCGCTCGATGGCCTTGAAGGTGGCATCGACCGGACCGCCGCCCTCGGCCTGCGCCTTGTGCTCAACGCCACCGACATTGAGGATCACGGTGGCCTGCGGCATCTCACCGGTTTCCGAGCAGACGTGTGAATAAACGAGTTTGTAATGCTCGTGCTCGGGCTCAACCACCTCCTCGGAGACCAGCGCATGCAGGTCTTCGTCGAAAATCTCGTGCTTCTTGTCAGCCAGATCCTTGAAGCGGGCGAAGGCGGCATTCAGCGTTTCATCGCTCGCCAGCTCGATGCCGAGTTCCTGCAGCCGGCTCTTGAAGGCATTGCGCCCGGAATGCTTGCCGAGCACCAGTTTGTTCTGCGACCAGCCAACATCCTGGGCGCGCATGATTTCGTAGGTTTCACGATGTTTCAGCACGCCGTCCTGATGGATGCCGGACTCGTGGGCGAAGGCATTGGCGCCAACCACGGCCTTGTTCGGCTGCACCGGATAACCGGTGATCTGCGACACCAGCTTGGAGGCGGGCACGATCTGCGTGGTGTCGATGCGCGTCTCGACCGGAAAGACGTCGGCGCGCGTACGCACGGCCATGACAATTTCCTCCAGTGCGGCATTGCCGGCCCGTTCACCAAGACCGTTGATCGTGCATTCGACCTGCCGGGCGCCCGCCAGCACCGCCGCCAGCGAATTGGCGACGGCCAGTCCGAGGTCGTTGTGGCAATGCACCGACCACACCACCTTGTCGGCATTGGGCACGCGTTCGATCAGTTGTTGCAGCGTTGCCGCGTATTGCGCGGGAATGTTGTAGCCGACGGTGTCAGGCACGTTGATCGTCGTCGCCCCGGCCTTGATCACCGCGTCAAAAATGCGGCAAAGAAAATCGATGTCCGAACGCCCGGCATCCTCGGCGGAAAACTCGATATCGTCGGTGTACTCACGCGCCCAGCCGATGGATTTGACCGCCTGCTCGACAACCTGATCGGGCGTCATGCGCAGCTTCTTTTCCATGTGGATCGGCGAAGTGGCGATGAAGGTATGAATGCGACCCGAAGTGGCCGGCTTGATCGCCTCGCCGGAACGGCGGATATCGTTTTCGTTGGCCCGCGCCAGCGAACACACCGTCGACTCCTTGATCACCTGGGCAATCGCCTGGATGGCATCGAAATCCCCCGGCGATGCCGCCGCGAAACCAGCCTCAATGACGTCGACGCGCATCTTCTCGAGCTGCCGGGCGACGCGGATCTTCTCTTCCTTGGTCATCGAAGCGCCCGGACTCTGTTCACCGTCGCGCAGGGTGGTATCAAAAATGACGAGATGCTGTTTGCTCATTTACTGCTCCGAATGCTCACGCGGCCCGACGCTTGGCCAGGCCGATGGCCGCCAGCACGTAGCCGGACAGGCCATAGACGACGAAGAAGGCGAACAGCGCAATCTCCGGACTGTAGGCGACCAGCGCAAAACCGAGCGCAATCGCGGCAATCACGAAGAACGGCACGCTCTTCTTCAGGTTGATGTCCTTGAAACTGTAATAGCGGATATTGGAAACCATGGTGATGCCGGCAAAGATGGTCAGCCCGCAAGCCAGCCAGCGGACATCGCTACCCGGCACTTCGGCGACGATCATCACCCAGACCAGGCCGGCGACCAGCGCCGCCGCAGCCGGCGACGGCAGGCCCTGGAAGAAGCGCTTGTCCATGACTTCCAGCGTCGTGTTGAAGCGCGCCAGACGCAGGGCAGCGCCAGCACAGTAGATGAAGGCGGCTATCCAGCCGAGCCGACCAAGGTCGCGCAGCGCCCATTCGTACATCACCAGCGCCGGCGCCGCGCCGAAGCTGACCATGTCGGACAGCGAGTCGTATTCGGCACCGAAGGCCGACTGGGTATTGGTCAGGCGGGCCACGCGGCCGTCCAGTCCGTCGAGCACCATGGCGATGAAGATGGCCATTGCCGCCCGTTCGAAATCGCCCTGCATTGCCTGGACGATGGCGAAGAAGCCAGCGAACAGCGCCGCTGTCGTGAACAGGTTGGGCAGGATATAAATGCCGCGCCGCTTCACTTCCGGATTGAACAGAGACTTACGGGGCTTGAGTTCGGTCATTGGCTTAAGGATTCATCCAGAACGGTGCAAGGATACACCCATCCCTCAAACAACTTGGGCGGTGCAGATAACCACACCGCCCAAGGCGAAGACGCAACTGGGCGCGAGGAACGACGCCCGGTCGAATGGCGACTACCCGATCAGTTCTTGGACTGGTCGACCAGCTTGTTCTTCTTGATCCACGGCATCATGTCGCGCAACTGACCACCAACCGTCTCGATCGGATGCACGGCGTTCAGACGACGACGGGCCGTCATTGACGGGTAGTTGGTCTTGCCTTCCTGGATGAACATCTTGGCGTAGTCGCCGTTCTGGATGCGCTTCAGGGCATTGCGCATGGCGGCACGGGACTGCTCGTTGATGACTTCGGTACCGGTCACGTACTCGCCGAACTCCGCATTATTGGAGATCGAGTAGTTCATGTTGGCGATGCCGCCTTCGTACATCAGGTCGACGATCAGCTTCAGTTCGTGCAGGCACTCGAAGTAGGCCATTTCCGGGGCGTAGCCGGCTTCGGTCAGGGTTTCGAAGCCCATCTTGACCAGCTCGACGGCGCCGCCGCACAGAACAGCCTGCTCACCGAACAGATCGGTTTCGGTTTCTTCGCGGAAGTTGGTCTCGATGACACCACCCTTGGT
>DDWF01000180.1 GCA_002345845.1 Betaproteobacteria bacterium UBA2293 | reverse complement strand
GCTAGAAGGGCTTTGCGCTTTCAGCGGATCACTAAAAGTGAAGAAAAGCCAAATGCGCCGGGATGCCACGCAGGCCCTGTGTTAAAATCCAACGCGGCGGGTCTCCCCGCATTGCAGGATGGTGAATCTGGTCAGGTCCGGAAGGAAGCAGCCACAGCCATTTACTGCAAGTGCCGGGGGTTAGGCTCGCCACTTTCATTTTCTGCTTTGGTGTGGGGCCCATGAGTTACCAGGTTCTTGCCCGCAAGTGGCGGCCGCGCAATTTTTCGACATTGGTTGGCCAGGAGCATGTGGTTCGTGCCTTGAATCATGCCTTGTCCGAACAGCGCCTGCACCATGCCTATCTATTTACCGGGACGCGCGGCGTCGGCAAGACCACCATTGCGCGCATTCTCGCCAAGTCACTGAATTGCGAGAGTGGCATCACGGCAACGCCGTGCGGTACCTGCTCCGCCTGCGTGGAAATCGATAGCGGGCGATTTGTCGATTTGCTTGAGGTCGATGCGGCAACCAATACCCGGGTCGATGAGATGCGGCAGTTGCTGGAAAATGCGGTGTACGCGCCGACACGCGGTCGCTTCAAGGTGTATGTGATCGACGAAGTTCATATGTTGTCGAACTCAGCCTTCAACGCCATGTTGAAGACCCTGGAGGAGCCGCCGGAGCATGTGAAGTTCATCCTGGCGACTACCGATCCGCAAAAAATCCCGGTTACTGTTCTTTCGCGTTGCCTGCAGTTCAACCTGAAGCAGATGCCGGCGTCTGCGATAACCGGCCATCTGGCGAATATTCTGCAGGCCGAGGGCGTCAGCTTTGATGCCGGCGCGCTGGTCTTGATTGCCCGCTCGGCAGCCGGCAGCATGCGTGACGCCTTGTCGCTCCTCGATCAGGCAATCGCGCACGGTGCGGGTAAGGTTGAAGAGGAGCAGGTGCGCTCGATGCTGGGAACAGTTGATCGGGACTACCTGTTTGCCATCCTCGATGCTTTGGCGGCTGGTGATGCCTCGGCAATGCTTGCTGTGGCTGTCGATCTCGGCGTGCGCAGCTTGTCCTTCTCCGCGGCGCTGCAGGAACTGGCAAGCCTGTTTACTACGCTGCAGATTGCTCAGTGTGTTCCAACGGCGATTGATGATGACGACCCCGGGCGCGACCGCCTGCTTGCTCTGGCGGCTGCCTTTTCTCCGGAGTTCGTGCAACTTGGCTATCAGATAGCCGTTGTCGGACGTAATGAGTTACCGGCAGCGCCGGACGAGTATTCGGGTTTTGTGATGACCCTGTTGCGCCTGCACACATTTCGTCCGAGCACGGTGGCCGACGTTGTCGCGGCGGCGCGGCAGATCACGCCACGCTCGGCTGCGCTCCAGCCGGCAACGCCGGCTCCACAGCCTGCCGGGGCGCCTCCACGCGCGGAGGCGCCGGAGGTGCGGTCAGTTGGTTCTGGTAATTCGGAGTGGAGCGGCATCGTCGCCACCCTCAACCTATCAGGTTTGGCGCGGACGCTGGCGCAGCACTGCGAATTGCGCCGCCTGGATGATCAGGAATGTTTGCTGCGTCTGGCGCCGGCCCATTCCCATCTGCAGATGAAGCCGGCGCCAGAGCGCCTGCAGCAAGCCCTGTGCGAGCATTTCGGGCGGCCGTTGCGGGTGCGTTTCGAGTTGGCTGATAACGAGGTGGACACTCCGGCAGCGGCAGCGGGTAAGGATCGTCAGCTACGACAGGAGAAAGCCGTGGCGGCGATTGAGCAGGACGGATTTGTACGTGATGTGATTGAATCGTTCGATGCCTCGGTAATAGAGTCATCGATAAAACCTATTGCCTAATGGAGAAAATGCCATGATCAAAGGTGGTCTCGGCGGCCTGATGAAGCAGGCGCAAATGATGCAGGAGAACATGAAGCGGGCGCAGGAGCAGTTGGCGCAGGTTGAGGTCGAAGGCCAGGCTGGGGCCGGCATGGTGAAGGTGGTGATGACTTGTGCTCACGATGTTCGCCGCGTAAGTATTGATCCCTCAGTGATGGACGATCGTGAGATGCTGGAAGACCTCATTGCTGCCGCAGTGAATGACGCAATGCGGCGGGGCGAAGCGCTGAGTCAGGAGAAGATGTCCGGATTTACCGCTGGCATGAATCTGCCGCCGGGTTTCAAGCTGCCGTTTTAAGTGAATCCGTCGGGGCTCGAAGCGCTGATCGAGGCTCTCCGTTGTCTGCCCGGGGTTGGTCCAAAATCGGCGCAGCGCATGGCCTATCACCTGCTGCAGCGGGAGCGCGAAGGCGCCCGGCGGCTGGGTGATGCGGTCCTGCATGCGCTGCAGGCAGTGAGGCATTGCCAGCGCTGCAATACCTTCACTGAAAGCGACATTTGCGAGCGTTGCCAGTCTCCTCGGCGTGACCAAAGCATGCTCTGCGTGGTCGAGACGCCGGTCGATATGAACATGATGGAGCAGACGCAATCCTATCCGGGGCTGTACTACGTCCTGATGGGGCGGTTGTCCCCGCTGGATGGGATCGGTCCTCGGGAACTCGGCCTCGACCGTGTTCTTGTCCGCGCACTTGACGGTGAGGTCAAGGAGGTCATCCTGGCCACGAACTACACCAACGAGGGCGAGGCAACCGCCCATTACCTGACTGCCATGCTGCAAGCCAAGGGCATTCGCGTCACCCGCATCGCGCGCGGGGTGCCGGTGGGAGGTGAGCTCGAGTATGTGGACAGCGGTACCTTGGCTCAGGCTTTGCGCGAACGCAGGGCCTGTTCAGCTGAGTGAGCCTTTTATCGCGTGCTCCGTTGTCGTATAATCCAGCGTTTATTTTCAATCCCATCCAATTCCTTTAGGGGTCAGCGTTATGAGCAATCAAGGAAAAATGGACTGCGGGCGGCGGCGTTTGATCGTTGCAACTGCAGCCGTGGGCGGAGTGGGGGCAGTCGCTGCCCTCGTGCCGTTCGTCTCCAGCTTGCTTCCTTCCGAACGTGCCAAGGCTGCAGGCGCTCCGGTTGAAGTCGATATCAGCAAGATCGAACCCGGTCAAATGATCACGGTCGAATGGCGCGGCAAGCCGGTGTGGATCATCAACCGCACCAAGGAAATGCTCGATACGCTGCCCAAACTGGATGAGCAGATGGCGGATCCGAAGTCCGAAGTGGCTTCCCAGCAACCCGCTTATGCGGCGAACGCCACCCGCTCAATCAAAGAAAATCTGATGGTTGTCGTCGGCATCTGTACGCACCTCGGTTGCTCTCCGTCGTCCAAGTTCAAGGCTGGCGCTGAAGAAGGTATGCCTGGTGACTGGTTGGGCGGCTTCCTGTGCCCCTGCCATGGTTCCACTTTCGACTTCGCCGGTCGTGTCTACAAGGCGAAACCCGCCCCGACCAACCTCGAAGTGCCGCCGCACGTGTATCTCTCAGATGCCCGTATCCTGATCGGCGATGATAAGAAGGGAGCATAAGAAATGGCTGCTGGCAATTTCGAAAAGTACAAGTCTGATGGCTCTCTGGGTGGGAACCTGCTGGAGTGGGTCGATGCACGCTTCCCCGCCACCTCGATGTGGAAGGGGCACCTCTCAGAGTATTACGCTCCGAAGAACTTCAACTTCTGGTATTTCTTCGGCTCCTTAGCGCTGCTCGTTCTGGTCATCCAGATCGTCACCGGCATCTTCCTGGTCATGCATTACAAGCCGGATGCTGCCCTGAATGCCGCTGGCGTGCCGATCGCCTTCGCCTCCGTCGAGTACATCATGCGCGACGTGCCAGGCGGCTGGCTGATCCGCTACATGCACTCGACTGGTGCTTCGGCCTTCTTCATCGTGGTTTACCTGCACATGTTCCGTGGCCTGATCTACGGTTCCTACCGCAAACCGCGCGAACTGACCTGGCTGTTCGGCGTCGGCATCTTCCTGGTGCTGATGGGCGAGGCCTTCTTTGGCTATCTGTTGCCCTGGGGCCAGATGTCTTACTGGGGCGCTCAGGTTATTGTTAACCTATTCGGTGCCATCCCGGTAATTGGTAACGACCTGTCCATCCTGGTCCGCGGCGACTTCGTCGTCGGCGACGCGACCCTGAACCGCTTCTTCTCGTTCCACGTCATTGCCTTCCCGTTGGTCCTGCTCGGCTTGGTCGCTGCCCACGTTCTGGCGCTGCACGAAACCGGCTCGAACAATCCGGACGGTATCGAGATCAAGGCCAACAAGGACGAAAACGGCATTCCGCGCGACGGCATTCCGTTCCACCCGTACTACACGGTCAAGGATATTGTCGGCGTCGTCGTCTTCCTGATGGCTTTCAGCGCAATTATGTTCTTTGCGCCGGAGGGGGCTGGCCTGTTCCTGGAAACGCCGAACTTCTATCCGGCTGACCCGCTGAAGACGCCACCGCATATCGCGCCGGTCTGGTACTTCACACCGTATTACTCGATCCTGCGCGCCATCGTCTGGAACTTCTTCGGCCTCGATGCCAAGTTCTGGGGTGTGGTTGCCATGGGCGCCTCGGTTGTCATCTTCGCCTTCCTGCCCTGGCTGGATCGTAGCCCGGTCAAGTCGATCCGCTATCGCGGGCCGATCACCAAGGTGATGATCACCCTGTTCGTGATCTGCTTCTTCATCCTCGGCTACTTGGGTACGCAGTCGCCGTCGCCGATGGGTGAGCTGGTTTCCCAGATCTGCACGGTGTTCTACTTTGGTTTCTTCCTCGGCATGCCGTGGTGGTCCCGGATGGACAAGTTCAAGCCGGTTCCCGAGCGCGTGACGACGAAGTGAGGGTGCGAAAATGAAAAAACTTCTGATCTCATTACTTTTTGCACCGCTCATGGCTTTCGCCGCCGGTGCCAACATTCACCTCGACAAGTGGCCGGGTTCGGTCAAGGACCAGGCTGCGTTGCAGAATGGTGCCAAGCTGTTCGTCAATTACTGCATGAACTGTCATGGTGCGTCCTTCATGCGCTACAAGAACCTGCTCGATCTTGGACTGACCGAGCAGCAGGTGAAGGACAACCTGATGTTCACCTCCGACAAGATTGGTGACCTGATGATGGTGGCGGCTCGTCATGACGAGCAAAAGAAGTGGTTCGGCGCTACCCCGCCTGACCTGACCATTGTTGCCCGTGCCCGTGGCGAACTGGGCAATGCCGGTGCCGGTGCCGACTGGTTGTACACCTATCTGCGTACCTTCTACCAGGATGACAATCGCCCGACCGGCTGGAACAACGTGGCCTTCGATGCTGTTGGCATGCCGCACGTGCTGTGGGAGCTGCAGGGTACCCAGGTCATGAACCCGGAAACCCACAAGCTTGAACTGGCCGTTCCCGGCAAGATGGCGCCGGCCGAGTACGACAAGGCGGTTTCTGATCTGGTCAGCTTCATGGTCTGGATGGGTGAGCCGGGGCAGGAGTATCGCCGTACCTTGGGCTGGTTTGTTCTGGCCTTCCTCGGTGTGCTCTTCGTGGTCGCTTATGCCCTGAAGAAGGAATACTGGAAAGATATTCACTGATCCTCCGGGAATCAGTTGACGGCATCGTGGGTCGGCCCTGGTCGGCCCCCGGTGCCGAATCCCATTTTGAGGGAGTAACAAAATGATGAACCTCTACTCGGGCACTACCTGCCCCTTCAGTCACCGTTGCCGCATCGTCCTGTTTGAAAAGGGCATGGACTTCCAGGTAATCGACGTCGACATGTTCAACAAGCCGGACGAGATGGCGGCGATCAATCCGCACAGTCGTGTGCCGGTGCTGGTCGAGCGCGACCTGGTCCTGTTCGAGCCGAACATCATCAACGAGTACATTGACGAGCGCTTCCCGCATCCGCAGTTGATGCCGGCCGACCCGATCATGCGTGCGCGCGCCCGCCAACTGCTGGTTGGCATGGAGCGCGAGATTTTCTCGTTCATGGAAGTGATCGAGAAGAACGGCAAGACGGCCGACAAGGCGCGTCAGGAAATCCGCGCCCGCCTGACCGAGATCATTCCGATCTTCAACAAGCAGAAATTCATGCTCGGCGACGAGTTCTCCATGCTCGACGTGGCCATTGCCCCATTGCTGTGGCGTCTTGATCACTACGGCATCGATCTCGGCAAGACGGCGGCGCCGCTGATGAAGTACGCCGAGCGCATCTTCAGCCGCCAGGGCTTCATCGACGCGCTGACGCCGTCGGAAAAGGCCATGCGCAAGTAAGGCATGGAGCTTCCGTCCACCAAACCTTACCTGTTGCGTGCCATCTGGGAATGGTGCTGCGATAACGGTTTCACGCCGTATATCGCCGTCCAGGTCAATGCGCGGACCAGCGTTCCACGCGAATTCGTCCGCGACGGTCAGATCGTTCTCAATCTTGGTCCAGACGCCACCAACAAGCTGCAGATTGGTAATGAGCTGATCGAGTTTCAGGCCCGTTTCGGTGGCGTTGCTCGGCAGTTGTCGATACCCGTGGAGCAGGTCTCCGCCATCTACGCACGGGAAAACGGTGCCGGGATGTCATTCGAGATCGAAACTGCAGAGGCCGGGGCTTTCGCCGATGCGCCAGCGGTAGCGGCAAGCTCGCAGGCACCGGATGAGCCGCCGCCGGAACCGACGCCACCCGAAAGTGGGCGGCCCAAGCTGCAACGCATCAAATAGGGACGTCGGGCCTTCCTGATGCACCAAAAAAGGGAAATTCCCATGTGGAATTTCCCTTTTTATTTCTCAAGTCCATGATTTTAAGGCTTGGCACGTCTGTTGCTGAAAGGCTGCCCGGAAGGAAAATCATGAAAAGCGAAGTCAAATCCACCTGTTGCTACTGCGGCGTCGGCTGCGGCGTCCTGATCGCCAGCGAGGCTGGTCGCATCACCGGCGTGCGCGGCGATCCCGAGCATCCGGCCAATCGCGGGCGCCTGTGCACCAAGGGTGCGTCCTTGCACCTGACGGCCGACTCCGATTATCGGCTGCTCTGGCCCGAGCGCCGCGCCAGGCGGGGCGAGCCGGGTGTGCGCCTGGCGTGGGACGTGGCGCTCGACGAGGCCGCCGATCGATTCGCCGAAACAATCCGCCGCCATGGACCGGATTCGGTAGCGTTCTACATTTCCGGCCAGTTGTTGACCGAGGACTACTATGTCTTCAACAAGCTGGCCAAGGGACTGATCGGCACCAACAACGTCGATACCAATTCCCGCCTGTGCATGTCGTCGGCGGTCGCCGGCTACAAGCAGACACTGGGCGCCGATGCCCCACCGTGTAGCTATGAGGACATCGACCAGGCCGGGGTGATTTTCATCGCCGGCGCCAATCCGGCGATCGCTCATCCAATCATCTATCGCCGGATCGAGGATGCCAAGGCAGCCAATCCGCAACTGCGCATCATCGTCGCCGATCCGCGCCGTAGCGAATCCTGTGCGCTGGCCGACCTGCATCTGCCGATCAAGCCCGGCAGCGACGTGGCGCTGTTCAATGCCATGCTGCAGGTGATGCTTGCCGAGCAGCTGATCGACGCTACCTACATTGCCGAACACACCGAAGGTTTCGCGGCCCTGGCCGAGGCGGTCCAGGCCTTCCCGCCGGATGTCGCCGCTGCCCTCTGTGGCGTACAGGCCAGCGCCATCATCCAGGCCGCGCGCTGGTTTGCCACTTCCGGGCCGGCACTGTCCCTGTACTGTCAGGGCCTGAACCAGTCGGCGCACGGCACCCACAACAATGCCGCGCTGATTCAGTTGCACCTGGCCACCGGCCAGATCGGCAAGCCGGGAGCCGGCCCGTTCTCCCTGACCGGCCAGCCGAACGCCATGGGCGGGCGGGAAGTCGGCGGACTGGCGAACCTGCTGTCGGCGCACCGCGATCTGGCCAATCCCGAGCACCGCGCCGAGGTGGCCGCGCTCTGGGGCATCCCCGCTGTCCCGGCGACACCCGGCAAGGCGGCCGTCGATCTGTTCCGCGCCCTGAAAAGTGGCGAGATCAAGGCGGTCTGGATCGCCTGTACCAATCCGGCGCAATCACTGCCCTACCAGGCGGCAGTACGCGAGGCGCTGCAGCATGCCGAGTATGTGGTGCTCCAGGAAGCCTTTGGCAATACCGATACCGCCGCTTTCGCCGACCTGTTGCTGCCGGCCAGCGCCTGGGGGGAAAAGGAAGGTACGGTGACCAACTCCGAGCGCTGCATCAGCCGCGTCCGCGCTGCCGTGCCGGCGCCTGGCGAGGCACGCGCTGATTGGGCCATCGTCGTCGATTTTGCTCGTCGTCTGGGCGCCCGTTTTGGGCATCCAGCCACCGACCGGCTGTTTCCCTACACCGATGTCGAAGCGATTTTCAACGAGCACCGCGAAAGTACGCGCGGGCGCGATCTCGACATCACCGGTCTGAGCTACTCCGTGCTTGCCGCTGCTGGCCCGCAACAGTGGCCTTATCCGCAGGGCGCAAACACGGGCAAGGTGCGCTTGTACGAAGATGGTCGTTTCCCTACGGCCTCCGGCAAGGCGCATTTCATTGTCACCGAACATGCTTTGACGGCCGATGCGACAACTCCGGAACTGCCCATCTCGCTGCTCTCCGGGCGCATGCGTGATCACTGGCACGGCATGAGCCGAACCGGCACCGTGCCTCGCCTGTTCAACCTGGAAGACGAGCCGCTGCTGGCCATGCATCCCTGCGACCTGCGCCACCGCGGTCTGGAAGCTGGCGATCTGGCCAGGGTCAGCAACGGGCGCGGTGAGATCGTCGTCCGCGTCACGGCCGGCGAGGGCCTGGCCAAGGGCCGTGCCTGGATGCCGATGCACTGGGGAAGCCAGTTCATGAACTCGCCTGGCGTCAATGCCCTGGCCTGCGATGCTGTTGACCCGTGGTCGAATCAGCCGGAGCTCAAACATGCGGCCGTGCAGGTGGCGCCTGCCGACCTGCCGTATCCGCTGGCCATTCTGCGCCGTTGTGCCGACCGCGACGAGGCGCTGGCGCTGCTCCGTGCGGCGCGGAGCCGGCTCGCTGACTTGCCTTACGCAACAGTCGGCCTCTATGGTCGGCAGAGCCCGCTGGTCGTGCTGCGCGTCGCGCTGCCTGCCGCCATTGAGGATGCTCGCCTGGCCGATCTGGATGCGTTGTTCGGCCTCGATGGCGAGGCCGGGGCGATCGTCTATATCGATGCCACGCGCCGTATCGCCAAGAAGGCGATCGCCCGTGATGGGCGTCTGCTCGGCGTTCGCCTGGCCGGCGAGACGCTGGCCCAGGCCTGGCTGAAGCAGGCGATGGCGGAGGATGAACTCGATGCCGGCCTGATCCGCTTTGCCTTGGCGCCGACAGCGACACCGCCACTCAACGTGGCCGTCCGTAATATCGTCTGCAAATGTGCCGACGTCAGCGACGTTCAGATTCGCGGTGCCGTTGCCGCTGGCGCTGACCTGCCGCAACTCCAGGAGCAGCTGAAATGCGGCACCTTCTGCGGCGGTTGTCTGCCGGATATCAAGCGTATGGTGGCAGAATGTGCCCCACGACAAGCTGCGGCAGCCTGACCGCGGCGGGAGGAGACCATGAACTTCCAACAGTACATCAAGGAAATCGGCCGCGGCGCTGAAGGCGCTCGCGATTTGCCGCAGGATGACGCACGCCAGCTCTACGCGGCGATGCTCGATGGCGGTGTGCCCGATCTCGAACTCGGCGCCATCATTCTCGGCATGCGCGTCAAGGGCGAGTCGCTCGACGAGATGCTCGGCTTCCTCGCTGCCACAGACGAGCGCACGCATCATCTCGACATGCCGCACGGCCGTGTCCGGCCGGTGGTCCTGCCGACCTACAACGGTGGCCGCAAGGAAGCCAACCTGACGCCGCTGCTGGCCCTGCTGCTGCAGCGCTTCGGCGTGCCGGTGCTGGTCCACGGCCTGCTCGAAGGTTTTGGCCGGGTCACCTCGGCGCTGATCTTCCGCGAACTCGGGGTCATGCCGGTCAGTTCCGTGACCCAGACGCAAGCGGTGCTCGAGGAGAAAGGTCTGGCCTTCGTGCCGCTGACGGCGCTCTGTCCTGGCATCCATAACCTGCTGGCGCTGCGCAGCCGGATGGGCGTGCGCAACAGCGCCCACAGCCTGGTCAAGCTGATCAATCCGTTCCGCGGCGATGCCGTGCTCGTGGCGGCGGCGACCCATCCCGAATTCATCGAGCTGATGCGCAACCTGCTCCTCGCCCGCGGCCAGCGTGGCCTGCTGCTGCGCGGCACCGAGGGCGAGCCGTTTGCCAATCCGAAGCGCCGGCCGCGCCTGGAGTACATCAACGATGGTGGTGTCGAGGCGCTGTTCGAAGCCGAGCACGAAAGCCTGCGCGCCTTGCCCAACCTGCCGGAGAGCAACGATGCGCTGACCACTGCCAAGTGGATCCGGCGCGTGCTCGACAAGCAGATTCCACTGCCCAAGCCGATCGCCAACCAGCTCGCCAGCCTGCTCTTCGCCAGCGGTTATGCCGAGGATTTCAACCAGGCCAAGGCCATCGTCGCCGTCGAGGCGACTGGTCTGGCGGTTGGTGGCAACTGAGCGGATCTTGCACCGCCTTGGTTGGTGGTGCCCGGTTTTGGTGCAGTGCAATACCAAGCGGTTCTGAAAAATCGTTTAAAATCAACGGGCCGAAGCCTTGGCACGCGGATTGCAATAACTAACCCGAAGCAGCGAATCTACCGCCAACGGGGGCGGTTCGATGGCAACGACGTCATGCGCTGGAACCTATTTGCACCTTCGGGTGCGCGCAACGTTGGAGTCCATCATGAGCAAACCCCGTCTCGTCCTGATCGGCAATGGCATGGCCGGTGTCCGCACCGTCGAAGAACTGCTGAAGATCAAGCCGGATCATTACGACATCACGATCTTCGGTGCCGAACCGCACCCCAACTACAACCGCATCCTGCTCTCGCCGGTATTGGCCGGCGAAATGACCATCCAGGAAATCGTTCTCAACGAACTGGACTGGTACAAGGAAAAGGGCATCACGCTGCATACCGGCAAGCAGGTCAGCAAGATCGACCGGGTCAACCGCAAGGTGATTGCCGACGACGGCACCGAGGAAACCTACGACCGCCTGCTGATCGCCACCGGCTCGACGCCGTTCATGCTGCCGATTCCTGGCAACGATCTGCCCGGCGTCATCGGCTACCGTGACATCAAGGACACCGATGAGATGATCGAGGCCGCCCGCCTGCACAAGCACGCGGTCGTCATCGGCGGCGGCCTGCTCGGCCTGGAAGCGGCCAACGGCCTGAAGCTGCGCGGCATGGATGTGACCGTCGTGCATATCGGCCCGTGGCTGCTCGAACGCCAGCTCGATGAAGTGGCTGGCCGCATGTTGCAGAAATCGCTGGAAGACAAGGGCCTCAAGTTCCTGCTGCAGAAGCAGACCGAAATGTTGGTTCAGGGCGAGTCCGGCCGCGTTGCCGCGGTGCGCTTCAAGGACGGCATGCAGATTCCGGCCGACCTCGTCGTCATGGCCGCCGGCATCCGCCCCAACTACGCGCTGGCGGAAAAATCGGGCATCTACTGCAACCGTGGCATCGTCGTTAACGACACCATGCAGACCTACGATCCGAAGGTTTACGCCGTCGGCGAATGCGTCAGCCACCGCGGCATCGCCTACGGCCTCGTCGCGCCGCTGTTCGAGCAGGCCAAGGTCGCCGCCAATCACTTGGCCAACTACGGCATCGGCCGCTACACCGGCTCGGTCACCTCGACCAAGCTGAAAGTCACCGGCATCGACCTGTTCTCGGCCGGCGACTACATGGGTGGCGAGGGCACCGAGGAAATCCTGCTCAACGACCCGCATGGCGGCGTCTACAAGAAGCTGGTGATCAAGGACAACAAGCTGGTCGGCGGCGTCATGTACGGCGACACGGCGGATGGCCCGTGGTACTTCCAGTTGCTGAAGGACGGCCGCGACATTCACGACATCCGCGACTCGCTGATCTTCGGCCAGTCCCTGGTCGGCGACGTCGGCCATGCCGGTAACAGCAAGGCGGCGTCAATGGCCGACAGCGCCGAGGTCTGCGGCTGCAATGGCGTTTCCAAGGGCAGCATCGTCAAGGCGATCAAGGAAAAGGGGCTGTTCTCGCTGGACGAGGTGAAGAAGCACACCAAGGCGGCATCCTCCTGCGGCTCCTGTGCCGGCCTAGTCGAGCAGATCCTCGCCTCGACCATCGGTGGCGCCTACACCCCGGCCGCTTCCGACAAGAAGCCCATGTGCGCCTGCACCGAGCATTCGCACGCCAAGGTCCGCAAGATCATCCGCGACGAGCATCTGACGACCAAGGAAACCGTCTTTGCCGAACTGGGCTGGACGACGGCGAACGGCTGCGAAAAGTGCCGCCCGGCCATCAACTACTACCTGATCTCGACCTGGCCGCACGAAGCCAAGGACGATCCGCAATCGCGCTTCATCAACGAGCGGGCGCACGCCAACATCCAGAAGGACGGCACCTATTCCGTCGTGCCGCGCATGTGGGGCGGCCTCACCACTCCCGACGAGCTGATGCGCATCGCCCAGGCGGCGGTTAAGTTCAACGTCCCGCTGGTGAAGTTCACCGGCGGCCAGCGGCTCGACCTGCTTGGCATCGCCAAGGAGGACCTTCCCGCCATCTGGGAGGAGCTCGACCTCCCCTCGGGCTACGCCTATGCCAAGGCGTTGCGCACCGTGAG
>DDWF01000333.1:5294-14081 GCA_002345845.1 Betaproteobacteria bacterium UBA2293 | reverse complement strand
TGATGCACACCTCGACTTCGCCGCAGTACTCGATCATCGCTTCCTGCGATGTCGCCGCGGCGATGATGGAGGCCCCGGCCGGCACCGCGCTGGTTGAGGAATCGATTGCCGAGGCGCTCGACTTCCGCCGCGCCATGCGCAAGGTCGAGCAGGAATGGGGCGCCGACTGGTGGTTCACCGTCTGGGGGCCGGACGATCTGTCGGAAGAGGGCATCGAGGAGCGCGACGCCTGGATGCTGAAGCCCGGCGCGCGCTGGCACGGCTTCGGCCAGCTGGCTGACGGCTTCAATATGCTCGACCCGATCAAGGCGACGGTAATCACCCCGGGCCTCGATGTCGATGGTGATTTCTCCGACAAAATTGGTATCCCGGCGGCGATCGTCACCAAGTACCTGGCCGAACATGGCGTCATCGTCGAGAAGTGCGGCCTGTACAGCTTCTTCATCATGTTCACCATCGGCATCACCAAAGGCCGCTGGAACACACTGGTCACCGCCCTGCAACAGTTCAAGGACGATTACGACAAGAACCACCCCTTGTGGAAGGTATTGCCCGAATTCGTGCAGAAGAACCCGCGCTACGAGCGCGTCGGCCTGCGCGACCTGTGCAAGCAGATCCACGACGTCTACAAGCAGAACGACGTCGCCCGCCTGACCACCGAGATGTACCTGTCGAACATGGTCCCGGCCATGCGTCCGGCCGATGCCTTCGCCAAGATGGCCCACCGCGACATCGAGCGGGTGCCGGTCGATGAACTGGAAGGCCGCGTTACTGCCGTCTTGCTGACCCCCTACCCGCCGGGCATTCCGCTGCTCATTCCGGGCGAGCGCTTCAACGCCACGATCTGCAACTACCTGAAGTTCGCCCGCGAATTCAATGCCCGTTTCCCCGGCTTCGAAACCGACATCCATGGCCTCGTCAAGGGCGGCGACGGTCGCTACTATGTAGACTGCGTTCGCTGAACATCCTCGGGGGGAGGAATTCATGTTGCGTCAATTGGCTGCCGGTTTCTGCCTGTGGCTGCTTTGTTCACTGCCGGCCATGGCCGGGGTGGCGGCGACGGTGGTGTTTCTCACCGGCCAGCCGCAAGTGATCGCCGCCGATGGCCGCACCCGCTCATTGCTCCGGGGCAGCGAAATTGCTGCCGGCGAAACCATCGACACGGCTGACGGGCGAGTGCAACTGCGCTATCGCGACGGGGCGACGATGTCCCTGCAACCGGCTACCCGCTTTCGCATCGATCGCTTTCAGTACAGCGGCAGCGAGCGTGCCGTCGCCGGCGACGGCGTGCTGATGACGCTGCTCAAGGGCGGCTTGCGGACGGTCACCGGCTGGCTTGGCCGGAAGGAACGCAGCCAGTACCGGATCGGCACCTCCGTGGCTACCATCGGCATCCGCGGTACCGAATTCGGTGCCCTGCTTGATGAAAGCGGTTTGCGGGTGACCACCTACGCTGGCTTGGTCGAGGTCTGTAGCGAAGTGGCGTGCCGGGATGTTGCTCCGAGCGAGACGGTCTGGGTGAGGGCTGCGGGTGTACGGCCGGAATTGCGCGAGGAGGCTGGCGGCCGGCCGTTGCGCAGTGATGGGGTGATTCCCGAAACGCCCGTCGTTCGTGAGGTACAGCCCATGCAGCCACCTCCCCAAGCGCCGCCTCTGCCTTCGCCACCCCATTACCCTGGCCAATCCTATACGCCTTAAGTTAGAGTTCCAGAAAATAGGGGGGAAATGTTGATGCGACCATTCCGCATGGCACGTCTTTGGGGGCCTTGCCTGCTGGCATTCGTCGGCTGCTCGACGGCGCTTGCCGATCAACTGACCGATGAGGCGCTGGCCTTGCTCAATGGCGGCCAGGGACGGGCAGCCTATACGCTGCTCGAACCGCGCGAGAGCGAACGAGCCGGTGAGGTGGACTACGATTTCCTGTTGGGTCTGGCCGCCCTTGAAGTCGGGGAGAATACGCGCGCCGTATTCGCGCTCGAGCGCGTGCTGGCACTTGACCCAGCCCACATCCGCGCGCGCGCAGAGATTGCCCGCGCCTACCTGGCGCTGGGCGAGGTCGCGACGGCCCGCCAGGAGTTTGAAAATGTCCAGCGCCAAGGCGTCCCCGCTGATGTCTCGCTAACCCTCGAGCGCTATATCGCACTGGCCAATCGCCTGGAAAGCGGCGACAAGGCCAGTCTCAACGGCTATGTCGAAGCCCAGTTCGGCTATGACTCGAATGTCAATGCCGGCCCCAACCGTTCCAGCATCACCTTTCCGAGTGGTTTCAGCATCCCGCTTCCGGCCGAGGTCAAAGCCAACGAGGATGGCTTCGGGCAGATCGGCGCCGGGATCAACGGCAAGTTGCCGCTGGCTTCAGGTCTCTCCTTGCTGGCCGGGCTGTCCGGATCATATAGAAGCAACTTCGAGAAATCGCAATTCAACCTGGGCGGCCTTGATGCCAATCTCGGCCTGGTCCTGTCGGTCGGCAAGAATGTCGTGACCGTGATGGGCCAGGCGGGCCAGGTCACTGTCGATGGCGTCCGTTACCGCAATATCGTCGGCGCTACCGGGCAGTGGCAATACAACCTCGACGCCCGCAATCAGCTCAGTGCCTTTGGCCAATACGCGCAGCTGAACTACCTGACCAACCGCACACGCGATGTCGACCGCTATCTGGCCGGCGCTTCCTATGCCCATATGTGGCGTGACGGTGCGGTCGGTTTTGTCAGTGCCTATCTGGTTCAGGAAAAGCCTGAGGCAAACAACGCCGAAGAATATGATTTTGATGGCTATGGCATGCGTTTTGGCGGGCGCTTCAACTTGGCTCAACAGGCGATCGCCTTTGCCGGCGTTTCCTACGAGAGGCGCGATTACTCGCGCAATCAGCCGGACGAGGTCCGGCGCCAGGACGACCAGTACGGAGCACTCGTCGGTGTCAATTACGCGTTGTCGAAGGACTGGACCCTGACCCCGCAACTGACGCTGACCTTTAACAAGTCCAATCTCGAACTCAACGACTACCACCGGGAAGTGGTGTCGATCGCCATCCGTCGCGAGTTCTGATCAGGAGAATTGCGATGAACCAAGTCATTTTCCGCAAGCGTCTGCTGCCCTTGGTGCTCTTGCTGCTACCCCTGCAGGTGCTGGCGGCGGGGGCTGCCCGCCTCGATTTTGCCAGCGGCGAGGTCAATGCCCGGTCGGCCAGCGGGGATCTGCGTTCCCTGGCCAAGGGTAGCGAGTTGCAGGCCGGGGATACCATTCTGACCGGGCGCGAAGGCCGTGCCCAGTTGCGTTTCTCCGACGGCGCCATGGTTTCCTTGCAGCCGCAGAGCGAGTTTCATCTCGACGATTATCGTTTTGCTGGCAAGGTGGATGGTGAAGAGCGCAGTTTCTTCAGGCTCCTGAAGGGGGGATTGCGTACGCTGACCGGACTGATCGGGCGCGCCAACCGTGACAATTACAAGGTCACCACCTCGGTGGCGACCATCGGCATCCGCGGAACCGAATACACCGTCAGCTATCTTGATCCCGAGACGCTGGCCATTGCCACCGGGGAGGGGCGTATCGAGGTCTGCAATCAGGCCGGATGCCTGATTGTTGCCAGCGGCGAGGCGGCGATCGTGCGCGGCAATCAGGAGCTGCCCAGGCTGACCGATAGCCGGCCGCGTCTGGACCCGGCCCAGCCGCTCCTGACCGATGTCCGGCCGCTTTTTTCGTCCGGTGAAGAGAGTCTCCAGAGCGGAGGGATGGTATCCGGGCCCGGCTACACCATGCAATTCGCCAGCAACTCGTCAGCCCCGCAGAGCGTGGGGGACGTAACGGCGCAGTTCGACTCGGGTGACCTGCTGCTTTTTGCCGATGCCGGCGTGCATAGCTATCAGATCGCCTCCGGTACAGCCGAGGCGGGCAGTCGCGACGGCGTGATCGGCTGGGGACGCTGGACTGCCGCGATCAAGGAAGATGCTACGGTCTTGCCCAACTTCCATTATGTGATCGGGCAGATGACTTCGCTTGCCAATCTGACCGGACTGGGAGACGGCACCTACACCTATAGTTTGGCCAACGGTGGGGCGACAACGCCGATCAATAGCAGCGGTGTTGCCGGGACATTGACCTCAGGCAGCATGGTTGCGATGTTTTCCGGGGGGAGCATGGAGCTGGCATTGGCGCTGGGTTTGAACATCAACTCGGTCAGCTACACTTTCAACGGCTCGCTGAGTCCGACAGCACTCAGCCCAACCTTCAATATTACGAATTTGGACGATGGCAATTTGGGCAGCGGAACGGCAAGCGGCATGTTCGTTGGTGCCAATGCCCAGTATGTCGGCGTGAGCTATACCGTCACGCCGTACAACGAGCCCTCGGTGGTTGGCGCTGCTGCCCTCGGGCGCTGACCGGGTCAGCCCCCGAGGACCGGACGAAAGGTCTGGAAACGGACGTCGGTGCCGGCGCCGGAGGTGATTGCCTCACCGGCGCAGCAAGTCCAGCGCGTCGGGTCTATTTCCGGAAACCAGGCATCGCCTTCAGGTTCCAGTCCAACCTCGGTGATTTCCAGCGTATCGGCCAGCATCATGGCCTGGGCGTAAATTTCTGCGCCGCCGATGATGAACAGCTTTTCCGCATCGTCGGCGGCGGCAATGCCCTCTTCCAGGGAGGCTGCGCGCACGGCGCCGGGCGCCGGATAGTCGGCCTGGCGGGTGATCACGATGTTGCGGCGGCCGGGCAGCGGGCGAAAGCGTTCGGGTAGTGATTCCCAGGTCTTGCGGCCCATCAGTACCGCATGGCCCTGGGTCAGCGCCTTGAAATGCGCCATGTCCTCCGGGATGTTCCAGAGCAGTTGGTTGTCCTTGCCGATCACCCGGTTCTTGGCGACGGCGGCGATGATGATGATTTCGGGCATGCGATGAGCTTTCAGGTGCGGGTGGCGAGGGCGTCGCGGTAGAGCTGGCTGTATTCGGCGGCAGCGTGCGACCAGGAGAAATCGCAGCGCATGCCATTCTGCTGAATGCGCTGCCACAGGCGCTTGTCCTGCCAGGCGGCGGTGGCGCGCTCCATGGCCTGCCACAGTGCATGGGCTGAACCGTCGGTCATGACAAAGCCGTTGGCTGTCCGGTCGGCGAGCGTTGCCGCGTTAAGATCGACGACGGTGTCGGCCAGGCCGCCGGTTGCCTGGACCAGCGGCGGGGTGCCGTAGCGCAGGCTGTACATCTGGTTCAGGCCGCAGGGCTCAAAGCGCGAAGGCATCAGAAAACAGTCGGCGCCAGCTTCGATGCGGTGGGCCAGGCTTTCGTCGAATTTCAGACTGACGGCGATCTGCTCCGGGTGAGCCTCGGCCAGGGCCAGGAAACCCGCTTCCATCGCCTTGTCGCCGCTGCCGAGCACGGCCAGCTGGGCCGGCAGGTGCGGGATACCGTCGCCGATGGTGAGCAGCAGGTCCAGCCCCTTCTGCGCTGTCAGCCGGCTGATGACGCCAAACAGTGGGCGGTCGGCGCTCTCGGCGAGGCCCATCGCGCGTTGCAGGGCAAGCTTGTTGGCGCGCTTGGCCGCCAGCCGGTTGGCGGCGTAATGGGCGGCCAGGGCTGGGTCGGTGGACGGATTCCAGATTTCGGTGTCGACGCCGTTGAGGATGCCGCGCAATTGATGCCGGCGATGGCGCAGCACCGGGGCGAGCGCATAGCCGAACTCCTCATCCTGAATTTCGCGGGCGTAGCTCGGGCTGACCGTGGAAATCAGCGAGGCCAGTTGCAGTCCGGCCTTGAGGAAGGAAAGCTGACCGTGGTACTCGACGCCATCGAAGCGCCAGGCAGCCTCCGGCAGGCCGAGTGCGGCCCTGGTGGCTGCCGGAAAGCAGCCTTGAAAGGCGATGTTGTGCACGGTGACGACGCTGGCAGCGCCGCCTTCGTAATGCAGCCAGGCCGGAGCCAGGGCGGTTTGCCAGTCATTGACGTGCACGATGTCGGGACGCCAGGCGAGCGGCGAGGCCGCCTGCCCGAGCAGGGCGGCGACGCGTGAGAGCAGCCCGAAGCGGCTGGCGTTGTCCGGCCAGTCGTGGCCATCGGCTGCCAGGTAGGGGTTGCCCGGGCGCCGATACAGTTGCGGGCAGTCGAGCAGCAGCAAGGGCAGGCCATTGCTTTCGGCGGCCAGCAGGCGGGCGGCGGGCAAGGCCGGAGCCAGCGGTGGTATCACGGCGATCTGTTCGGCCTGCGGGAAGGCTTGCTGCAGGGCCGGGTAGAACGGCAGCAGCAGGCGCAGGTCGTGGCCCGCCCGGCGCAGCGCCACCGGCAGGGCGGCGGCGACATCGCCGAGGCCGCCGGTCTTGACCCAGGGGGCCATTTCCGCCGTGGCAAAGAGGATGGCCGGGGCTTTGCTCATCAGCGCAGCGCCGCCAGGAGGCCGCGGGTCGAGCTGTCGAAGGCGCTCTCGTCGCCCCCGGCAGCGAGCAGCGGGGCCAGTTGCCCGGCCAGTTGCTTGCCCAGCTCGACGCCCCACTGGTCGAAAGTATTGAGGTTCCAGAGGACGCCCAGGCAGAATACCTTGTGCTCGTAGAGGGCGAGCAACTGGCCCAGCGTGTAGGCGTTCAGGGCGGGCAGCAGCAACGTGTTCGAAGGTTGGTTGCCGGGGAACAGCTTGTAGGGCAACAGATTTTCGGCGACGCCGGCGGCCCGCAGTTCGTCGGCGTTCTGGCCGAAGGCAAGCGCGGCCGACTGGGCCAGGCAATTGGCGAGCAGCGGCCGGTGATGGCCAGGCAAGGGAAAGTCGGCGTCACGCAGGGCGATGAAGTCGCAGGGAACGAGTTGGCCACCTTGATGCAGCAACTGGTAGAAGGAGTGCTGGCCATTGGTGCCGGCGTCGCCCCAGATGATCGGGCAGGTCGGCACGGCAATGGGCTGGCCGGCACGGTCGGTGCGCTTGCCGTTGCTCTCCATTTCCAGCTGCTGCAGATAGGCCGGCAGCAATTGCAGGGACTGGCTGTAGGGCAGCACGGCGGCGCTGCTGGCGCCGAGGAAGTCGGTGTTCCACAGACTGAGCAGAGCCAGCGTCAGCGGTAGATTGTCGGCGGCTGGTGCGCTGATGAAGTGCTCGTCCATGTTGCGGGCGCCGGCCAGCAGCTGTTCGAACTGGTGCCAACCAATGGCCAGCGCCAGAGAGAGGCCGATGGCCGACCACAAGGAGAAGCGACCGCCGACCCAGTCCCAGATCGCGAAGACATTTTCGTCGGCGATGCCGAATTGGCGGGTCCGCTGACGGTCGGTGGAAATGGCGATGAAATGGCGGGCTACCGCGGCTTCGTCACCGGCCGCAGCGAGCAGCCAGTGGCGGGCGGTGGCGGCGTTGGTCAGCGTTTCCTGAGTGGTGAAGGTCTTGCTGGCGACGATGAACAAGGTGCTGCGCGGATTGAGGCGGGCGAGCAGGGGGGCGATGTCGGCGCCATCGACGTTGGCGACGAAATGCACGCGCAGGTCAGGTTGCTGCTGCGCCGTCAGGGCGCGGGTGGCCATGCGCGGGCCGAGGTCGGAGCCGCCGATGCCGATATTGACGACATCGGTGATGTGCTCGCCAGAGTAGCCGCGCCAGGCGCCGCCGTGGATGCTGTCGCAGCAGGCCTGCAAGCGCTCGAGCACGGCGCGTACCTCGGCGGGGGCCTGGGCTCCGGCGCGCAGCGCCATGTGGCGGACGGCGCGAGCTTCGGTATGGTTGATCGCGGCGCCGGCCAGCATCTTCTGCTTCCAGCCATCCACGTCGGCGGCCTCGGCAAGGTCGAGCAGCAGGCGATGGGTGTCGGCATCGATGCGTTGCTTGGAAAAATCGAGCAGCAGGCCGTCATGGCGTCGCGAGAAGCGCTGGAAGCGCTCGGCGTCGCTGGCGAACAGGTCGCGCAGATGGCGCTGGCGCAAGTTTGTTGCCTGGCGGCCCAGGGCCAGCCAGGCGGGGGATTCGACAAGAGTCATAGCCAGATCATCAGACCGGTTTCAAAGGGGTGGATGAGGGCGGCATGAGTCGGGAAAATGCGGATCCGGTACTCCAGCTTGCCACACAGTTCCGGCGTCAGTTCGAGGGTGAACAGTGCTTCGCCGTTCGGCGTCGCGCCAGTGCACTGCAACGGGTAGTGGCGGACCCGGCCGATGCCACCATTGTGGCCGGGGCGGCCAAACAGGGCTTCGACGGTAACGTCACCGGCCGTCAGTCCGTTCAACTGCACGGCGATCTCGATATGCAGTGCGCCGCCGAATTTCAGTCGGCGCTCCGGGCTGTCCAGACGATGCAGGCGAACCGCCGGCCAGGCGGCGCGCACCTTGGCTTTCCATTGGGCGACGTCGCGGGCAACGGTGAAGTCGGCCGTGGCATAGCGCCGGCCGTGCGTGGCCGCCGGGGCGTAGAACTTCCTGACGTACTCGCCGACCATGCGGGTGACGTTGAAGCGCGGGGCAATGGTGGCAATCGAGCGCTTGGCCATGGCCACCCACTGCGGCGAATAGCCCATCGGTCCGGTGCGGTAATAGGTCGGGATCACCTGGTCCTGCAGGATTTCGTACAGCGAACGGGCCTCCTCGGCGTCGCGCTGCGCGTCGTCGAGATGCGCCGGCCCCGGTTTGATTGCCCAGCCGTTGTTGACTTCGCCGCTGTCGTCGTAACCTTCGCCCCACCAGCCGTCGAGTACCGACAGATTGGGGGCGCCGTTCATCGCCGCCTTCATGCCCGAGGTGCCGGAGGCCTCCAGCGGATAGATCGGGTTGTTCAGCCAGACATCGACACCGGCGACCAGCGAGCGCGACAGGTGCAGGTCATAGCCCTCGACCAGCAGGA
>DDWF01000333.1:0-5262 GCA_002345845.1 Betaproteobacteria bacterium UBA2293 | reverse complement strand
GCCGGGTGCGCCTTGCCGGCGAAGAGGAAAAGTACCGGCCGGTCGTTCTGGCAGATGATCTCGCGCAGCCACTCCGGGTCCTGGAAAAGCAGGGCCGCCCGCTTGTAGGTGGCGAAGCGGCGGGCGAAGCCGATGGTCAGGACGTTCGGGTTGTCGGGGTCGGCGTACTTGAGTAGTCGGTCGAGATGGGCCGGCGAACCCTGGTTGCGGTGGTGCTGGGCGCGGATGCGCTCGCGCACCAGTTTCAGCAGCTTCGATTTGAGTTGCTGGCGGATGCTCCAGAAGGTGGCATCGGGGATTTCAGCGATGCCGCGCCAGTTGCCTGGCTCGGTCTGGCGCTCCTGCCAGCCGATGCCGAGATAGCGTTCAAAGGTCTCGAACCACTCCGGGGCCAGGAAGGTCGGCAGGTGTACGCCGTTGGTGACGTAGTCCATCGGGTTCTCGACCGGCAGGATCTGCGGCCACAGGTAGCGGCAGATGCTGGCCGAGACCTCGCCATGGATGCGCGAGACGCCATTGTGGTGGCGCGAGCCGCGCAGGGCCAGGGCGGTCATGTTGAAGTCGCTCTTGCCGGGCTCGGCACCAAGGGCCATCAGCGTCTCGCAACCCATGTCGAGGGCGTGGCACCAGTCGGCGAAGTAGTGGCGGATCATTTCCTCAGGAAAATGATCGTGCCCGGCCGGGACGGGCGTGTGTGTGGTGAACACGACGTTGGCGGCGACGGCTTCGAGGGCTGCCGGGAAAGGCAGGCCGCCACCGACCAGATGGCGGATACGTTCGAGAATCAGGAAGGCAGCGTGGCCTTCATTGACGTGCCAGACCGTCGGTTTGAGGCCGAGCAGACCCAGTGCCCGGGTGCCACCGACGCCGAGCAGGATCTCCTGCTCGATGCGCGTCGTCTTGTCGCCGCCATACAGGCGGTGGGTGATCTCGCGGTCATGCGCGGAGTTTTCCAGTAGCCAGGTGTCGAGCAGGATCAGCCGGACGTGACCGACCTTGACTTCCCATACCTTGGCCTTGACTGTCCGTCCCGGCAGATCGACGGCGACCTTCACTTCCTGGCCGTCGGCGTCAAGGACCGGCGACACCGGCAGGTCATCGAAATCGGAATCGCCGTAGGTCGCCTGTTGTTGGCCATTGGCATCGAGCGTCTGGGAGAAATAGCCCTGGCGGTAGAGCAGGCCGACGCCGATGAAGGGCAGGCCCATGTCGCTGGCCGCCTTGCAGTGGTCGCCGGCAAGAATGCCGAGGCCGCCGGAATAGATCGGCAGGCTCTCGTGGAAACCGAACTCGGCGCAAAAGTAGGCGATCAGGTCGTCGTCACGAAACGGGTGGCCGTGTACATGAGCCAGGCTGGGCATCTCGTGGTAGCTGTCGTAGGCCGACAGCACGCGGTTCAGGGCAGCGAGGAAAACCGGATTCTCGGCCGTCGCCTCGAGGCTCTTCTGGTCGGCGCGCTTGAGGAAGGCCTTGGGGTTGTGGTTGGTCGCCGACCACAGCGGATGCGAGAGGCCGGCGAACAGGCCCTGCGTTGGCCGGTCCCAGCTGTACCAGAGGTTGCTGGCGAGTTCCTCCAGCCGTTCCAGGCGCTCCGGAATCTGCGGATTGACTTCGATCTTGTAGACGGTTCCGGTCATGGCTGGGTGGATTCCAGGGTTAATTGCAGGTGCAGGTGGCAATGGTCGTCGGGGATGATCCAGGACAGCTGCACTTCGGCCGATTGCATGATTTTCTCAAAGCCAGCCTCGGATTGCGAAACCGTTTGATGAGGCCGGCATTTTATCGTGATGGCCGACGAGGCTTCCAGGGTCAGGCGACCGCCCAGGACGTCGTCTGCCAGTCGCAGGCGGGTGGCTTCGGCGAGTTCGAGGGCCTGGCCAAAACCGCCCGGAACGCTGCCGTCGGCCAACACGTAGCGGCCGAGGAAGCCGTCGCAACTGGGCATCGCCAGGTTGAGCACGGTGCTGAAGCGGTACCCCGCGAGGCCAGCGAACTGCCAGTCTACGGTCAGCCCGTCGCCGGTGACGGCATAGCGCTTGCTGATGCCCGGGCGGACAAAGCTCAGGTCTGCAGCGCCTTCGCTACGATAGTCAGTGAGTGCGATGGCATCGAGCTGGTCGATGAACAGGGCGCGTGGCAAGGTATCGGGCACGATGTCGGCAGCGTCGATCGGGTGCTTGAAGCGGACGATGTCGTGCGCCGAGGCAATGCCTTCGCCCTGATGTTCGCGTGGGCCAGCGGCGATGCGGTCGTGGTAATGCTCGTGATAGCGGCGCAGGCTGTCGCCGAAATTGTGGCCAAGGCGGTAGCTGCTCAGTTCGTGGGCGGCGGCCAAGCCGTCGTCGCGGACCACTACCTGCAATGCGGCTGAGTGGGCGAAAAATTCCGTATGGCCGTCGAGGTCGATGTCGGCTGCCTGTAGCTCCGGACGCGCCTGCAGCCGATCGAGGCCGGCTTCCAGGGCGATCAGGTTGTTCCAGACGGCGCGTCGCAGGTGCGGCAGGTAGAGGCCACCGAACAGGCCGTGCCAGTAGGCATCGTTGGCCTGGGCGCGGTACAGGGCGGCGGTCAGCGCCGGCGGCGGCTCGGCTATCTCGGCCAGGCGGGCGGAGAGGCCAAGCATGCGCTTGTGCAGCCAGTTGGCTTCCGGATAACGCGTCAGGAAGTTGCGCCAGATGCCGCCGCGCAGGAAGGGGCGGTGGCGTTCGGCGTTGCCGGCGGCCTTTTCGCTGTCCACCAGGCTGGAGTAGATGCCGGCGGCCGGCATCGGCAGCGTCCATTCGTTCATTTCGTGATACGACGTGGTCGGCAGGTAAACGACGCCGCGCGTCATCTGTTGCGCATGGAAGTCGGCGTAGGTGGCGGTGCGAATCTTCGGGCTGGCCAGCACGCCTTCGATGAACAGCCGCAGCCAGCCGCGGGTGTAGACCCAGTCGTAGGTTTCCGGCCAGATGCCGAATTTCTCGATATCGTCGAAATAGATCGCGGCAGACTGTCCCTGGTCGGCCAGGTGTTCGAGGTGGCCGACGACTTCGTGCGCTGGATGGAAGGGCACGCGGTAACGCAGGATTTCCGAGATCGGGAAGATGTCGAGGCGGGTGCCACTTTCTTCGGTGCTGAAGAAGCCATCCAGTTCGGCAACCGTCTTGCCGGTGCAGAAGAAATGGTAATCGTCGACGGTGACGTAGCCGATGCCGGTCGCCGCCAGCGCTGGCACGACCGAGGAGTCCCAGACGCGCTCGGTCAGCCAGGCGCCGCTCGGGCGGCTGCCGGTCCAGGCGGCCAGTTTGTCGTTCAGCGTCTGCAACTGGCCGACCCGGTCGCGTTGCGGGATGGCGGCCAGCACCGGCTCGGTGTCGCCGGAGCTGAACAGTTCGACCTGGCCACGGCGGACCATGGCCGCCAGCAGTTCCATGTCGGCTGGGTGGTGTTCACGCAGCCAGTCGAGCAGCCAGCCGGAAAAGTGGGCGGCGAAACGGAACTCCGGATAGGCGTGCAGGGTTTCGAGGAATGGCTTGTAGCAGCGTTGATGGGCATCCTCGATGACCTCCGGGAAATTGCCCACCGGTTGGTGGGCATGGACGCCGAGGAGCAGAGTGACGGGGCGGGTCATGGCAGTTCGCTTTTAGTTGGCGCGGCGCATGGTGCCGCCGCTTTCCGGGGTACCGCCGCCCTTGCTGATCGGGTGGTCGAGGCTGGCCGGGGCCGGCAGGCCGAGCAGGCGGTAGAGGGACTGGAGGTTCTGGCGGAAGAGCAGGTCGAAACTGGCGACCGCTTCCGGTGAGTTGTAATCGCCGAGCCACCAGAACCAGTCGGAGCTTTCGCAGACGGCCAGACGGCGCAGGACTTCGTGGCAGGCGGTGGCGTCCAGGCGGCCGCTGTCGAGGGCACGGTCGGCGCACTGTTTGGCGTCGCAGAGCAGTTCCCAGGCGCGGTTCTTGTCGGCATGGCCGACCCAGGTCGACAGCGTGCCATAGACCCAGCTGCCGGCGGTCAGGCGCGGTAGGCGGGGGCTGCGCGTCCGGTGGCGTGCCGCCGCCTCGGACAGCGTGACAGTACGGATGGCCGGATTTCTCGCCAGCGCATCGTAGAGGTCGGAGAAGAAGTACCAGGCGTTGTAGGGGTAGTACTCCCAGGCATTCTCGCCATCGAGGAAGACCGGGATCAGATTCTCGTCGTCTTGCAGATGGATGGCCTTCAGCTCGGTCATGAAGTGCTGGGCGGCATCGCGACCGTGCCACTTGGCGTATTCGAAACCGATCAGGTCGGACAGCCGCTCATTGCGAAAGAAGAGCAGGATGTCGCCGCTCGTGCCTTCGGGTGGGCGCCAGGGCGTCGTCGTCGGCGCCGTTTCTCCGGCCGAATGGCGCAGCACGCCGTGGCTGCTCGCCGTCCAGGCAAAACCGGCGTCGGCGATCTGCTGCAGGAAGGCGGTGGACAGCGCTCCCTCGGCCGGCCACAGGCCGGCTGGCGCAGTCCCGAAGCGGCGGGTATGGCTGTCGCGGGCGGCAGTCAGATGCTCAGCCACGCGCGATCGTCCGCCGGGATATTCCGGCGCGGCGGGCAGGGGGCAGTCGGGCAAGGCTTCGCGGGCACTGTGGAAATCGAGCAGCAGCGGGGCCAGCGGATGGCTGCCCGGGGTGCAACTCAGCTCGATCTGGCCACTGTCGGCCAGCTTGCGGTAACGCGGAATCAGGTCGGTGACGGCGGCGCCCAGTTCGGCCAGCAGCGCCTGGCGCTCTGCCGGGGAAAAGTTGCCGCCCTTGGCCATCAGCAGGGGAATATTCTGCCCGCCCCGGCGCAGGCTCTCGCCACTCCAGGCGAGCAGGTACCAGGTCGCCAGATCGGAATAGAAAGTGCCGGACAGGTAGCTCATGCCATGACCATCGCTGTCGCGGACGAAGGTGAGCAGGTCGCGCAGGCGGCGGTAGGGGGCGAAGGGTTCGAGCATCGTCGGCGCATGGCAGCGGAAGGCGATGTCGAGCAGCCAGGCACGGTCGTCGGCTGACAGACTGTCGCCATCGGCAGTGGCGGCGATGCGCAGCAGTGGGTCGCGCCACTGGCGGGCGGCGAACTGCGCCGCGTAATCCTCGATCTGGTCGAGCAGTACCGGTACGAAATTGACCGTGCAGCGGATGCCCGGGTGACGCTCCAGATGCGCCACCATGTCGGTGTAATCCTTGGTCGCGTGCAGGAAGACCCAGGGCAGCAGGAATTCGCCGCTGTCCGGGTGGCGGTAGTCCGGCTGGTGCATGTGCCAGA
>DDWF01000232.1 GCA_002345845.1 Betaproteobacteria bacterium UBA2293 | reverse complement strand
TTACCGGCAAGCGCGGCGAACCCGCGACCATGCACGAGATCAGCGGTGAAACCGTGGATAACAAGCGGGCGGAAAACATGATCGAGATCCTGCGCTCGATCCCCGGCGTGACGGCCGACCTCTCCTCCGGTGACGAGATCAAGATCAAGCTGCGCGGCATCGAGAACCAGCGCTACATGGGCGAAAAGCCGGGCGTCGCCATTGTCATCGACGGCATCCCGGTGTTCGAGCGCACCGGCAAGGTAAACATCGACCTCGACAACATCGAATCGATCAAGGTCATCAAGAGCGGCGCCTCCCATCTGTTCGGCGACGACGCGCTTTCTGGTGCCGTCATCATCACCACCAAGCGCGGCCCGAAGTACAAGGGCGTCACGGTTTCCGCCGACGCCGGCTCCTGGGGCTACAACCGCCAACTGGCCCGTGCCGGCTTCGCCGGCGACTGGGGCAGCGGCCACATCCAGGCAACCCACCGTGCGGGCGACGACTACTACTGGCAGTCGGCCTACCAGACCGACAACATCGACGGCAACCTGCGCTTCTACCTGAGCGACACCTCCGACCTCACCTTCGGTTTCGAGAAGTCCGACCGCGCCAAGGACAAGCACGGCTCGGTCAAGGGCGCGACCCAGGCGCAACTCGATCCGATGGGCACCGTCGGCCGCGACTACACGCGCAATTACAACGTCAATCTGCAGAAACTGCACCTGACCTACGCCAACGATCTGTCACCCACCAGCAACCTGCTGATTAGCGGCTATGAATATCAGGATCACACCGCCTACTGGGCGGCGCCGCAACGCTATACCACGACAGGAGCAGCCATCAGCGATGCGAGTCCTGGCGCGCAGGATCTATACACCATCCTGAACAATTACGAGCAGGTACAGCGCGGCGTCAAGACCGAATGGCGCAGCCATGCCGGCAACACCGGTTGGTTGGGCGGGCTCGACCTGCGGCGCAACAGCTACAAAAATTTTAATACCGCAAATGTCAGCTACTGCTCCAGGCCTGGCTTCGGCTGCCCCGTCACAGCCGCCGGCACCGTGCTGACCGACAACAACACCGACGAAGCCGTCAATGCGCTGTATGGCGAATTCAAGTTTCTGCCGGCACCGAAGTGGACGCTGACGCTGAATGGCCGCTACGACCATATCGGCCTCGATTTCGCCTCCGGAAGGACGAACGAAGTGGTGACGCCATTCACCCGCAACAAGTCGTTCAATCTCTCTTCCTGGCGCACCGGGGCAAACTATGCGGCAAGCAAGGACATGGACTGGTTCGCCAATGTTTCGTCCAGCTTCCGCGCCCCGACAACCGACCAGCTCTACAACGGCAGCCTCTCGCCGACCGGCGGCAAGACCGCCAACAACGAGAACCTGCGCCCGGAAAAGGCTCTGAATCTCGAACTGGGCTTGCGGTCGAAGACTGCCCTGCTAGGCGTTGCGGCCGAAATCGAGGCCGCCGTCTTCCAGATCGACCGCAAGGATTTCATCCTAGCCACCAACGGTCAGTACAGCACCCCCACCGGAACGGCCCAGCAGATGTACGACAACATCGGCGGCGTGCGCAACCGCGGCTTCGAGCTGGCCTTCAAGACCGATCGCAGGCGCACCTACACCTTCGATGCGGCCTACACCTACATCCAGGCAAAGTTCACCCAATACGACAACTTTGGACTGACCCTGGGCAACCCGTACATCCCTGCGCCGACAATCGTTGCATACAACAACACCGGCAACGAGGTGCCGCGCGTGCCGCGCCACCAGCTGAACATGACCTTCGGCTGGCAGCCCGACGATCGCTGGCGTCTCGCACTGGAAGCCGATACGCGGTCCTGGTCATGGGCCGACGAGATCAACCAGGAAAAATGGGCCGGCCGCACGCTGTTCAACCTGTCGGCAAACTACGACATTCGCGAAAGCGGCTTCATGGGCGCCAAGTGGTCGCTGTTTGCGAAGGTGAACAATCTGTTCGACAAGCGTTACTGGTCCGCCGCGCGCGGCACCAACGATGCCTCGCACTACATCACCGGTGCTTATGACGGCGTCTACAACAGCGAAGACCTGTCCGTCGTCGTCGGCAAGCCGCGCCACTGGATGGCCGGCCTCAGCGCCACTTTCTGACTGAGAGCCACCCAATGAAACGATTCTTGCCCGCACTGCTGATCGCCGCCACCCTGCCGCAGGCCGGCTGGGCTCAGCACGAGCATCATGCCGCAGCGCCTGCCGGCGCCGGTGCCCCAGCCACCGAGAGCCGCCGTCCTCCTGTTGACCGTGCCTGGACGCAGCAGCCCCTGCTGCTGCCCGGCAGAAACCCGCGCGGCGAGCGCGCCCAAGCTCTGTTGCAGCCGCGCGGCATTACTGCCGAAACAGTCACGGTGTTTGCGGCGGAAGGTCCTGCCGAGCGGCGCAAGGTCGCGTATCCGGTTTCTCCCGAGGGCGTGAAGATTGCCCCGGCCACGCCGCAGATCGGCAACTACCACTGGGTAGTGGCGCGCGAGGAATCCGCCGACACCGTCAAGGTTGCCTCGACCGCCTCGTATTTCAGCAATCCCGGCGACTCCCCTAAAGATTTGCTGAAAGCGCCGAAGCACGAGCTGGAGATCGTGCCCGATCCGCTGCCGCGCGAGCATGGACGTTATCGCGAAAGCGAAAAATGGCGCTTCCTAGTGCGTTTCAACGGGCAGCCGCTTGTCAATCATCCACTGACGCTGGAGACCGAGTTCGGCAGCCACACCAGCTTCGTCACCGATGCCACCGGCTTCGCCACCGTGCTATTCCCGCGTGACTTCAAGCAGGTCACCAAGGATGCCGGCACACAGGGCGGCCACGGCCGGCGTTACGGCAAGTTCGTGTTGTCCGCCGAGAAGGATGTGGATGGCAAGCGCTATCTCACCGCCTTCAACCTCAATTACGGCGAGGATGGCGACCGCAATAGAAGTCTTGGCTGGGGCGCCGCCTTCGGCCTGATCGGCATGCTGGCGGCAACGCCACTGCTGCGCCGGCGCAATAACTCTCAAGGAGAGTCGAAAAATGCTTAAGGCCGACAAGAAACACGCCGGGCCGCCCCAAGAGTTTCTTGACCCCCTGGGGGGAGGACGCGACAAAGTCGCGTCTGCGGGGGGAGGCCTCATTCCAACCCTTGGCCGCCTGCGCCTCTGGGTACAACTGGCGATGCTGTTCGTCACCGTCTATGGCAGCGTCTTCGTCGGCACCTACATGGCCGACAAGATCTCCAGCAACCTGCCGGCGCTGTCCTGCGCATACGACCAGATGAACGGCGGCTACTGCGTGCTGATTCCTACCCAGCATATCCTCCATCACCGCATCGGCGAAGGCATTGTGCGCGCCCAGCAACTCACCTTCGGCATGGTGCTGCCCCTGCTGATGAGTTTTGCTTTTTTCTACGCCTTCTTCTTCGTCATCGGCAAGGCTTTCTGCGGCTGGGTCTGCCCGCTTGGCACCTTGCAGGAACTGATCGGCAAGATCGGCAGGCGTTTCAACATTGGCCTGCGTCGGCTCGCGGGCGACGATCTTGGCGCGGCGCAGAAGGCGCGCCCGGTGAAGTGGCTGCTGCTGCTCGGCCTGGTGTTCATGCTGCCGCTGCTGACCGGGCTGGGTGTCACGCCCCACGCGATGGGCAATCCGTATTGCGACATCTGCCCATCGCGCGTGGCGACGACGCTGCTGACCGGCAATACCGAGCAGCTGGCGCTCAATCTCGGCGACAACATCAGCTTCAGCCTCGGCGCCATTGCCAACCTGCTGATCGGCTTCACACTGATCGGTGCGCTGGCGATCCGCCAGCCCTTCTGCCGGATCTGTCCGCTGCTGGCCTTCAATGCCGTATTCCAGCGGCTCTCGCCCATGCGCCTGGCCAAGCCGACGCGCGCCAACTGCGGCACCTGTCACATCTGCACCGACGCCTGCCCGCTGGACATCCCCGAGATCGCCAGTGAGGAAGGCCGCAAGGCCTACAACGAGGACTGCACCCTCTGCGGCCGCTGCGCCGAATACTGCCCGCAGGACGGTGTCATCAAACTCAAATGGGGGCCATTCGCGCTGTTCGCGTCGAGCCGCGAGTACTACAAGAACCGCGTCAAGGGAGAATTGCCGGACGGCACGGTGAAGCCGATGAAGTTCGTGAAGAACGCTGTCAAGCCAGCCTCAGGCGCGGCAGATGCTTGAGGAACTCGCCGCCGGTCAGGTGACGCTGGCGACCGTCTGGTTGCTCGGCGTCTCGATGGGCCTGACGGCCTGTACCGTCACCTGTCTGCCGTTCATGGGCACCTGGGCGCTCGGTCGCGCCAGCGGCCAGCGCGAGGCTTTCCTGCATACCGGCGTGTTTCTCGCCGGCCGCGTGACCACCTACACCATCCTCGCCGCGCTGGCGGGTGCCATTGGCCTCGGACTGGCGCAGGCGCTCGGCGGCATCTGGGGCAATGCGGTGATCGGTGGGGCGAGCATCCTCGCCGGACTCTGGCTGCTCGCCAAACCATCCCAAAAGTCATGCAATACCGCCGTCCAGCCAGCGCCGACTTTTACCCCAGTGCATGTACATCGCCGCAAGGCCGACAGCCTGCCGCCGCTGTTTCTCGGCGCGGCGCTATCGCTGACGCCTTGCACGCCGCTGGCCTCACTGTTGGCGCTCGCCGCCAACGCCGGCAGCGCAACAGGAGGGGCGGCCTACGGGCTGGCTTTCGGCCTCGGTGCGGCAATGACGCCGATTCTCGTGCTGGTACCGCTCGCCGGCCGCATGGGTCGCGAACTGCGCGCCGGTCGTGCCTGGCTGTCGCGCTGGCTGCTCTGGAGCGCGGCCGCCGTGCTGATCGTGCTGGGCGTGCGGCGCCTGCTGCTGGTTTTCTGACGACGATGGACTATTCCGCTCACCCATTCAGGCCGGAACGCACAGTTGGACTGATCCTCGTCGTGGCGTTGCACGCCGCCGCACTGTGNNGCCACAGGATGCATTGACCTTGTTCGTCAATTTCATCACCCCGCCCGCCCCTGAGAAGCAGGCAGAACCCAAGCGCCTGCCGCCAGCACCCAAGCCGAAACCCATCGAGAAACCGCAGCCACGACAGATCGTCGCCGCAGCGCCGGTAGTTGCGCCTACGGAATTCGTCGCTCCGCCGCCACCCCCGCCGCGGCCAGCGCCGGCGCCCGTGAGCGAAACGCCGCCGATGCCGTTACCCGCCGGGCCGGTGGCACTTTCCACCGAACTGGCCGTGGCCTGCCCGCAACGTTCCGCACCGGCCTATCCAGCCAGTTCACGTCGCCGGGGCGAGGAAGGCGTCGTTGTGCTGCAGGTGGAATTGACGGAGACCGGCACAGTCGCCAACGCGCGCATCCGCAGCAGCAGCGGCTTCACAGGCCTCGACGCGGCGGCACTGGGCGCCGTGAAAACCTGGCGCTGCACACCGGCAACGCGCAACGGCCAACCCATGCGCGCCACCGCGCTGCAACCTTTCAATTTTGTCTTGCAGGAAAGCTGATCGCATGGAACCCACCGTTGTCGAAGGACTGGGCTTCGCCCACTTTCTCACCCAGGCCGACGGTGTCGGCAAGAGCGTGCTGCTCGTGTTGCTGCTGCTTTCCGTCGCGAGCTGGTATCTGATCGTTACGCGCACCCTGGCGAACTGGCTGGCGCAACGCCGGGCGGATGCCTTCCTGGCGCGTTTCTGGCAGGCACGTTCGTTCGACGAAGTGGCCGCTTCGTTGCCGGGCCATGCCGACAATGCCTTCGCCGTGCTGGTCGACGCAGCCTTGTTGGCGCACACCAACGGCGGGGCGAATAATCTCGCCGCGGCCGGCGGCATGGGGGAGTATCTGACCCGCACCCTGAACAATGCGGTAGACCGCGAAGCGGCGGCGGCGGAACATGGCCTGACGGTGCTGGCTTCGGCCGGTTCGGCGGCGCCCTACATCGGCTTGTTCGGCACGGTCTGGGGGATCTATCACGCGCTGGTGCAGATCGGCATGAGCG
>DDWF01000275.1:805-19398 GCA_002345845.1 Betaproteobacteria bacterium UBA2293 | reverse complement strand
GTCAGGATCAGGCATTCCTGCGGCACGGCGAGGAATTCCTCTTCGAACTGGCCGATCAGCACATTCGGGCGCTCGACCAGAGCGGTGACTTCATCGAGCAGCGCCTCGTCGTCGATCGGCTTGCCGCCGGCCTGGGCCGCGGCAGCTTCAAGCTGGCGGGCGATCTCGGCGCGGCGCTCGGCGAAGGAGGCGATCACCGAACCGTCACGCAGCAGCGTCGCCGCGTAGCTGTCGGCATCGGCGATCAGCACCGGATCGATGGCGGCTTCGAAGCGGTGGCCTTTGGTGGCGCGACCGGACTGCAGGCCAAGTACCGCAACCGGCACCACGTCGGCGCCGTGCAGGGCGACCAGCGCATGCGCCGGGCGGACGAAATTGACGCTGCTCCAGCCATCGGCCAGCTGGTAGGTCATCACCTTGGGAATCGGCAGCGCCGCCAGCGCGGCTTCGACTGCCTTCTGCAGGCCTTCGGCCAGCGTCGCGCCCTTGGCCAGGCTGTCGTAGAACAGGATCTCGGCCTTGCCGTCGTTCTCGCGGCGCAGGCCGGCGACGGCGGAAGCGTCGGCGCCCAGCGCCGCCAGCTTCTTCAGCAGCGCCGGCGTGGCGTTGCCGCTGGCGTCAAGGCCGACGGCGACCGGCATCAGCTTCTGCATCACCGGCTTGTCGGCGGCGACCGCGGCAACGGCGGTGACATGGGCGGCCAGGCGCCGGGGCGAGGCGTAGGCGGTGACGACGGCATCGGCCGGGGCCAGGCCGGCGCTCTTCAGCGAGCTGGCCAGCGCCGCGGCAAAGCTTTCGCCCAGCTTCTTCAGCGCCTTCGGCGGCAGTTCCTCGACGAACAGTTCAACAAGCAGATTCTTGGACGACATGATCAGGCAACTTTCTTTTCAATCTGGGCCAGCACTTCGGCCGCCCATTCCTTGGGCGCCATCGGGAAACCGAGGCGGGCGCGGGAGTCGAGATAGGCTTGGGCGACGGCGCGGGCCAGGTTGCGGATGCGGCCGATGTAGGCGGCACGCTCGGTCACGGAAATCGCGCCGCGCGCGTCGAGCAGGTTGAAGGTGTGCGCCGCCTTCAGCACCTGTTCGTAGGCCGGCAGGGCCAGCTGGGCCGTCATCAGGTGCTGCGCCTGCTTCTCGTGCGCGGCGAAGGCAGTAAACAGGAACTCGGCATCGGAATGCTCGAAGTTGTAGGCGGATTGCTCGACTTCGTTCTGGTGATAGACGTCGCCGTAGGTCAGGCCTTCCGTCCAGGTCAGGTCGAAGACGTTCTCGACGCCTTGCAGGTACATCGCCAGGCGTTCCAGACCGTAGGTGATTTCGCCGGTGATCGGCTTGCAGTCGATGCCGCCGACCTGCTGGAAGTAGGTGAACTNNGCGTCACCTCCATGCCGTTCAGCCACACCTCCCAGCCCAGCCCCCAGGCGCCGAGCGTGGGATTTTCCCAGTCGTCCTCGACGAAGCGCACGTCGTTCTTCTTCAGGTCGAAGCCGAGTGCTTCGAGCGAGCCGAGATAGAGCTCGAGGATGTTGTCCGGCGCCGGCTTGAGCACCACCTGGTACTGGTAGTAGTGCTGCATGCGGTTCGGGTTTTCGCCGTAGCGGCCATCCTTGGGCCGGCGCGACGGCTGCACGTAGGCGGCTTTCCACGGCTCGGGGCCGATGGCGCGCAGGAAGGTGGCGGTGTGGCTGGTGCCGGCGCCGACTTCCATGTCGTAGGGCTGGAGTAGGGCACAGCCCTGGTCGCTCCAGTATTGCTGCAGGCGCAGGATGATTTGTTGAAAGCTTGGCTTGCCAAGCTTCACTGCAGACTCATGCCCGTCTGCGGGCGTGACGTCGGAACTAAACGTGGGTTTCTTGCTGGTCGTCATCGGACGCACTCGGAATGGCGGAAAGCCTTGAATTTTACTAGCTTTCGCCATGATCCGGCAGGCGCCTGCCGAGCCGGCGCCGGCAGGCGGTTTGCCCGGATGGGTGTTGTTGCGACGCAACACAATTGGCCATGTGGTTTGGGCGCGGATTGACAAAGTTCAATTGAATCAATAAAATGCATTTCATGTTGCGGTGCAACATCGGTTCCCGGCTCCGCCTACGGCGTAGTGGCAAGGGATTCCGGCCCGTATTTCCTTTTGGCCGCCGATGTCGTATCCCCTGTAACCGTTCGCCGACGTCGCAGTCTTTCGTCGGTGGCAACTGTGAAGGAGGTCGCATGTTCGCTACGACTATTCTTGCCCCCGCTTTCCAGCGGGTTTCCCTTTTGATCGGTGATCTGTTCCGCAAGGCACTGATGGTCGCCGGTCTGATCCTGGTCATTGGCCTGATTGGCCTGCAAACTGGCCACAGCGGCCTGACCGACTCCTTGAAACTCCTGGTTTCGCCGGTCGAGGCATCGATTGCCGAAGAACCCGAAATGCCTTCCGAAGTCACCGATACGACGGCGCTGACGCCGCGCATGCAGGGCGCTCTCAACTTCGTCTCGCGCCGCTATCGCGTCGCCAGCGATGCCCTGCTGCCGGTTTTCGCCACTGCTCAGGCAGTCGGCCGCGATCTGCATCTCGATCCGCTGCTGATCATCGCCGTGATCGGCGTCGAGTCCGGGTTCAATCCCTTTTCCCAGAGCGGTTATGGCGCCCAGGGGCTGATGCAGGTGGTGCCGCGCTTCCACACCGACAAGTTGCCGGAAGAGGCCGATCCCTCGGCTTTCCTCGACCCGCAGATCAATGTTCAGGTTGGCGCCCGCGTCCTGCGTGAATCGATTAACCGCATGGGCGGCCTGGAAGAAGGCTTGCAGCAGTTCGGCGGCGCCCTCAGCGATCCGGATCGCCGCTACGCCAACAAGGTGCTGGCCGAGAAGCAGCGCCTGGAGCAGGCAGCCCTGCGTCTGCGGACAACCTGAGCCAGGAGTGACGCTTTTTCGGCAGGATATTGCGATGTAATATCGCGCCACGATTGTTTCGTGGGTGCGCCGATGAAGAAGCTGATTTCCTCCTGCCTGTTGTGCGGAGCGCTGGCCCTGCCGGCTTGGGCCGATGAACCCATCGTCCAGACCGTCGGCGGCAATGTCTGCGCGGCGGCCGCACAAGGCGATTTCTCGACGGCCGGGATGGCGTTCCAGGTCCGGGCGTTCCAGGTGTTGACCGAGGAGGCGCTCAGTCTGCGTGCGCAGGGGATTGCCTTCCTGGCTGATCTGAAAGCTGCCGACGCCCGCGGTGAACCCTTGTCCGGCGGCAATCTGCGTCGCCTGAACCAGGGCGCGGCGGAGTTGCTGGAACAACGCCGGGCGCTGCTCGAACTGGCTACTCGCTACGAATGCTGGCTGGACCTGCCGGTGCCGACCGACGAGGCCAGCGCCCGGGTCCAGGCCACCGGCATTGCCATGTCGCTGGCGGCGGCACTGATCCTTTACGACAATTACCTGACGGCCGTCGGCCTCTACCGGGCGACGCCCTCGCTACGCCAGCACCTGAACCGCAAGGACACTGGTTTTGCCATTCCGCACGGTGAACTGACGCGGATTTCGGCCTCCTTCGCTTCGGCCGTCAATCGTTCGCGGGTGCGCCGGGGGCTGGTCTGGCATGAGCGGAACGGCGGTTGGCTGGCCGCTTCGAGCAATCCCGACGAGCGTTACGTCGCCGCCCTGATCGCCCAGAGTCCCTCATACAACATGGTGCGTCGGGTCCGCCCGGTCGGCTATGCGGAGAACCTGATGGGTTTCTTCGGCGTGCTGTCGATCGATACGCTGAACCAGTTGAAAAACGAAGGCATCAATTTCTACAGCATGCTCTTCGGCAACGCGGTTGGCCTGGTCGAGTCGCGGCGCGGCAAACTGGACGCGCAGCCGCAGGTGATCGAGAAGGTCGCCGGGGCGGTGCAGGCCGGCGACATCCTGCTGGAAAAAACGCCCTTCCGCCTGACCGACGCTTTCATTCCCGGTCACTGGGGGCATGCCGCAGTCTGGGTCGGCAGCGAGGCCGAACTGCGCGAGCTGGGCATCTGGGAGCATCCGGTGGTCCGCCCGCATCAACGGCACATCCGTGAGGGGCGCGGGGTGGTCGAGGCGCTGCGCGGCGGGGTCAAGATGAATACCCTGGTTCATTTCGTCAATGTCGATGACCTGGCCGTGCTGCGTCCGCGCACGGCCACACCGGCGGAGCGGATCGAGGTAGTGCTGCAGGCCCTGCGTCAGGTCGGCAAGGCCTACGATTTCAATTTCGACGTCGAGTCGACCGACCGCATCGTCTGTTCCGAACTGGTTTATCACGCCTACGGCGACATCCGCTGGCCGACCGCCCGCCATCTCGGGCGTTCGACGGTCAGTCCGGACAATATCGCCGTCCTCGCCACCGGCGACGGGCCGTTTGCCGTGACCCTGCTCTACCACGATGGTCGGGAAGTGAGCGATGAGGCCCACCGCTTGATGGATACGCTGGTTCAGCGCGAAGTGGTCAAACTCGCCCGCGGCGGCTAGCCAGGCCAAGCAGCAGCACGAGCAGCACCAGGGCCGGGCCGTTGCCGAAGCGGGCATAGGGCGTCAGCCCCTGGTAGGCCGTTACTTCCGCCTGCAGCACGCCTTGGGTGAAGGGCGGCAGGATCGCCGTCACCGCACCGTCCGGCGCGATCACCGCGGTCATCCCGGTATTGGTTGCGCGCAGCATCGGCCGGCCGGTCTCGATGGCGCGCATGCGGGCAATCTGCAGATGCTGCGGCTGGGCCAGTGAGCGGCCGAACCAGGCGGTGTTCGACAGGTTGGCGAGAATGCCGGCCTGCGGCAGGGCGCCGATGATTTCCTCGCCGAAGGCATCCTCGTAGCAGATGTTGATCGCCACCTGGCGGCCGGCGACATTCAACGGTGGTTGCTGCGTCGGGCCGCGTTCGAACGAAGACATCGGAATGGTGGCCAGTTGCATGAACCACGAGAAGCCGGGCGGAATGGTCTCGCCGAAGGGGACCAGATGCGTCTTGCTGTAGATCTGCAGCGGCGAGCTGCCGATGCTCAGGGCGCTGTTCCAGTAATGCTCGTTATCGCCGGTCAGGGTGCCGAGGATCAGGTCGCCGCCGTGGCGGGCGACGGCGGTTTTCAGTGCGGCGATGTAGTCGGCCGGCAGTTGCTCGAAGAAGATCGGAATGGCAGTTTCCGGCAGCAGCGTCAGTTGCGCCGGATGGGCTTCGATCAGTTCGCGGTACAGGTTCAGCGTGCGGATCAGCGCTTCCGGGCGGAATTTCATTTCCTGCGGCACATTGCCCTGGATCAAGGCGACGCGGATCGGCTCGCCGTCGGGCATCGTCCATGCCATCTGACGAAGGCCGAAACCGGCGCCGAGGATGGTGACGACCACCAGTGCGCCGCGCCAGCGGCAGATGAGCAGGGCGCCGGCCAGAACGACCAGCAGCGACAGGCCATGGACGCCGAGCAGCGGCGCGAAGCCGGCCAGCGGGCTGGGTGGCGTCTGCGAATAGCCGGCGGCGAGCCAGGGAAAACCGGTGAAAATCCAGCTGCGCAGCCAGTCGCCGCTGGCGATCAGGACGGCGAAGAAGGCCGCCTGGCGCCAGTCGGCCACCGGCTGCCAGCGTTTGAAGGCTGCACCGGCGAGCAGCGGGAACAGTGCCATCACGGTGCAGAACAGGAAGGCGGCGATGCCGGCCAGCCACCACGGCATGCCGCCAAACACCGAGAGGCTGACGTAAACCCAGGAAACACCACAGAGGAAGAAGCCGAGGCCGAAGGCGAAGCCGCTCAGCGCCGCCTGGCGGACGCTGGCGGCGTTACGTAGCAGCAGGAACAGACCGAGCCAGACGAGCGGCGCCAGCCAGAACAGGTCGAATGGCGCGTAGGCCAGCACCCCGGCCGCGCCGATGATGGCGGCGAGCAGGTAGCGGGTTGGACGCCCGCTAGCCAGCAGGGTTTTCAGCACCGGTTTCGGGTTTGGACAGCGGGTCGACGAGCAGCGTGTACAGCCGGCGGCTGTCGGCGCGCAGGACCTGGAAGCGGATGCCGTCGATATCGACGCTCTCGTTGCGTTTTGGCACGCGGCCGAGATGGCGCAGGATCAGGCCGCCGACGGTGTCAAACTCGTCGTCGGTGAAATGGGTCGAAAAGGCGTTGTTGAAGTCCTCGATCTCGGTGCGCGCCTTGACCCGGTACCGGCCGGCGGAGTCGACGCGGATGTTGTCGTGGGCCTCGTCAAAGTCGTATTCGTCCTCGATGTCGCCGACGATCTGTTCGAGCACATCCTCGATGGTGACCAGGCCCGCGATGCTGCCATATTCATTGACGACGATGGCCATGTGGTTGCGCGAGACGCGGAATTCGCGCAGCAGCACGTTCAGGCGCTTCGATTCGGGGATGAAGACGGCCGGGCGCAGCCAGTCGCGCAGCGAGAAGTTTTTTTCGCTGTGGATGTGCAGCAGGTCCTTGGCCAGCAGGATGCCGAGGACGTTGTCGCGGTCGCCGTCGATGACCGGGAAGCGTGAGTGGCCGCTGTCGATGACCAGCGGCAGGATTTCGTCGAGCGGATCGTCGACATTGATGACCCCCATTTTGGCCCGCGGGACCATCACGTCAGTGACCCGGGTTTCCGAAGCGGCCAGCGCGCCTTCGATGATGGTCAGCGCATCGGCATCCATCAGGCTGCGCTCGTAGGCGCTATAGAGAATCTGTATCAGCTGCTGGCGATCCTCGGGTTCGCGCAGCAGCAGGGAAGTCAGGCGTTCGATGAAGCCGGGTTTACTGTCACTGTCCATGATGTTTAGACCGCATAGGGGTCTGGATACCCCAAGGCGGCGAGAATCTCCCTTTCTTCGTCTTCCATTGCCTGGGCATCCTCGTCGTTGTCATGATCCCAGCCTTGCAAATGCAGCATACCATGCACCGTCAGGTGGGCGTAATGGGCCGCCAGCGGCTTGTTCTGCTCGGTCGCCTCGCGCCCTACGACGCTCGGGCAGATGACCAGGTCGCCCAGCACCACCGGCTCGGTGTCATAGGGAAAGGACAGCACGTTGGTCGCGTAGTCCTTGCCGCGGTATTCCTTGTTCAGCGCCTGGCCTTCGTCGGCGTCGACCAGGCGGATGGTGATCTCGCCGCCGCCGACCAGCGCGGCGCGCGCCCAGCGTACGAAATCCGCCCGCAAGGGTAGGCCGTCGCGGTTACAGGCATATTGCACGGACAGGTTAAGCCGCTGGCTGACGCTTTTCATAGGCTTCGACGATGCGGGCGACCAGCGGGTGGCGCACCACATCTTCCTTCTTGAATTGGGTAAAGGCCAGGCCGCGGACGCCGTCGAGCACCTCCATGGCTTCCTTGAGGCCGCTCTTGTGCCCCTTGGGCAGGTCGATCTGGGTGATGTCGNNGGTCAGGAACATCTTCATCTGTTCCGGCGTGGTGTTCTGCGCCTCGTCCAGGATGATGAAGGCGTGGTTCAGCGTCCGCCCGCGCATGAAGGCCAGCGGGGCGATCTCGATGGCGTGCTTCTCGTACAGCTTGCTGACCCGATCATGGCCCATCAGGTCGTACAGCGCGTCGTACAAGGGGCGCAGGTAGGGGTCGATCTTCTGCGTCAGGTCGCCGGGCAGGAAGCCGAGACGCTCGCCGGCCTCGACCGCCGGCCGGGTTAGGATGATGCGCTCGACCAGATCGCGCTCGAAGGCGTCGACGGCCGAGGCGACGGCGAGATAGGTCTTGCCGGTGCCGGCGGGGCNNCCGGCCGGACCGATGCCGAAGGTGATGTCGTGCTCCTGGATCGCCTTCAGGTAGGCGACCTGGCGCGGTGTGCGGCCGTGCAGTTCGGTCTTGCGGGTGATCAGTTGCGGGCCGTCGGTCAGGCCGCCGCCGGTATTGACGCGGCGCACCGGGGCATTGGTCAGTTCGATCAGGCCGAGCTGGATTTCATCGACCGACAGCGGCGCCCGCGCCATGGCGTAGAAGTGGCGCAGCGCGTCGGCGGTCAGCTGGGCTTTCTCACCGGTGATCGAAAAACGCTCGTTGCGCCGGCGGATGACGACGTCGAAGCCGGTCTCGATCTGCCGGATGTTCTCGTCCAGCGGCCCGCACAGGTTGGCCAGCTGGCCGTTGTCCACCGGCACCAGGGCCAGATCGACCGGCCGGCTCTTTGGCGCCGGCTTGCTAGTCTTCGCGGATGACAATTTCGCCTCGCAGGCTGTGCGGCAGGGCCGAGGTGATGCGGACGTCGACGAAGGTGTTGATCAGCCGCGGATTGCCGACGAAATTGACGATGCGGTTGTTGTCGGTACGACCGGCCAGTTCCAGCACGTCCTTCTTCGACAGACTCTCGACCAGCACGCGCTGGGTGCTGCCGACCATCGCCTGGCTGATCACCTGGGCCTGCTCGTCGATGCGTTTCTGCAGCCGGGAGAGGCGCGCCGACTTGACGTCGGCCGGCGTGTCATCGACCAGTTCCAGCGCCGGCGTGCCGGGGCGCGGGCTGTAGACGAAGGAGAAGGAGGCGTCGAAACCGACGTCGTCGATCAGCTTCATGGTCTTCTCGAAATCCTCGTCCGTTTCACCGGGGAAGCCGACGATGAAGTCGGTGGACAGCGAGATGTCCGGCCGCGCCGCGCGCAGCTTGCGGACGATGGACTTGTATTCAAGCGTTGTGTAGCCGCGCTTCATCGCTGCCAGCACGCGGTCCGAGCCGGCCTGCACCGGCAGGTGCAGGTGCGAGACCAGCTTCGGCTGGGTGGCGTAGGTGTCGATCAGGCGCTGGCTCATCTCGCGCGGATGCGACGTGGTGTAACGGATGCGTTCGATGCCCGGCACCTCGGCGAGGTATTCGATCAACATCGCCAGGTCGGCTTTTTCTTCGCTGCCGTCCAGGTCGCCACGGTAGGCATTGACGTTCTGGCCGAGCAGCGTCACCTCGCCGACGCCTTGCGCGGCGAGGTCGGCGACTTCGGTCAGCACGTCGGTGAACGGCCGCGACACTTCGCCGCCGCGGGTGTAGGGGACGATGCAGAAGGTGCAGAACTTGGAGCAGCCTTCCATGATCGAGACGAAGGCGGAGGCGCCCTTGACGTCTGCTGGCGGCATCGAATCGAATTTCTCGATTTCCGGGAAGGAGACGTCGACCGCCGCCTTGCCGCCGGCCTTGCGTTCGGCGATCAGTTGCGGCAACCGATGCAGCGTTTGCGGACCGAAGACCACGTCAACATACGGCGCGCGGGCAACAATGGCTTCGCCCTCCTGGCTGGCGACGCAGCCGCCAACGCCGATCACCAGGTTCGGGTTGAGCTTCTTCAGGTGCTTGATCCGGCCGAGGTCATGGAACACCTTCTCCTGTGCCTTTTCGCGCACTGAGCAGGTGTTGAACAGGATGATGTCGGCGTCTTCGGGATTGTCGGTCTTGACGATCCCTTCGGAGGCGTTGAGCACGTCGGCCATCTTGTCCGAATCGTACTCATTCATCTGGCACCCGAAGGTGCGGATGAACAGTTTCTTGGGCATGGGGTGAGTTCTTGGAACGGTGGCGTCGTTGGACAGCCGGACTGCGGAAAAGTCGCCGATTATAACGCGGTTGACCGTCTCGCCGCCGCTCCACTATAATCCGCGCCCTCTAGCGTGGTGATGTAGCTCAGTCGGTTAGAGCGATGGATTCATAACCCATAGGTCGGCAGTTCGATTCTGCCCATCACCACCACTTTTCACCTGTTGGCTCCCGTGTCGTCACCGGCACCCTCCGCTGAGCCCCGGGTGACAGGCGGACCAAGCCTTCCCCGCGCCGGATGTCTACTGGATGCACGATGCAGCTTGCCTTCTGCCTCTATAAATACTTCCCCTTCGGTGGCCTGCAGCGCGACTTTCTGCGCATCGCCCTGGCTTGCCAGGCGCGCGGCCATGCGGTGCGGGTCTATACGCTGAGCTGGGAGGGCGATATTCCCTACGGATTCGAAGTGATCCGGGTGCCGGTCAAGGCGCTGACCAATGCCAGTCGTTACGAGAAGTTCACTGCCTGGGTGGCGCGCGATCTGGCAGCGCGGCCAGTGGCACGCGTCATCGGCTTCAACAAAATGCCGGGGCTCGATGTCTATTTCGCTGCCGACCCGTGCTACGAGGAGAAGGCGCAGACGCTGCGCAATCCCTTCTACCGCTTGTCCGGGCGCTACCGGCATTTTTCCGCCTACGAGCGGGCGGTGTTCGCGCCGGCCAACTCGACGCAGATCCTGATGATTTCCGAAGTACAGCAACCGTTCTTCGAAAAGCATTACGCCACGCCCAAGGAGCGCTTCCATCTGTTGCCGCCGGGTATTGCGCCGGATCGGCGTGCACCGCCCGAGGCACCGCAGATCCGCGCCGAATTCCGTGCCGAGTTCGGGCTGGCCGCTGATGACCTGTTATTGCTGCAGGTCGGCTCCGGCTTCAAGACCAAGGGCCTCGACCGTTCGCTGCAGGCGCTGGCCCACCTGCCGGACGAGTTGCGCAACCGCACGCGGCTGATCGCCATCGGCCAGGACGAACCGAGCACCTTCCTGCGTCTGGCGCGTTCGCTGGGGCTGGCCGAGCAGGTCAGTATCCTGCAGGGGCGCAGCGATATTCCGCGCTTCCTGCTCGGCGCCGACCTGCTGGTGCACCCGGCCTACAACGAGAATACCGGCACCGTGCTGCTCGAAGCCGTGGTCGCCGGCCTGCCGGTCCTGTGCTCGGCGATCTGCGGCTACGCGCATTACATCAGCGAGGCCGATGGCGGCCTGGTGATTCCCGAGCCCTTCGTCCAGGCCGAGATGGATCAACTGTTACAGCGCATGCTGCGCCACGACGATGAGCGCCGGCACTGGCAGGCCAGGGCTCTGGCTTTCGCCGAGACGGCCGACATCTACAGCAACGCCGAGCGGGCGGCGGACATCATCCTGGCGGAGCGCGGTTGATGGCCGCCGAACTGGTACTTGAAGCGCCTTTTGCCGAGCTGTGGGCCGGGAAGGACCCGTTCGTCGCCGTCGAAGCGCTGCAGGGGCAGGTGTTCCGCGAACTGGAAGGGCGCCGCACGCTGCGCACCGAGGTCGCCGGGCGTGGCTACTTCGTCAAGATTCACCGCGGCATCGGCTGGGGCGAGATTTTCAAGAATCTGTTCTCGCTGCGCCTGCCGGTACTCGGCGCGGCCAACGAGTGGCAGGCCATCCACCGCCTGGAGCAGGCCGATGTCGCCACCATGCGCGCGGTAGCCTACGCTCGGCGCGGCTGGAACCCGGCGCGCGAGCACTCGTTCATCGTCACCGAGGAACTGGCGCCGACCATCAGCCTCGAGGATTTCTGCCACGACTGGCCGCAACAGCCGCCGGCGCCAGCGCTGAAGCGGGCGCTGCTCGCTCGTGTTGCCGGGATGGCCGGGCGCATGCATCGGGCCGGCGTCAATCACCGCGATTTCTACATCTGCCATTTCCTGCTGCATCTCGATCCGGCGCCGACGGCGGACGCCTTCCGGCTATCGATCATCGACCTGCACCGGGCCCAGTGCCGGGCGGCGACGCCACGGCGCTGGCGCGACAAGGACCTGGCGGCGCTGTATTTTTCGGCGCTGGAGATCGGCCTGACCCGCCGCGATTTCCTGCGCTTTCTGCGCGGCTACTTCGAACGGCCGCTGCGCGAGATTCTGCGTGATGAGGCGCCGCTGTTGCGCCACCTGGCCAGCGAAGGCGAACGCCTGCAGGAACGCTACCAGCGCAAGTATGCCCCGGGGGCGGGCAAATGAGTTCTTGGTGGGTCGATCCGGCCTTGCCGCCCGCGATAGGCAAGGCCTTTGCCAGTCTTGACGCGGTTTTTACGCTGAACGGCGAACTGATTGCCAAGTCGCCGCTGAGCAGCGTGCTGCGGGTCACCCTCGATGGACGCCGCTACTACGTCAAACGTTATGTCGGCGACCGTGGCAACCCTTTGCGCAACTGCTTCGGCCTGCGTAGCCGGCTGCTGAAACCACCGGTGCAGAAGGAGTGGGAAAACCTGCTGGCCTTCCAGGCTTGGGGCATTCCCACTGCCCGGCTGGCGGCTTATGGACTGGAACGCTGCGGCGGCCGGTTCGTGCGTGGGGCATTGATCACCGAGGAGCTGGCGGATACCGTCGATATGGCGCAAATGGCGCGCGACGCGGATCCGCGGCTCAAGGACGGGCGTTGGGTCGCTGCCGTCTCGAGCCAGTTGGCGCAGGCGACGCGCAACATGCATGCCGCCGGTTTCGCCCACAACGACTTGAAATGGCGCAACCTGCTGGTCGATCGCGGCGAGCCGCCGCGGCTGTATTTTATCGACTGCCCGGCCGGCAGCACCTGGTGGGGGCCTTTCCTCGAATATCGCAAAATCAAGGATCTGGCCTGTCTCGACAAGGTGGCCAAATACCAGCTGTCGCGTCCGCAGCGCCTGCGTTTCTATCTCGATTACGTGCAGGGGCGGCGGCTGACCGCGGCCGACCGCAAGATTGTCGGCAAGGTGCTGAAATTCTTCGCGGGGCGCGAATGAGCAATGCTGTGGTGCTCCAGGCATTGCGTGATGCCGGTCGGCAGCCGGTATTGCCGTTCGAGATCGCGCTGCCGGATGGCCGTTGGCTGACCTTCGCCCAGTTATTGCGCCTGCTACCGGGCCGGCGCCTGGCGGGGATAGCCTTGTGGAACGGGCAGAAAGTATTCGCCAAATTGTTCATCGGCAAGGATGCCGTGCGCCACGGCGAGCGCGAACGGGCCGGCTTGGCCGCCTTGCAGGCCGCCGCCCTGCCAACGCCGGCGGTGTACTTTGCCGCTCCTGTCGCCGACGGTGCCTATCTGGTGCTCAGCGAATATCTGGACGGCGCCGTCGCGCTTGACGAACAGCCATTATCGGCTGACGATCCGCGCCCCCTGCTGCCGGCCATGGCCCTGCTCGGGCGAATGCATGCGGCAGGCGTGGTTCATCACGACCTGCATCCAGGCAATTTCCTGCGTTACGGTGCACATCTGCTGCTGATCGACGGCGACGGCGTGCGCAGTGCTGCCTCGGCCGCCGCGCAAGCCCATAACCTGGCACTGTTCCTGGCCCAGCTGACGCCGGATTGGGATGAACGGCAGGGTGAGCTGTTGCAGGCCTACGCGCGGCCGGTCGATGTTGCTGCTCTCGGCCGTGCCGTCGATGTCGCCCGCCAGGGCCGTCTGCGCCACTTCCTGGCGAAAACCGTGCGCGACTGCAGCCAGTTCGCCGTCACTCGTGACTTCCGCCGTTTTTCGGTCGTCTTGCGAGAAGAACAGGATGAACTGCAGTCGTTGCTCGCCGATCCGGATGCGGCGATGGCCGCTGGCCGTTTGCTCAAGGACGGTGGTACCTGTACCGTCGCCGCCGTCGAGGTGGCTGGCCGTACCCTGGTCGTCAAACGCTATAACCTCAAGCACTGGCGCCATGCTGTGTCGCGTGCCTGGCGCCCGAGCCGCGCCTGGCATTCCTGGCAGGCGGCGCACCGGCTGGCTTTCTACGGTATCGCCACGCCACGGCCGCTGGCACTGATCGAGGAGCGTGCCGGGCCACTACGCGGGCGGGCATTTCTGATAGTCGAGCATTGCCCGGGAGCCAATCTGTTGGACAGCCTGGATCCGGCGCAGGAACCTTCATCACCTCAGCAACAGGCATTAGCCAGCCTGTTTGCAACCCTCTATCGATTGCAGATCACCCACGGAGACCTTAAGGCGACAAACCTGCTGTGGTACGCCGGTCAGGTCGTGTTGATCGATCTCGATGCAATGGTCGAACATCGTGCCGAGGTGAGCTTCAGAAGTGCCTGGAAGCGCGACAGGCACCGGCTGCTGCGCAACTGGCCGGACGGTTCTCCGCTGACACAATGGTTGCAGGGTGCAGTTCCCGGCGATTGAGGCGGAGTCAATTGACCAGGGGCCGGTGGGGAAAGCTGCGGAATAGTTCTAGGTGCCTCGCCGGCACCAGATAAACATTCGAGAATTTGCGCTCCGGCCTGAAGTCGCTGAGACACCACTGCGGCTTGCGCAGCCGCCGGTGCAGCCGTTGCAGGCGACCGAGCAGGGTGCGCGGATAGAGCTTCTTGCTCGCCAGATCGACCAGCGCCAGCGCCTGGTAGCCGGGCAGCAGCACGTCGAACAGGTTCTGCTGGCGAAAGTCGGTGATGGTCTTCGGGTGGCGCCATTCGAGGATGATTAACGGCTGGTCGCGGGCGATGGTCCGCTGCAGGCCGAGCAGCGCCTTGCCTTCGTGTCCCTCGACGTCGATCTTGATGAAATCGATGTCGACGATGTCGTTTTTGGCCAGGAAGTCGTCACCTAATACAGCCTGGATGGTTTGCGTGAACTGCTCGCCACTCACCGATTCAAGCGAGGACGAGCCCAGATTGCCGGAACTGGCGACAGAGATCGCCAACTCGGCCTGGCAGTCGGACAGCGCCAGGTTGAAGGCCTGCCCGCGGGGGCCGAGATTGTGCTGGAGATTGCGGTCAAGCAGGGCGAAGACGGCGGGAATGGGCTCGAAGGCGACGACTCTGGCCGACTGTTCGCCAATGACCACGGCGTGGTTGCCGATGTTGGCACCGACGTCGAGACTGGTGCGTGGCCGCAGGCGACCGAGCACTTCCCGCAGGGATTGCAGGGCCAGGCCGTCGTACTCGCCGCGAAGGGTAATCTGCTCGGTTATCTCGTCGCCGACGAAGGCCTCCAAGCGCTTGCCACTGTTCGTGGTGACCGTCTGCGTCGGGAAGGTCGGCGGGGTGGGGTTCAGTTCATCCATGGGCGTATCCGTCAGAGAGTCATGGCGTCGGGGCGCGCTGGAAGATCACCACCGCATCCCCAGTATGGTTGCTGAAGCGCTTAATCTCCCGCAGTCCGAGGGTGGCGATCCAGGGCTCCAGTTCCTTGTCCTTGCGGCGGACCTCGAAGACGTAATACCTATACCGGCCGGCACGGATAGCTTCCTCGATCTGCCCGCGTTTCAGTTTGATGTGGCGTTGCTTGCGATAGGCCTTGCCAGCGTAGTAGCCGGTGCGCGGGCTGTCGAGATAGATGCTTTCCTGCATCTGCGTCTGGCTGGCCAGCCACTGGCCGGCTTCGCGGAACTGTGTCTTCTTGTCCTTAGACAGGGAGACGACATGGCCGAGCGCCAGCGCTACGCAGAGCGCGATCAATGGCCATTTCAGCCTTGGCCAGCGGGCTACCAGGTCGTGCAGGCCTACGGCGATCAGCGGTAGCGTCAGGATGGCAAGGAAGCTGACATAGCGGCCGGTAAGGAAGAGCTGGTAGGTGACGAAGGCAGTCAGCACCAGCAGGTAGATAAGGAACAGGTAGCCGGACAGGCTCCAGGCAGCGAGGCGCTCGCGGAAACGGGACGGGCGCAGCGCATAGGCCAGCGGAATCAGGAAGATGCCAAGCATCTCCAGCCACTTCGCCGGAATGATCGAGAGCAGTCCGAAGAACAGGATGGAGCTGACCTCGTCGGCGGAGTAGGTGGGGAGGACCGCCGCCAGAGCTGTCGTGGCGGCGGCGAATTTAGCCTTCTCGGCAGAGGGGTCGACCGCCGCGAGATATTCGGCCAGGCGACGCGCCAGTTCGACGCCGTGCAACAGCAGATAGGGACCGACCACGGCGATCGCCAGCAGGGTCAGGCTGCTGAGCTGGACGGCGTGACGGATACTGGCTCCCCTGTCTGAGGCTTCGCTTGTCAAACCCCAAAGTGCCAGGGCCGGCAGAAAAACGATTGCCTCCACCCGGAACAGGGCCGCGCCGGCAAGGCACAGTTGCGGTAGCAGCGCGTTCGTCCAGGTCCTGTAGTCGCGCCAGCGCAGGGCAGCGGCGACGGCAAGCAGGCAGAGGAACCAGTAGCCGTTCTCGCGGATCAGATCGAAGCGGTACTCATTGAGTCCGGGCAGTGCGATGGCGACAAAAACGGCGGCCGTCGTCGCTTCCGGGAACTGGCGCCGGGTGATGGCGACCAAGCTGGCGGCAGCGCCGGCCAGCAGGAAGGCGTTAAGTACATAGCCGCCGAGTTCGGTCTCCAGTCCGCTCAGTCGGCTGAACAGTGCGATGGCGACGGGCAGGAAAACCCAGTCGAAATTGGCTTTGGCGGCTGCGAGTCCTTCCTCGTTGAAGATGTTCGCCGTCTCGATGTACAGCATGCCGTCGCGATTCGGGCCGACCAAGCCGGACAGGCTGACCAGCGACAGCAGCAGGCTGGCGACGAAGGCGGTGGCCAGTGGATGGCGTTTGAAACTGGACAGGATGTTCATTCGATGTTCTTAAGCAGTTGGCCTATGCGCGCCCGCCAGGTGTGGCGCTCCAGGAAAGCGGCGTGACCCTGTTCGGCAATGCGTCGGCGTGCGGTGTCGTTGGCACGGTAGAAGCGCACCTTGTCGGTCAGCTCCTCGGCCGAGCGGAAGGTTTCGATTTCCAGGCCGGGTTGCAGCAGTTCTACGACTTCCGGGCAATAGTCGGTGAGGAGGAAGCTGCCGGCGGCGAGGGCCTCAAAGATACGCAGGTTGATGCCGGTCTCGGCGCCATAGAAGTCGGTGCGCGTGATGTTGAGGACGATCCGGGCACGCTGCAGCAGGTCCAGCAGTTCGCCGCCCCAGACCGGCCGGTCGTCGGTGCGCGCCTGCAGTTCGCTGGACATCAGCGGAAAGTTGCGCCGCCAGCGGTTGCCGCGGATATGCAGGTGCTGCCGGATGTGCTCGAGCAGGAAGATGCGGCGCAGGTCGGCGCTGCCGACGAACAGGGCGTCGCAAGTTTCTTCGCCGGGGGCTTGGGGCAATGGTTGCGGCAGGGCGCCGAAGGGCAGGTGGCTGGCATTCAGTCCGCAGGTGTCACGGAAGAAGCGGGTGGTGACCTTGGAAAAGGAGAAAATCCGGTTGTAGACGGGCAGTTCAGCCTGGATGAAATGGATGAACTCGCGGCGTTTCGGGTACAGGTTGCAGCTGTCGGTGTCGTAAAGCAGCAGTTGCGCACCGTGCCGTTTGACTGTTTCGGCCAGCGCCGCCGGGGCAAAGAACTTGTAGGCAAAACCAATGACCAGCACGTGGCTTGGTTTCTCACGCTGTAGCAGGCTATCCAGTTGGCCAATGTCTAGGCGCGGGAAGCTGAGGAAGCCATCGCGATCGGAAACCTTTTGCTGGGCCTTGAGCAGCGAGGAAATGAGGCCGTGAGCGAAGCGCGGTGGTGTGCGCAGCGCATCGAAATGAAGCGCGGTGTGACCGGACTCGATCAGGCTCTGGCAGATTTCCTTGCCGAGCGGAACGCCGCTGATGCCGTCTATGAGGAGGAATTTCATGAGTGTGCCGGGGGGGCGTAGGCGTCTACCGCGGCAAGGATGCGGCGCATTGGAATGAAAGCCTTCCACGTGCCTTTTCCTAGCAAAGGCTTGCTAAGGTGGGGGCAGATGACGGTGCCCGCCGCCCAGCCCGGACGCCAGTGGAAATGTGGATTCTGTTTGCGGTAGATGGTGATCGTCGGAATGCCAAGGAAAGACGCCAGGTGGCCATTACCCGAGTCGTTGGCGACCAGGCATCGTGACTCGTAGATGAAGGCAGCCAGGGCGTCGATGCAGTCGAAGCGGGGTACCGGGAACTGATTGCCGACCAACCCCCACCATCGATCGTGATTCTTCGGCGCGACCACGATGTGCGGTTCGTAGCCGCGGGCTTGCAGGCGCTTGCCCAGGCGCAGGAAGCGGGATGGTGTCCAGTCCTTCTTTTCCGGGCCGGCCGAGTCGGGGCTGATGACCACGCGCTGTGCGTGGCGCCGGTGGATCAGGCCAGCCGGCGGGCTCAGGGTTACGTGCTTGTCCACGTGCGGCAGACCCATGCGGGTGCGCATGTAGTCGAGGGTGATTTCCACGACGCTCTCGTGGTCGAAACGTTTGTAGCGGATCGATCCAGCACTTTTCAGCAGCGGCGCGAGCTGCGCATGCACGGCTGCGGGGGAGCGTTCGCGGCTGCTTTCGGTGTGATCGTGGATCCAGGCTTCAGGGGTCTTCTGGCAGATTAGCAGCCACTTCCGACGGAGGATCTCGGTGCTTTCCGGGGTCATGCTGTCGCGGATGAACTGCGGCGGACTGCAGACGACCAGGTCGAATCTGTCGAGTGCTTCGTCGAAGCGGTCGCGTGCCGGGTAGGGGTGGATGTCGAGTTGCGGCAGCCAGTCGCGCAGCTGGAAGACAAGATCGCCGAAGTAGGTGACGGCGAAGCCCGCGCGGCGCAGGTTGTCGGCCATCATCACGTAGAGCAGCCCGTCGCCGAGCGAGCTGAAGGCGACGACCGCGAGGCGGGCAGTCGGCGCAGCGGTGGCGAGCTGGGCGTTCATGCCAGCGCCAGGTCCGGCAGGGCTGCCGCAGCCAGGATGCCCGTCCAGTTGCGGCGGGCTGCTTCGTCGGAGAACAGCGTGCGCAGGCGATCCAGCGCCGCTGCTTCGCGGGTGTTGCCGACCTGGGCGACCAGACGCTCGGCGAGGCTTGCCGCGTCGCCGAGCGGAAACAGTGCCGTCGGGTCACCGACGACCTCCTTGCCGCCGCCGCAATCTGAGCAAAGGATGGGCAGGTCGGCGGCCATGGCTTCCAGCAGCACCATGCCGAAAGGTTCGTGATCGGAGCTCAGGGCGAACAAGTCGAAGGCGCGGAAGTAGCGGCGGG